>NC_007516.1:941497-1255329 GCF_000012625.1 Synechococcus sp. CC9605 | reverse complement strand
TCAACGATGACGGCAAGATCCCGCTCGCTGAACGGCACGGTTGGGTAGGGTTTGAAGGACGGCGTCCAGCGGTTGCTGCGGGTGGCGGCATCCAGCAGTCTCGCAAGGTCGAGCTCGAATAGATAGGTGGCTTCAGGAAGATCGAGCTCCTCAGCCATAGCTGGGTGCAGTTGTCCGAAACAGCCCAATGGGCGTCCCTCCAACACCAGGGTGGCGGCCCGACCTGGATGCAGTCGTGCGTCATCTGTCAGGCGACGGTCGGACAGCTCCAGCTGCAGGGCCTCCATCACCCGGGTGAGAACACCACGGGCCTGGAAATAGTCGGGTGCCTGGGGTTTGCCACTGGTTGCCCAGGTGGAGAGGCGTCGATCTCCGCAGATCACACCAGCCAGAACCGCTTTCTGGCTGACGGCCTCCGGGGAGCCGCTGTAGGTGTTGCCGATCTCAAAGACGGAGCAACCCCGCTGCGATGCCTTCAGATTGCGAACACAGATCTGCAGGTGTTCTTCCCAGAGGTTGGTGCGCAGATGGCTTGTGTCGGCCAACAACGGATTGCTGATGGCGATGCGCTGCTCCTGCTCGGAAGCCGGAACGAGAGACAGGGTGGTGACCTCCTGCAGCCCTGTTGCACAGAACAGCTGCCGCAGACGCCGTTCCGCCTGCTGGCGCGGTGTGAGTGCCCCGGGCTCCAGCGGATCCGGCAGATGAGCCCCGAATCGGTCGAAGCCCACAAGACGAGCCACTTCCTCGATCAGATCAACTTCACGCTGCAGGTCTTGCCGTCTCGATGGGGGCGCCATCACCTCCCAACCCTGTTCATGGGCTGAGAGCTGGCAACCGAGGGCTGTCAGGCAGTTTTCGATGCTGGTGTCATCCAGATCCTCCGGTCCATCGGCAGCATCGAGGGGGCCAAGCAGTTGATGCAGGGCACTGCGCCGCAACAGCACCGGTCCCGCTTCTGCAGGACCGCTGCCGCCCACCCAACGGCCGCTTTCAGAGCAGGAAAACTCCTGACTCAACAAGGCCGAAGCACGGGCCGAACAGGGCAGGGTCATTTCCACAGGCAACCCTTTCTCGAAACGGCTGCTGGCATCGGTGCGCAAGCCCAAGGCCCGGGCGGAATGGCGAACCCGCGGCGGAGCAAACAGGGCGGATTCCAGCCAGATGTTCCGGGTGCTGGCGGTCACCCCACTCTCGAGACTCCCCATCACACCTGCGACGGCGACAGGCCGGTCATGGCAGGTGACGACCTGCACACGGCTGTCGAGGGTTCGCTTCTGATCATCCAGACCGACGAAGATTTCCCCATCGCGGGCGGAACGGACCGCAAAACTCTTGGCGTCCACCGGTTGCCCGGTCAGTTGTTCCAGCGCATCGGCATCAAAGGCGTGGAGGGGCTGCCCCTGTTCCAGCATCACCAGATTGGTGACGTCAACCACCGCATTGACGCTGTTTACGCCACCTCGCTCAAGGCGCTGCTGCAACCAGGTGGGTGAGGGCTTTGAGCCGTCCACACCCTCAATCCTGGTGATCGTGTAGAAGCAGCCGTCCAGTTCTGTGGTCAGCGGACTGGTGCTGGGATCCAGATCCAGCTCGGGCAGGCTCAAGCTGCCACCGGTCAAGGCCGCCACCTCGCGAGCGATACCCACCATCGAGAGGCCGTCGGGGCGATTGGCGGTGATGGCCAGCTCCAAAACGGTGTCGTCGAGACCCAGCAGGGGCGCCACAGGCGACCCGTTGGGCGGCAAGGATTCATCCAGCTCATCCAGGATTGCGATGCCGTCGGATTGCTCCGTCAGACCCAGCTCGGTCAGGGAGCAGATCATTCCGTTGCTGGCCACACCCCGCAACTCGCCGGCTTTGATCGTCAATCCCACGGCGGGGAGGGTGGCTCCGACCATGGCCACCGGAACATGGATCCCGGAACGAACGTTGCTGGCACCACAAACGATCTGGATCGGGGCCTGAGCTCCGACATCCACCTTGCAAACGCTCAGCTTGTCGGCGTTCGGGTGTTTCTCTCGTTCCAGCACATTGCCAACCACCACGCCTTGGGCCCGGGCGCTGAGGTCATCGACGTCGTCCACCTCAAAGCCTGCCATCGACAGACGCTCAGAGAGATCGTCCACGGACTCATTCACCTGGACCAGCTGCTTCAGCCAGGAGATGGATACCCGCATCGGATCTAAGCCAGACAGCGCGCGATCCTAGGAAGTCCCCTTGGAAGAGCAGCCCAGGGCATGTCGGGTCAGGGGGTAAGCTCGATGTTTGTCAATTCGCTTCGCACCTGCGGCGCAACGTCCTTTATGGCCAAGAACAAGGGCGTCCGGATCGTGATCACTCTCGAGTGCACCGAATGCCGGTCCAATCCCGCCAAGCGTTCACCCGGCGTGTCTCGCTACACGACGGAAAAGAACCGCCGGAACACCACCGAACGGCTGGAGATCAAAAAGTTCTGTCCCCACTGCAACAAGTCCACGATCCATAAGGAGATCAAGTGACCTTGCAGGTCCGTCTTTCCTCCATCCGTTCCTGAGTCATGTCCAGCTCCTTCTTCAAGAAGCGTCTTTCGCCGATCAAGCCCGGTGATCCCATCGATTACAAGGATGTGGATCTTCTCAAGAAGTTCATCACTGAACGCGGCAAGATCCTTCCCCGTCGCCTCACCGGCCTCACCGCCAAGCAGCAGCGCGATCTCACCAACGCTGTCAAGCGTGCCCGCATCGTTGCCCTTCTGCCCTTTGTGAATCCCGAAGGTTGACCCTCGGGCGTTGAACAACTCAATCCAACCCGGAGACACCGTCGCGGTAGTTCTCAAGGGTTCCCCTCTATTCGGCCGTCTTCTGTCCATCAAAGGCAGCAAGGCGGTTCTTTCTTTTGGTGGTCAACGTCGTGACCAGGGTCTGCCCCTGCGCGACCTGATTGCCATCGATCCCGAGCATCGCTTCGCGAACAGTGCTTTACCGGCTCCTGAGCAGGTGCAGGACAGCGCTCCATCAGCACGGGCCCTCCTAGAGGCCTGGCAGCTACTGGAAACGGATCAACCGGGGGGATTGGCTCGATTGAGGCTCTGCGACTTTGGCGAGTTGGTGCTGACCCCGTTCAACCTCGCTGGGCTGGCAGCCTTGTGGGCCTGGCTTCATGGGAACCAACAGCTGTTCCGTTGGCGTCGCGACCGTTTGATCCAACCGCTCCCCCGCGGGGAAAGGGACAGCCTGCGGCGCCAACGTCGAGCTGAGCGGCAGGCACAACAGCATGAACAACGACAGCTCGCGTTGCTTCGGGCTGAGCGAGCCCTCAGTGACGATGAACGCTTGGAACTGGACCCGGTTTGGGACGAGCAGTTCAGACACTGGATTCAGTTGCTGAAAGACAATCCCGCTGCGGTGGGTTCCGATCTTGATCTCCAGCAGTGGTCGGCAGCGTTGTCGATTGGATCGGATGCCGCCGATCTGCGGCAGTGGTTAATCGTGCGTGGGTTGCTCGATCCAAACGAGCCCATTGGCCTAAGAGGCAGCGTCTGGTCACGCCGTTTTCCCTCTGATCTGATGGAGGAAGCGAATCGCCTTGTTGCTCTTTCGGAAGAAGAACTGCCTGCGGATGAGCAACGCATCGACCTCACCCACCTGGCCACCTACAGCCTGGACGATGCAGGCACCCGCGAAATTGATGACGCGCTCTCGCTGGAGCGTCGTGATGGCGTCAATTGGATCTGGATCCACATCGCTGATCCCAGCCGTCTGATCGACATTGACTCCCCCCTGGATCAGGAAGCCAGACGTCGGGCCACAAGCTTGTATCTGGCGGAGGGTGTGATGCCCATGCTCCCTCTGGAACTGGCGGCCGGTCCCCTCAGCCTTCGAGCTGGGCAGCGCTGTGCAGCACTGAGTGCAGCCGTTCACCTCGATGCCGATGGTGCTGTGGTGGAGCAACGGATTGCTCGCAGCTGGATCCGACCCCGCTATGGCCTCACGTACGGCGATGGCGACGAGCTAATCGAGTTGGCACCTCCAGGAGATGAGGCCCTTTCGGATCTTTCGGGACTGTTGATGCAGCGCATGCGCTGGCGACGCTCCAAAGGAGCCGTGATGTTCGACCGCCCCGAAGGACGCTTCCGCCGCAGCGATGGGTCCTTGACGCTGCAGGTGATTGACCCGTCACCCTCCCGCCTGATGGTGAGTGAAGCGATGCTGCTGATGGGTGCTGTTGTGGCCAGCTTTGGGCAAAAGCACAACCTGCCTCTGCCGTTCCGCAGTCAGCCTGCGGCGGAGCTGCCCTCAAGCGATGAACTCGATCGAATCCCCGAGGGACCAGCCCGTGATGCGGCGATCAAGCGCTGCTTGAGCCGTGGCGTGCAGGGCACGCGGGCCATGCCCCATTTCAGTCTCGGCCTTGAGGCCTATGTGCAGGCGACGTCACCGATTCGACGCTACGCCGATCTCATCGCCCACCGGCAGATCATTGCCCAGCTGTCGGCGCTTGAACCGATGGATGAAGAGCGTCTTGGTGAAGTGATTGACGATCTCGATGATCCATTGCGCCAATCCATTCAGATCAGCCGGGAGGATCAGCGTCACTGGCAGCAGGTGTGGTTTGCCGAGCATCACAACACCGTCTGGACGGCCGTGTTCCTGCGCTGGTTGCGCCCGCAGGATCGCTTGGCCTTGGTTCATGTGAGCGATCTGGCCATGGATTTGGTGGGTTTTGTTTCTGCAGACGACCCTTGCCCTGGCGACGTTCTTGAACTCAAGGTGGGTCGTGCTGACCCGGTACGTGGTGAGCTTCAGCTTCAGTTGGCTTGATCCAGAACCCCGGTGATCCGGACCCAAGGCCCCCAGATGTTTTTGATGCCGCGGAGGTTCAGGGTTTGGCCCGAGTGATCCTGTTCGGATAGCCAGCGATGGATCGCCGGTTCCAGGGTGATCAGAGGCCAGATCCCTTCAGAGGTCTGCAGCTGGTAGCCCTCCTGGAGGTTGCCTGTGAGCACGCCACTGAGACCGACCTCATGCGACTGGTGTGGCGCCTGGTTCATGCCAGGAGGCATCAGCATGCTGACTTCAATATCTGAAAGGCAGCCCATGGCGTCCAGGATTTCAGGCTGAGCCAAGCCCTGCTCCTGTGCCGTGACCCAGTGCGGATGCCAGTGCGGCCAGTCCCAGATCGGGAGAACCGCTGCAGGGGCCTTGGGCTCGTGGATTAGGGCTGACTGGATCGACTCAACTGCAAGATCGCCAAGGTCACAGCCCTGGCGAACGGCCATGGCCGCCGCCAGACCCGCCACCTGGCCCAGATTGAGGATCAAAGGCTGCAACCGCGTGGCTCCATTGGCCATGTGGCTGACGCTGAAGCCTTTCTCCGCCATCACGAGGTTGGGGATCGCGTCTGAGATCAAGGCATCGAAGGGGATGCAGAAAGGCGTACCGCTCCAACGTCCACCCCAACGCACACTTTTCGGTGCGAGGGGCCAGTCCTTACGCGGGTAGTGATGGTCATTGGCATAAGTGCCCACAGCGATGCTGGTGCAGCGTCCCTGGGCATCGATCGGGAGCGGTCCCCGCAGGGCTCCTCTGGACATCGGCAGGAGGTCGCGTTCCGTGACCGTTGATCGACCCATCAACCTCCGACCTTCCCGCCAGTAAGGCATCAACGCCAGGCTGGGATCTTCACCTGGAAAGGCGTTGCCGGCCGCGATCCAACCGTCGCTGCATTCCTCCAGCGCCGTGAGGAAATCCTTGCTGTGCCTCTGCATCTCCTGGGCCAGCTCCGCACGTACCTCACCATCAGCGCTGAGGCTTCGATCGAGGCCGTTGTGCCAGTCGTTGCCCTCCAGGGGCCAATTCAGCATCACCAGGCCGCTGGGTAGACGGCCATAGGTGATGGTTTCCTTGAGGCCGAAGCTGGCGGTGCTCCGATCAAATGGACACCGCGGTACCCCAGCGGCACGCTGCGGAGCGAGTTCCCCATGCAACTGACCCATCACCACCCAGGTGGGTGACTGAATCGGTTGCTGTTCAAAGAATGCGTCGCTCTCGAGCCGGGACTGATCGGGGGCGCTGGGTTCATCCCACATCTCCTTGGCTTCCCAACCCCAGCGGAAGGGAACCGACGACAGGGCAAGCAGATCTCCCAGGTCGCTGCCATCCACAAACACATCGGCGGAGAAGGTTTCAACGCCTTTCACGCTGAGGATCTCCAGGGAGTGGAGGCGTCCCTGCTGGCCGTGAACCTGCTCCAAGCGGCAGTGGGGACGCCACTCCAGCCTGGGCTCGGCTGCCACCCAGCGTTGCAGGATCCGTTCGGCCGTTTGCGGCCTGTATCCGAAACAACTCACCCAGTTGTGGTCAAGCCCGCTCGGCTCCTCAAGCTCCAGCTGCCGCAGAAAGGCGCCCCAGATCCCGGTCTGCCAACAGGTCAGTTCATGGCCATCCGGCGCGCAAACTCCTGCCGAACTCACCATGCCCCCGAGCCAGGGACCAGGGGTGAACAGTGCCGTTTCAGCTCCTGATCTCGCGCTCTGCAGTGCAGCAGCGACGCCCCCGCAACCACCACCCCAAACCACCACGTCGCGGTGCGTCATGGTGAGGGCGGGTTGGCGTGGAGCGTATTGGGCATGCTCGTTAGAGTCTGTCGTCGCTGCGGTGCAGCGGAGTTCGAACTTTTCTGATGCCCTACACCCTTACGACTCCGCTCTATTACGTCAACGACCGTCCCCACCTGGGCAGCACTTACACCACGCTGGCCTGTGACGCCCTGGCTCGTTTCGAGCGGCTCCTGGGGGAGAAGGTGACCTTCGTGACCGGCGTTGATGAGCATGGCCAGAAGATTCAACGCACCGCAGAACGTCAGCAGCTGAGCCCGCAAGACCACTGCGATCGCGTCAGCAGCCGCTACCGCGATCTGTGGAATCAGTGGGGAATTTCCGACGATCGCTTCGTGCGCACCACCAACCCGCGTCACCTGGAGTTGGTGGGTGAGTTCTACGAACGGGTTAAGGCATCCGGCGACATCGTTGTCGGCAAACAGACGGGCTGGTACTGCGTCGATTGCGAGGAATACAAGGACGATCCGGCCGAGGCGGAGTCGCCCTCCTGTCCGATCCACCGCAAGCCGTTGGAATGGCGCGATGAGGAGAACCTCTTCTTCCGGCTCTCCCGCTATCAATCCGCCATTGAAGAGTTGGTGGCTCGGGACGACTTCATTGCCCCTGTCAGCAGACGCCAGGAAGTGCGCAATTTCGTCGCCCAAGGCCTGCACGACTTCTCCATTTCACGGGTGAATGTGTCCTGGGGACTTCCTGTCCACGACCATCCCGGTCACACCTTCTACGTCTGGTTTGATGCCCTGCTGGGCTATCTCACAGCACTTCTGGATGACGGTGAAGCGGTATCGCTGGATCGGCTGGCATCCTGCGGCTGGCCTGCCTCCGTGCATGTGATCGGCAAGGACATTCTTCGCTTCCATGCCGTGTTCTGGCCGGCCATGTGCATGTCTGCAGGACTGCCGGTGCCGCAAAAGGTTTTCGGCCATGGCTTCCTGACCCGGGAGGGGCAGAAAATGGGTAAGTCCCTGGGCAATGTGCTCGACCCGGAACTGTTGCTGGAGCGATGCGGCACTGATGCCGTTCGCTGGTATCTCCTGCGCGACATCCAATTCGGAGACGACGGAGATTTCCAGCAACAACGCTTTGTGGATCTGGTCAACAACGACCTGGCCAACACCATCGGCAACCTGCTGAACCGAACCTCGTCGATGGCCCGCAAGTGGTTCGATGACGGCGTCCCCCCAGCAGGAGCAGCCTCAGAGGCTGACCATCCGCTGGCCCTCAAGGCTGCGGAAACTATCAGCACGGTGATGGAGGCGATGCCTCAGCTCGCGTTCAAGACCGCGGCCGAATCGATTCTTCAGCTGGCCATTGCGGCGAACGGTCATCTCAATGACACGGCTCCATGGAGTCGCATGAAGGAACCCGGCCAAGAGGCAGGCGTGGCCGAGGATTTGTTCGCTGTGCTGGAAACCACCCGCATCGTTGGGCTCCTGCTTGCCCCGCTGCTTCCCGATCTCAGCGAGCGGATCCTGTCCCAACTCGGGGAGAGCTTGGATCCAAACAACTGGTCGAATCAGCTGAATTGGGGCAGGCTGTGCAGCGGTTCTGCCCTGCCCAAGCCAACTCCGGTGATGCAGCGGTTGGAACTGGATGAACCGCTCTGAACAAAGCATGCTGGGTCGCTTGTCGCGTTGTGGTCTGACAGCAGCCCTTCTGGCGAGTGCATTGATGGCTGCTTGCAGTCCCCGCAGATTGATGGCGGTTGCACCGACGCCGTCCTTTGTGTTCCGATCGCTGGATCTGAGTCAGCGTGCCGACAACGGAGATCGTGACTGGGATCTAACCAGCCCCGAGGCGCGTTACGACCTCAGCAGTCGAACCATCCGTGCGCGACGTCCCGAAGGCCTCCTCTATCAAAACGATCAACCCAGATACAGAATTACGGCCGATCTTGCCACGGTGTTGCGGGATGGTGAGCTCGTTGTGCTGGAAGGGTCGGTTCAGCTGCGGCAGTTAAACCAACGGGGGCTGACGATCGAGGGAGACAATCTGATTTGGACGCCATCGCAATCGCGGATGGTGATCAATCAACGGCCCAAGGCCAATGATGGCCAGACGCAAATTCGCTCCCGCGAGCTGACGTTTCAGCAGGACAGCGAGGTGCTTGTGTTCAGCGGCCCAACCCAGCTGAACCGTGTTGATCAAACAAGTGCTGCTTCCACTGTGGTGCGGGGTGGCAGCGGGAGCTGGAATCTGAAGAGCGGTTTGATGCAGGCGCCTGGGCCGGTGGAGGCCTCCCGCACTGATGGCCGCACGCTCAGCGCCTCTGGGCTGAATGGCAACACCCGCGAAGGATACCTCGACTTACAACAACCGGTCACGCTTGAGCTCGAAGGCGACCGAGGCCGTATCACTGCCGGTCGGACGCGCTGGTTGTTTTCAGAGAAGCAACTGCAATCCGATCAACCCGTTCAGGCCGATCTGAAAAACAGCAACGTGCAGGGCACAGGGTTCAAGCTTGATGAGCGCACTGGCACCGTGATTATTTCCAGTGGCTGCCGAATGCAGCAGAAGACGGCATTTTTGACAGCCCGGCGTTGTGCCTGGAACTGGCGCCGTGAACGGGTTGTGGCCGATGGGGATGTGGTTCTTCGGCGGACGAACCCCGAGCAGATCACACGGGCCTCACGCATGGAGGCCAAGATCTCTGAGGACGGTGAGATTCGCTTCGGCCAATCCGGAGCACGGGTTGAATCCACGATCAAATTGAGTCCGGCGGCACAGGAGAAACCACGTCGTCCCCGAGTGTCGTTCTGAGGCGCTGTGACCAGCCCTCCAGCCATCGTTCATCCGAACGGGTGAAACATCGGGGCGACCAGCCCCCCACGATCACGGCCCCCTCGTTTCCCATGGGGCATACAACAATGGCAGGGAGTGACGGTAACATTGCGTCGAATTCCGCCCGTCCCGGAAAGAGTGTGGTGTTCACCAGGGAGATGGTTTGATCACGCTCCATGGCCCGCTTGGTGATCGCCCCTGGCTCGAATGGTTCCTGACTGATCAAGCCGCGACGCAGCACAATCTGATCCCGCCAGAGCACCAGCACGGAAGCCGCTGGCGTCGCTGTCAGCAGCATGTGGCTGCCCCAAGCCAGCTCCTGTTTCTGAACCGCGTTGTACTGATCCATCATCACGAGTCCCTGTTCTCCCTTCAACGGAACCTTCTCCGCTGATCTGGGATTGGCCCGTGTCCAGAGCACCGCCACAAGCATCAGCCCAACTGATGCCATTCCTGCCAGCACCTCTGCCCTTTGCAGCTCGGGAGTCACGGTCTCCGCCACGCCCGCATTGGTCACGGTCAGACCCAGCAACAGGAGCGCGCAGATCAGAACGGCACGGGCGGGACCTGGCATCAACAAAGGGTGCTGTCAGAACGCAATCATCCTGCTCAAATACCGACATGTGCGTCCCTGCCATGACGACCCCCGAGGCTTTTGCCGCCATTGCCCTTGCCGCCGTTGCTTGTGACGGAAAGCTTGGGCGGGATGAAGCCCATGCCCTGCGCTGTCAGCTGGAGTACCGATCGCTGTACAGCGACAGCTCTGAAGCAGCGATGGGTGAATTATTTGATCGTTTGCTGCAACTGTTGCGGGAGCAGGGTGTTCAAGGCTTGATCAGCTCCGCCTTGCCGCAACTCAATCAAAACCAGCAGCAGTCGGCCCTGGCGGTGGCAGCACATCTTGTGCATGCCGACCGCAAGATCACAGCGGAGGAGACCGACCTCCTGGACCAGCTCACCCGTCAGATGACGATGCCCGACAACGATGCCCGCATGGTTGTCGAGGCAATTGCGGCGTTAAACCGCGACATGCTGGACAGCTGACGGCAGACTGAGGTGGTCATAACGCTTGAAGGGATGTCCCGTTCCGTCCGACGCCTGTTGGCCAGCCTGCTCAGTTTCGGGATCTGCCTTCTTCTCTGGGCCCCTGCCAGCCTGGCGATCTCCCCTGCTGCTCTGGGTGGAAGCCTGCCGGATGCACTGGTGATCGACGATGCGGACGTGCTCAGCCGCGCCAGCCGTGGTGAATTGGAAGCGAAATTGCGCAGTTTTGAGGATCAACGGGTGGATGCCCGATTGATCACACTGCGGCGTCTGGATTACGGCATCAGCTTGAACAGCTTCGGCGAGGATCTCCTTGAGACCTGGAGCTCACCCAGCAGTAATCCTTTGCTGTTGATGCTGATCGAGACCTCGAACAAGCGATCCGCCGTGGTTGCCAATCAGGAGCTCGAAGCACAGCTGCCGTCCAGCCTGCTCAAAAGCACAGCTCGTACAACGATGACTGTCCCTCTTCGGGATGGAGATCGTTACCGCCAGGCCTCTGTTGATGGGCTGACTCGCCTTTCAACCGTTCTTTCAGGTGGGGAAGATCCCGGCCCCCCGAAGGAGATCGAACGGGTCACTCTTCCTACAAACATCCCCACCAAGGCTGAAACGGCTGAAAGCGATGCCACCAAGTGGGTGATCATTCTGCTGGTGCTTGGCACCATCATTCCGATGGCCACCTGGTGGGTGTTCTCCCGCTGATTGAACAACTGCGATGAGCCGCCGTAACTGGATCAACCTGTTCAGCACCAGTCAATCCGTTGAACTGTCTGGTGATCTTGAGCGTGGTTACGACGCGGCTCTGCTGATTCAAAGCCTTGAACTCGAGTATTACGGCGACCGACAGATCCGTCCGGAGCTCAAACTCTCCGTTCCTCGCTCGGTGCAGGCAACGATTCTGCGCCGCTTCAAAACCGCTCTGTCCATCTGCCGTAGTTCAGCAGCCAAACTCTCAGATCAGAGAGGTCAGCTGGATTCTCAGGAGCTGCGTCAACTCCAACTGATCGAATCCATCGTCAGCCGCTACGGATCCAGACGATCCACCAGTTCGCCTTCAATCAGCCGTTCACCGGATGCCTTGCCCCGCTCACTCCTGGGTGTCTTTGACAGCATTCGACTTCAGCTAGACCCCTCTACAGAAGACAGTGTCGTCGCCGGTTTTCGCCGCCGTCGTGACACAACGCTGATCTCACTGAGGGTGTTGTTGCTTTTGGTCCTGGTCCCTTTGTTGGTGTCGCAAATCTCGGGGACTTATCTGATTTCCCCTGCGGTGAATCAGTTCTCACCCGAATTGCCCTTCTTGAGTTATCCCAAGCCGCTACTGGAAGAAAAAGCAGCAAAGAAGCTTCGTTTATACAAACAGGAGCTTGAGTTTGATGCCTTTCTCAAGGGTGTGGAACCCCTCGATGATGCAGAACTGCGCAACAAGCTCACGGAAAAAGCGACCGAGCTCAAGCACGATGCCGATGAGGAAAGTCTCAAAGCAATCAAAAACGTCTTTGCGGATTTGGCAGGCCTGATCGCCTTTGCTGTGGTCTGTTTGATGAGCCGTGATGAACTGCGGGTTCTTCGAGGATTCGTGGATGAAGCTGTCTACGGGCTGAGTGATTCCGCCAAGGCCTTCGCCATCATCTTGTTCACAGACATCTTTGTGGGTTACCACAGCCCCGAAGGATGGTCGGTGCTGCTGGATGGAGTTGCTGACCATTTCG
Source organism: Synechococcus sp. CC9605 (assembly GCF_000012625.1). NCBI lineage: Bacteria > Bacillati > Cyanobacteriota > Cyanophyceae > Synechococcales > Synechococcaceae > Synechococcus > Synechococcus sp. CC9605. The sequence continues at coordinate 1,243,188 of NC_007516.1, read as the reverse complement.
GCCTTCCCTCCAGCCAGAGTTTCGTCAATCTCTTCATCGCAACATTCCCCGTGGTGTTGGCGACGATTTTCAAGTACTGGATTTTCAGATATCTCAACCGTGTATCTCCATCGTCCGTCGCAACGTTGAAGGGGATGAATGGTGGTGGGTGATTCCACGGTCCATTTGGAGCCCGCCGGTGCATGCCAAACCAGCCGCTTGATTCTCGTGAGCGGCCCGGCCCGCAGCGGAAAGAGCCGGTGGGCTGAGCATCTCTTGCATCATCATCCTGTTGTGACCTACATCGCCACGGCCGCCACCCGGCCGGATGACCGTGATTGGCAGATGCGACTGGAGGCCCACCGGAAGCGTCGACCCGACCACTGGAGTGTGGCTGAATCTGGAGCCGCGCTGGTGAACTTCATCGACAACCTGGCTCCGGGGCAATCTGTCCTGATTGACGCACTCGGTGGCTTTGTTGCCCACCACCTTGAACTCACTGCATCGGACTGGGATCAGCTCTGTGAACGACTGATCGCATCGATCAGGTCATCCCACTGCACGTTTGTTCTGGTGATCGAAGAGACAGGATGGGGGGTTGTTCCCCCAACACGCATTGGTGGATTGTTCCGGGATCGTCTCGGAAGTCTGGCCCAAGCGCTGGATCGCGTCGCCGACGGCGCCTGGCTCGTTCTCCAAGGTCGCGCTCTGAACCTTCATGCCCTTGGCCATGAGGTGCCATGACTGAGATCTCACCCCTGCGGATCGCCCTGTTCGAGCCCCAGATTCCACCGAACACCGGCAATATCGCTCGCACCTCGGCGGCCTTCAGGATTCCGTTAACCCTGATTGAGCCCCTTGGCTTCAAGGTGGATGATCGCAGCGTGCGCCGTGCCGGCCTCGATTACTGGCCCCATGTGCAGCTCTCGATTGCTTCGAACTTCCCTGAGTTTCAAGCCGGGCTTCGTCCAGGGCAGAGGTTGATCGGCTGCAGCCGTCGCGGTGGCTCCTCGCTGACTTCGTTCACGTTCCAACGCGGCGATGTGCTGCTGTTTGGCCGGGAAGACACGGGGCTTCCGGAATCGGTACGCGATGCCTGCGACAGCATCCTCACGATCCCCATGCCTGGAGCAGCTGATGACGCTGGCCAGGGAGGCGTGCGCAGCCTCAACCTTTCTGTGGCCTGCGCTCTGGTCACCTATGTGGCTGGTCAGCAGTTGCAGTTGTGGTGATCCCACCACTGCTCCAATCCCCCTTGCGCCGGGATGTTCGGATCGTTACCCTCAACGCGTCTAAGGGTTTTCATGCGCGCACCGCTTGCTCTGGCAGCTGCTGTAAGCCCTGTGCTGTCCTTGGGTTTGTGGGCTTCTCTGCCCGGAATTGCCGATAACGCCACCTTTGAGCTTGCTGAGTTGCCTCCGCTGCCAGCTCTTGATCCTCCGGTAATCAACGCTGTTGTAAGCAAAGCCGAACCAACAAATCCGGTTTGGTTCGAGGTTGTTCGCGAAACGTCGCTGAGGCGTTTTGCTGAACTGTTCAAACTTGATCGTGAGGCTCTGGCCGCGTTGAACAACGTGCCTTCCTCCCACGTTTTCGCGAAAGAGAGTTGGCTTTCCCTGCCTCGTTCTGCCCGGGTTGTTGCTGGGACGTTGTCGTCACTCAAGCGGAACAGTGAGCGTCAGACGCTTCCAGTGGCCGCCCCGCCACCGGTCGGCACCCTTGCGAAAATCCAGAAAGGTGATTCCCTGGCTGCCTTCCTCAAGCGCCACGGCGTCACCCAAGAGCAGCTCAAGACCTGGAATCCAGGGCTTGAACTCAGTGCTCTGACGGTTGGTCGGGAACTTCAAGTCGCCCAGGCTTCTTCCGGCCAGTCCCTGCTTGCTGTTCGTCCGCTCCGAAGTGGAGGTGCTGCTTGGCCAGAGCACACGCTTCTCCCGATGGCGGATCAACCCGACAGCCTCAAACCACCGATCGTGGGTTATCAATGGCCAACAAAGGGTGTTTTTACCTCTGGTTATGGATGGCGTTGGGGTCGGATGCACAAAGGGATTGATATCGCCAACAACACCGGAACACCTGTCGTTGCAGCACGAGATGGGATTGTCTCCTATTCCGGCTGGAGCGGTGCCTACGGATACCTGGTTGAAATTGCTCACAGTGATGGTGAATCCACGCGTTATGCCCACAACAGCCGCCTTCTGGTCAAAAAAGGACAAGTTGTTCCTCGCGGGGCTCGCATTTCACTGATGGGAAGCACCGGACGTAGCACCGGACCTCACCTTCACTTCGAAATCCGTCGAGCCGGTGGCGCAGCACTCAATCCCTTGGTCAAGCTGCCGGCACGAAAGGCCTGAATCAACTATTTCATGACCGATCCGGTCTCGAGCTGTTTGCTCGACAACTCGGAACAATGAATGTCAGAGGGGAGACTTGAACTCCCGACCTCAGGGTTATGAATCCTGTGCTCTAACCAGCTGAGCTACTCTGACGCAGGCCCTTCAGGCAAGTCCCCATCATACATCTCAAGGGTTCAGCCTCAGCGCATGTCGATGGCATTGAGGCGGTCTCGGAAGGATTTCGGCTGTTCTTCCTTGGTGGGCTGAGCCACGGTCTCAACAACCACTGTCGGTGCGGGTGCGGCGGGTGAGGGTGCTGGTGCCGGCTCAACGTTTCTCGTTGGCATCGAACGCCGGGTTGCGCCGCGATTCCCACCCAGACTCCTCAGCTGGCCAGTGCGCTGGTCTCTGTCCAGGGGTTTCTTGCGCAGATCTCCCTTCAGTTGGTTCAGCAGACGGAAATGTCCGGTGGAACTGAACTTGCGCAGGAGCGCAGGATCCCAGCTCGTGAGTTGGTCAGTCATCCACTGAGTTTATGGCGACGGATGGCTATGGTCGTGATAGGTTCAATCCTGATACTGGAAGTCGGATCGACTACGTGTTAAGTCGGTTGCGGCCTTCAGCTCACTCATTCACCTCCCGAACATGACCGACACCGGTTGCTTGCGTGTGGGCCAGCTGGCCCCTGATTTCACAGCCACCGCAGTGGTGGACCAGGAGTTCAAGGAAGTCACCCTGTCCCAGTATCGGGGCAAGTACGTGGTGCTGTTCTTCTATCCACTGGATTTCACCTTCGTTTGCCCGACTGAAATCACGGCTTTCAGCGACCGCTACGCCGATTTCTCCAGCAAGAACACCGAGGTTCTCGGCGTTTCCGTGGACAGCCAGTTCAGCCACCTGGCTTGGATCCAGACCCCTCGGAATCAGGGTGGCCTGGGCGATATCAACTATCCCCTCGTTGCCGACCTGAAGAAGGAAATCTCCACGGCCTACAACGTTCTCGATGACGCTGAGGGTGTTGCCCTGCGTGGTCTGTTCATCATCGACCCCGATGGTGTGATCATGCATGCCACCATTAACAACCTGCCTGTTGGCCGCAACGTGGATGAGACCCTGCGGGTTCTGCAGGCCTTCCAGTACGTGCAGTCCAACCCCGATGAGGTTTGCCCGGCCAACTGGACTCCTGGTGAAAAGACCATGAAGCCTGATCCCAAGGGTTCCAAGGAATACTTCTCCGCCATCGGCTGATCGTTCGATCAAACCATTCAGATTTGCCCTGCCCGTCAAACGGGTGGGGCTTTTTTCATGAGTTGATCCAAAGCGAGGTTGAGGTCTTGGTCCATGGCCACCAACCGACCGTCACTCACAACAATCCTGGCCAGTGAGGGCAGCCCAACCTTCCTGGTGCGCAGATATACCGGTTCCACATACAACAGTCCTGAACCAACGGGAAGCACAAGAAGATTGCCTTGCACGAGCTCGAGGTCGTCCTGATCCCAAAGGCCGAACTGCTCGCTCACGTCTGGATCCTGATGAATCAGCGCCTGAACTTGCTCCGGGCCGAGGATGATTTTGTCTTTAGGAAAATCGATCAGTTCCAATTCACCGTAGTGGTCACCGTCGTTTCGAGCCACCAACCAGGCTGTGAGATTCGGACGAGCTAGGGGGGTCAGCGGTTGGAGCAGAAGAAATTCGGAGTTGTTATTTCCTTGGACTTGGGCTGTGATGTGATATGGCTCAACGTTAATTTTTTGCCCACCATAGATTTCACTGGGAACCTGCCAAACATCATCACCGTTGTAGAAGATTTGAGGATCGTCTACGTGATACCGCTTGAGCTGATTCACCTGAACATTGAAGAAATCCTCAGGAACTCTGCGGTGATCACGAACAAGAAGTGGCATCGCCTGCATTGGTTCGAATAAATCTGGGAAGCCGCGAATCCAGGCATTTACAATCGGATCCTCAGGCTCTGATACGAAAAAACGAATGCTGCCGTTGTAGGCGTCAACGATGGCTTTCACCGAGTTTCTTAAATATCGATCAGAATCGTCTGGCGAGACTGCTGCGCTATAGGCCAGAGTCGAGCTGTGGGTATAACCCTCAACGACCCAATACTGATGTTGCTGGCGTTGATTTGAATTCTGGTTAATCCTATTACTGGAACCCTGCTGAGCATCCGGAATTGAGATCAAGTAAGGCTCTCCGCGAAAATCAATGAAGGGTGCGATCGCTTTGACGCGACTGCGCACATCACGCCGGATCAGCAGTTTGGAGTCTGCATTGATCGCGTTTGTAAACAGCAATCTAGGTTCACGAAGATAAACAGCTGCTGAACAACGTTGAAGCCATGTTCCAATCGGTACGCCTCCCGATCCCTGATAATGCGTCATCACATTGATGTCGCCTTCTGGGTAATCGAATTCCGCTATATCTGTCGGAGCAACGGCATACGGAGAAGGAAGCATCCCGTAATAGAGTGCCGCGTCACCGACGGGAATTTCTTTCTCAACCTCCGATCGTTCAATACCTAGCGCTGGATTTCCAGCGATTTTTGTTTCCGTGCCAAGCCCTTTGATGAAATAGGAGGGGAGACCATCGTCCCGGCGTTCATTCACCGGACTGACGGTGAAGCCGTAGCCGTGGGTGAAGATGAAATGGCGGTTTTGCCAGGTTTTGGAACGACGCGGCAATGCGGATTGATCCAATTCGCGGGCCGAGACAATCACCTGCTGGGATGAATCGCTGTCTTGATTCAACGGATAGCGGTCAACGGCTGCATTGGAAAAGCGGTAGTAGACCCTCAGCTGTTGCAGCTGACGGTTTGCTTCCAGCAGAGGACCGCTGTCCCAGATGCGGACATTTTCGAGCGTGCTGGCGCCTTCCTCACGATCAGTCGGGCTGAACCTTGAGGGGTCATCGACTTGACTCTTGATTTGGTCCAACTGGAAGCCCCATTGCGTGGCCTCAATGGCATTTTTCAGATAGCGCTCCTGTAAAGCAAATTCCCTGGGCCGCACCACGAGCCAGCGCGTCAGCGGTGTTGCCAACGTCTCCAGCATGACGAGCGTCGCCAAGGCCAATGCAAGGAATTGACGCAGCCGTCGCTGACAGGGCAACAGAAGCGCCAACCCCATCAGCAACAGCAGCAGTGTGGCGAAACCACGCAACGGAAGGGTCATGTGGGCCTGCAGCCATCCCGCTCCTGCCACCAGACCATGTTGAGTCCACAGGAGCTGATGCCTCGATAACCACACCAGTCCCGCTGCTCCGAACAGCAGAAGTGCCGAAAGCAACCGGATCAACCGCATCTGTCGCGGTGAAAAGGCCGGACTGGCCCAGTCAGAGATGGCTTGTGAACTCGCCAGAACTCTCCAGAGCTCAAAGACGAGGGTGAACGTGGCGCCCAAGAGCAGCAGGTCCAGGGCCAGATGCAATCCGGCAAAACGCCCCAAGCCGAAGCTCAAATCCGCTCCGAGCAAGGGGTCTTTCGTGGATTCATTAGGAATCCAGAGAGCCAGCGACCAAATGCCCCAGGTGCGGCTGACGACAACAACCCACGACGCAGCAACAATCCGGCCCAACCAAGGCCTCAAACGCAGCCAGGTCATCGCCAGGCCAATCCCTCCGACTTGGACGAGCTTCACAACTGAGCCGATCCGGCTGTGAGGCCATACGTTTGACTGCCAATCCCCCAGCTGAAATGGATCACTGATGGCCAACGCCAAAAGATCCAGCGTCAGCAGTGCACTGATCAGCACCACAACAGCGCAGATCAGCAGAGCGATTCCGTATGGCCATCCACGAAGGCTGATCCCCTGGGAGGACGTCAGCCTCTGTTGTCTGAATTGTCTGGACCAGGCCCGGGCTGCAAGCAACGGCAGCATTGCCACCCCCGCCAACAAAACCTGAAGAAGCCAGCGCTCTAAAAGAACATTGGCCAAATTGAACTGATTGAACCAGAGCCACTCGATCTGCATCCGGGCTGCAACAACAACCAGCGGCAGCAGAAGGAGGAGGCGTCTCATGGAAGGCCAGCGATGTCTCGGAACCGATCACCGTCGATCGTTTCCTCAGCGATCAAAACGTCCACCAATTGATCCATCAACTCGCGGCGGGGCTCCAGAAGGGCAATGGCTTCTGCAAGAGCGTTTTTGGCGAGCTGGCGTATTTGAGAATCAATGGCCTGACCTGTGGATTCGGCATAGCCCGGCCGCTGATTGAACCAATCGCGCCCCAGAAACACCTCCGTGCCGGGACCCTCCAGTGCCATGGGGCCGAGGTTGGAAAAGCCAAAACGCGTCACCATCTCCCGTGCGAGTTGCGCCACCATCTGGAGATCGCCACTGGCGCCCTGGGTGATTTCAAGCGATCCAAACACCACCTGCTCAGCGGCCCGTCCACCAAGGGCGACAACCAGGTCAGCCAGGCAGGACGACCGCGTGATCAACCCGGAATCCAGCACCTCCTCGTCGGGCATGAAGCGGGTGTAACCACCGGCACCCCCACGGGGAAGAATCGTGACTTTGTCCACTGCGTTGGCAGCCGGCAGCAAACTTGCCACCAGAGCATGGCCAACTTCGTGATAGGCGATGAGCCGTTTCTTGGCGCTGTCCTGCAAGGGGCGATTGCTCAGGCCCATGGTGATCCGCTCCAGGGCTCCCTCCAGTTGAAATTCACCGATCCGGAGCATGTTCTGGCGGGCCGTGAGGATGGCCGCTTCGTTGAGGAGATTGGCGAGGTCAGCCCCTGAAAACCCCGGGGTGCGGCTCGCCCAATCCGACAGCGAAACCGCGTCATCAAGGGGTCGAGTTCTCGCATGCACGGCGAGAATGGCCTCGCGACCTCGGCGATCGGGAAGGCCCACATCAATGCGCCGATCGAAGCGTCCTGGACGCAACAGTGCGGCGTCGAGCACGTCGGCGCGATTTGTAGCCGCCAGGAGGATCACACCGGAGTTCTCCTCAAAACCGTCCATCTCCGTCAGGAGTTGGTTGAGGGTCTGCTCTCGTTCATCATTGCCGCCGCCGATGCCAGCCCCGCGTTGACGACCGACCGCATCGATCTCGTCAATGAAAACGATGCAGGGGGACTTTTCCTTGGCTTGGCGGAACAGATCGCGAACCCTGCTCGCACCAACACCCACGAACAGCTCAACAAACTCAGAGGCAGCGATGGAGAAGAACGGCACACCCGCCTCTCCTGCAATCGCCTTGGCAAGGAGAGTTTTCCCGGTACCAGGGGGGCCCACAAGCAGCACGCCCCGAGGGATCTTGGCGCCCAGGCGGATGAAGGCCTCGGGCTGCTTGAGAAACGTGACCACCTCCTCAAGTTCAAGCCTCGCATCGTTAATGCCGGCAACGTCCTCAAAACGGAGCTGAAGATCTTGCTGGGGTTTCAAGCGAGGTTGACTGCGCCCAAACCCTAGAGCTCTGTTCGCCATTTGAGCCGAACGCTTCAACAGAAACGACAAGCCGACCACCACCAGCAGCACCAACATCAGGGTTCCCGCCAGTTCTCGTCCTGCCTGTTCGCGGCGTATGTCAACGACCGTCAGCGGCGTGCCGGAACTCTCAGCAGCCCGAAGGATTTGGTTGTCGTTGGCGAAAACGGGAACGGTGACCCGCCTGCCATCGTTGTATTGGACTCTTACCTCCCGTTGACCGGGCACAAGATCCAACTGTTTGATCTCTTTCGCATCGATGTCCTTCAGCAGGGTGGAGTAACTCACCTTGTCCTGCTTCGTCCAAAAACCCTGAATCGAGGAAGGTTGAGCCTTCTGAGGGGCCGCGGAAACACTGGAGTTCGAACCTGGTGCCACGTCAACGCTGCGCTGCAGGGAGCCTAGCGATTTGACGCAAGGGGGTTCCAAACGAGACAATCTCGGTTTGGAAATTCACCAGGCGCAATGGCCGTCCCGAAGAAGAAAACATCCAAGGCCAAGCGCAACCAGCGGAGCGCCACCTGGAAGGCCAAGGCAGCCGTTGCCGCCCAGCGCGCCATGTCCATCGGCAAGTCTGTTCTGAGTGGCCGCGCCCAGGGTTTTGTTTATCCGGTGAGTGAGTCCGAAGACGCCGAATCCTGAGTGGAACTCGGGAGGTGGATTCGCCGCAGGGTTCGATCCGGATCCACCTCCACGACAACATCTGCTCGCATGGTGTGAAAACTGCTCGATGGCAGCGAGCAGAGAATCATGCGGATGAAACGATCCAAGTCGGCATTCGATAGCGACACACCCCGCTCCGCCTCAAGGGTGGCTTCCTGTTGCCGCTTCCATCGCCAAGGCGCGTTGAAGTCGGTCGCTCGCATTTGCCAGAGTTGATCGAAACAGCTCCAGGTGGGTTCGTAGTTGGCGAGCACAGGTTGCAGCTTCAGGCGCCACTCCAACTCCTGCGGCGTTAGAGGGCTCTCGAGATGGGGCTCATCCGCCGTTACGTCGGCATTTGGTCTGCAGCCCACAAACCAACCCTCAAAAATCAGCAGGTCGGCAGCGCAACGGCGCCAACCGCTCCGATCTCCACGTCCCTGTCGTTTGGCTTTGTCGAAGCAGGGCATCAGGACGTTCTCACCCTGTCTCCATGTCTTGAGACACTCCTGCAGAAGCCCCAGATCATGGCTGCCGGGAAGCGCACGGGGCACACCCCAGGGGTTGCCGCGCATGGCTTCTTCAAGACGTTCTGCTTCGAAATAAAAATCATCCAGCGAAACCACCTGCACGGAGAGGTCAAGTTCTTTTGCTGCGGCTTCAATCCATTGCCCCAGGGTGGTTTTCCCGCATCCAGGCAGGGCGCTGAATCCGATCAGACGGCGTTTTCCGCGCCATTTTTCAGCCAGGCTCAGAAGGGGTAGACCCACAGACCACAGCCAATCCGGGGCCGCCTGGGGATGCCAATGCCCGAGGGCGATCCGGTGACGCCCGGACTGGTGCTGCTGAGCCAACCAACGCTCCACATCACCCAACTCGAGATGTTCAAGCAACCGGCGCTGGTCGCTGATTGAAATCAGGCGTTGAGCCTCAGGATCCAACTTTGAATGCCTCCAAAACAACGGCATAGACAAAACCGATCCGGATGTTGTCGAGCCAGGGGAGACGACGACGCCCCAGCACCATCAATTCACAGGCGATCAGGGCATAGAGCGCTAAGTGAGTTCTTAATTCGACGGCGTTCAGAATGTAGATGGGGAGGTTGCTTCCGATGAAAAACCCAATCAGAAGCAGCAACAACGAAGCACTGCGGCGCCACCAGGGTCCAGACCAGGACCGTCGAATTCCGGCCCCCCAACTCTTCTGTAGCCAAGCCAGTCGTGTGCGCTGGATTGAGCTCATCGATCCGGTACCGACAACAGAGTCTCCAGATACTTCAGCGTCACTGCCTCCTCCTGGCAAGAGGCGCCGGAAAGCACCGTTGCTGGCTCTCCCGGGTCCCCCAGGTGATCCAACACTGCAGTGGCCTCGCCAACGGAATCGCGCAGGGCTTCGGCATCCCAGGGGGATGGGGTCAGCAGACAACGCAAACCTGCGGCTCTGGCTGCCGAAAGACCCGCCGCAGAATCCTCGACGGCAAGGCTGGCAACACTGTTGGCCCCACTGCGTTTGAGGGCGAGCAGATAGCCGTCCGGTGCTGGCTTGCCCGCAGCAACGTCATCCGACGTCACTACCCCATCGAAGCAGGGGATCTGCTGCTGGAACTGTTCCAGCAGAACCATCACCGACGCTGATCCGCTGGAGGTGACGATCCACTGCTGCACGCCTGACCGACTCAACTCCTGCAAAAGCCTTTTCACACCAGGGCGGAGCTGCACATGCCCTTGGCGAACCCGTTCTAAATAATGGAAGCGTTTTCGATCTCGCACCTGGGCCAGCTGGTGCTGACTAAGGGCCACACCACAGGCTTCAGCGTGAAGCTTCACCCTGCGGAGTCCACCGGGAATCGCCAGCAGCCGGTTGTACAGCGCTTCATCCCAAACGAAGGGGAGATCCAGCTCCTCGAAAGCCATGTTGAAGGCCGGTCGATGACCGTCCATTTCCGTGTCGGCCAAGGTGCCATCCACATCCCAAAAGACCGCTGAAAGCCTGTTCACGTTGAGGAGCAGCAACGGCACAATGCTGGGACATCACTGCTTGTTGCGTTCCCTTGCCGGCTGTTCCGCTCCACTGGTCCTGGTCCCTTCCGGCCGTGGTGGAACCATCGCCACTGCGCGGGCTTGATTTGCCGCTGGCGCTGCGCTGTGTGCTGCGGCGCCGCGGATTCAGCTCCACATCCGAAGCCGCGAGCTTTCTCTCCCCTGGTGATCTGCCACCCACCCGCGATCATTTCCCCGATCTTGAGCAAGCCTGTGATCGTCTGGTAGCGGCCTGCCGCTCCCGTGAACGTGTCGCCATCTGTGGTGATTACGACGCCGATGGGATGACGAGCACAGCGCTGCTGTTGCGGGCATTGGCCCCGCTGGGTGCAGAGCCGGAACCCGCCATTCCGTCGCGGATGGAAGAGGGATATGGCCTCAATCCCGCCATGGTGCAGCGGCTCTATGACGATGGAGTGCGGCTCCTGGTCACCGTTGATAACGGAGTGGCTGCGAGGGAAGCGCTTGAACTGGCCGCAAGTTTGACCATGCAGGTGATCGTGACCGATCACCACACCATCCCGATGGAGCGGCCGCCGATGACTGCACTGATTCACCCGGCCACCACGCCGGAGGGCTCGCCCTACCGCGGTCTGGCCGGTGTGGGGCTCGCCTACGTGGTGGCCCATGCCGTTGCCGAGGCGCTGAACAAACCAGAAGCCATCCGTGTTGCACGTGATCTGTTCTGCATCGGCACGGTGGCCGATATGGCACCACTGGTGGGGGCCAACCGCAGTTGGTTGCTTGAGGGGCTCAACCAGCTGCACCGCTCCGAGTGCAAGGGCGTTCAAGCACTTCAGCACCTGGCCGGATTGGGTGAACGGCCGCTGACGGCAGAGGACATCGGGTTTCAGCTTGCACCGCGCATCAATGCCGTCGGTCGCCTCGGCGAACCGAGGCTTGTGGTGGATCTGCTCACAGCTGAGGATCCTGATTCAGCGATGGCCCTCGCACGACGTTGTGATGATTGCAACCGTCAGCGAAGGGATCTCTGCGATGCGATCGAAGCGGAGGCCGTGGCTCTGGTGGAAGCGGAGAGCGATGAAGCACTTCCGTCCTTTCTGCTCCTGGCACAAAGTCACTGGCACCACGGGGTGATCGGCATTGTTGCTGCTCGGCTGATGGAGCGTTACCACCGTCCCACCGCTCTTCTGGCCGGTGAGGGGGATGGAAGCCTGCGGGCTTCGGTGCGGGGACCGATCGGCTTCGCTGTGGATCGCGCTCTTTCCAGCTGCAGTGATCTGCTGACCCGTTTTGGCGGCCATCCCGCTGCAGGTGGGTTCACAGTGAAAGCGGAGCTTGTGCATGCACTGCATGAGCGTCTCTGTTCCGAGGCCGATAGCTGGCTGATGACCCAGGCCCAGGGGCGTCCCGTGCAACCCGACGCTCTGCTGCAGTTGAAGGATGTGAACTGGGATCTGTGGCGCCACCTGCAATCCCTGGCACCCTTCGGGATCGGTCATCCCAAACCTCTGTTCTGGTCGAGGGGGGTGAGCGTTGGGGATCGGCGAGACCTCAAGGGAGGGCATCTGGCGCTGACGCTGCGCCAAGGGGAGAGTGAGCGTCGCGCCATCGCCTGGCGATGGGATTCATCGGCAGCTGTTCCCGAATGCTGTGACGTGGCCTACAGCATTTCGATCAACCGCTGGCAGGGAGAACAGCGTCTCCAACTGGAGCTCAAAGCCATCCGCGCCCACTCCGAGTTGGTCTTGATCGACCGCGGCACACGCCAGTACACAGCCCGGTGGACGCAAAGCTCAGGTTTGACGCTCACCAATGGCGATGGTGAGACCCTGCAGGCGAGCATCAAACAAGAAGAATCCCTCACCAGTGACAACGACCTGGCAAGGGATCAGCGGGTGATTCAGTTGCTCGAAGAAGCCTGTCTGGGCTTAGGGCTTCGTCCCTGAAACGGGGCGATCAGAGCGCGCCGCGACGGTAGAAGAGGATGAAGATGACAGCAGGACCAGCAATGGTGATCATCGCCAGGGCGGCAAAGTTGGCGATCAGGTGAATGTCAAAGCCCATGGCGTTGCAGCGCTGTCCGAAATCGTTACGCCTCCCAGGCTACGGGGCTCAGTCCCGAGAGCGACGGATTGGCTCTGATCTCTGTGATGGCTTGTCACAGCCTCAGTCATGAGTCGTGAAACGCCGCAATGGACCTGCATCAAACACTGCGGAGCCTGTTGCCGACTGGCTCCGGAGGAACGGGCTGATGCCCTTGAGGCCTTGAGCGAAGAGCAACAACGGACCTATCTGGCCATGGTTGGACCCGACGGATGGTGCATTCATTACGACACGGGTAGTCAGCGCTGCACGATCTATGAGGAGCGTCCTGATTTCTGTCATGTCAGTGGGTTGGGCCGTCTTTTTGACGTTCCCGACGATCAGTTCGACGCCTTCGCCATCGCTTGTTGCCATCAGCAGATTCGCAGCACCTACGGCGGTCGCAGTGGGGTGATGCGTAGGTTCAATCGCGCTCAGAACGCGGGAGGTTCTGTTGACAAGTGAGCAAACCAGCCCTGAGTCGCGCAGCTTTGCTGCCGTGCTTTTCAGCACGTTCACCACGGTTTTTGTGGCTGAACTTGGCGACAAAACACAGTTGGCGACGCTGTTGCTCTCCGCCCAATCCGGCTCACCTGTTCTGGTGTTCATCGGTGCCGCACTGGCGTTGATTGCTTCCAGCCTTGTGGGCGTTCTCGTTGGTCAATGGTTGGCCAAAACCCTTCCACCTGAGCGTCTTGAACTGATGGCCGGAGTGCTGATGGTGGCGCTTGGCATCTGGCTGGGTCTCCAAGCCACCCGTTCCCTTTGGCTCAATGCCTCGAGCTGACGATGGATTTTCCGCTCCTGATTTCCACCTTCCTCACCGTGTTTCTGGCTGAACTCGGTGATAAGACCCAACTCGCCACAGTGGCGATCAGTGGGACGTCCAATCGCCCCCTGGCCGTGTTTCTCGGTTCATCATCCGCGTTGGTTCTTGCCAGTTTGCTGGGGGCCTTTGCCGGTGGTTCCGTTGCCACAGTCATTCCCAGCGACCTGCTGCAGCTGTTGGCCTCTTTGGGTTTCCTCGTGATCGGTGGCCGCCTGCTGGTTCCTCTCTTCCGTGATGCGGAACCAACCAGAGAGGAGGATCAAACTCCTGAGTCCTAAGGTGGGCCCTGAAGGGCTGACTCCGCACGGCCTGCTGAACAGCGTCGGCCACCCCTTCCGTCTCTCCCGGCCCTGATGGTCGGTTTCTGCGTACGCCACGATGAAATTTACGGTTGCCGATCTGCTGGATCAGCTCTCGACAGAGCATCCCTCTGAGTCAGACCAACTGGCCAAGATCCTCAAGCTCAGCAACAAGACGGACAAAGCAGCGCTTGAACTTGCGGTTTCATCACTGATGAAAATCGGTGTGATCGAGCAGACGAGTGAGGGTGGACTCACTCGGCCCCAAGAGAGTGATCTGATTGATGCTCGCCTGCGCTGCAGCAGCAAAGGCTTCTGCTTTGCCATTCGCGATGACGGCGGTGAGGACATTTACATCCGTGACCATCAGCTGAACCACGCCTGGAACGGTGATCGAGTGCTGGTGCTGGTGACGCGGGAGGGCGGCCGCCGCCGTTCTCCAGAAGGTGGCGTTCAATGCATCCTGGAACGGGCCACGCAATCGCTCCTGGCGCAGGTGGAGCAGCAGAGTGAACAGCTGCTGGCCTCACCTTTGGATGACCGGGTGCTTGCTGGCATTGAATTGCCAGCAGAGGATGCGAAGCACCTGCCCGGCGATGAGGTCTCCAGCGTTGTTGAGGTACGGATCGACCGCTATCCCGTGGCTCAGCATGCTGCGGCCGGCCATGTTGTTCGATCTCTCCCGCTCAATGGCGGACCGGCGGCAGATCGAGACCTGCTCCTGACCAAGGCTGGGCTTCAGGACCGACCTGCAGCACCCCGAAGCTCTGGCAAAACACCTGCGGCCAAGGGTCGGGTTGATCTCACCGACCAGCCTTCGCTACTTCTCAAAGGATGGAGTCAGGAGGACGCGCCGGGGTTGCCTGCCGTGCACGTTGAGCCCAAGGACGGCGGATGTCGCCTCTGGGTCCATGTACCCAGCGTGGGCGAGCGGATCGGGATAGGCAATAGCCTTGAGGCATGCCTGCGTGATCGCGGCGAAGCGCTTTGCCTCGGTGAGGTCTGGCAACCCCTGTTGACTCCATCCCTCAATAAGGTCACCAGCTTCTCCGCCGGTTCCGAGGCTGACGCCATCAGCGTTCGGATCGATCTTGCAGCCAACGGTGAGGCGACCGATTGGGAGTTCATGCTGAGTTCGGTGCGCCCCGTCGCCGACGTAAGCGCCGACCAGTTGATCGCCCTTGCGGAACGCAAACCCAAGGCACGCAGCATCCCTGCGGCTCTCAAACCGATCAAAGACCAGCTCGGTCAGCTGGAGACCCTGCGGTTCTGCAGCACTTTGCTGTTGGAGCACGAGCGCAGCAGCGGAGTTGTGCAACTCGATCTCTGCCCTCCACAGCTGGAAGCCCTTGGTGACTTGCGCAGCGCAGATCCATCCGGTTTGCGGCATCGCTGGGTTGATGCGTTCAACCCGGTGGACCCCCATGCGTTCCTTCAGCCTCTGTTGAGGGCTGCCGACCGTGCATGGACCGCACAACGACTCGATCTCCAATTGCCTGGAATCACCATCGAGGCGGATGAACCCGATGGCAGCGTGCTGACCGATGTGGCGAAGACAGCCATTGCCTTAGACCTTCCACTGGAACTGGATGACGACGGTTGCCCATCAGCTTCGGAACTGATTCAGGTTTTCAAGCACAGCAGTCAACGCCGCGTGCTTGAACAGCAGCTCAGTCATGCCCTGCCACCGCTCAGCCTTGTGGCATCCATAGAAGCCAGTTCAGCGGCAGCAGATTCCGATGGGGAGGATGCTGCTCCAATCCGCCCCAACACATCACTGACCCCCTGGACCTGTGCAACTCAGCACTACGCCCACCTGGTGAACCAACAGGTGATCGTTGCACTGCTCACCGATGCCAAGGATCGTCCAACCGTGCGTCACAAAACGCGTCTGAAGCTTGGGCTTAAGGGTGCCGGTGCTGATCTCACATGGCCCCTGTTTACGGCATCACAGGACGAGAAGCTGAACGGATTGGTGAATGAGCGCACGGTGCAACGGCTCAACACCCGTCGGCGCCAGGTGTTGGAACTGGAGAAGGATCTGCTGTCGATGATCCAGGCCCGTTCAGCCCAGCCCCTGATCGGCGAACAGGTGGAGGGGCGCATCAGCGGTGTGCAGAGCTATGGCTTTTTCGTGGAAGTCGGTGAGAGTCGCGTTGAGGGGCTGGTTCATGTGAGCTCCCTCAACGATGACTGGTACGAATACAGATCACGTCAGAATCGCCTGGTCGGTCGCAAGAACCGTCAGACCTATCAACTCGGCGATGCAGTTCAGGTGCGCGTGATCAATGTGGATGTTCTGCGCAATCAGATCGACCTTGAGGTCATCAGCCAGGCATCCGATGCCTCCAGCGAGCCTGAATCGTCGGAGCCGCTGCCTGTCGCCCTCAGCGAGCGCTGAGTGATGCATCCCTACGTTCTTGCGGTCACTGGTGCATCCGCCCAACCCCTTGCCGAGCGTGCCCTCCAGCTGCTCTTGCAGCGCGGGCGCGCTGTTCATCTCGTGCTCAGCCATGGCGCCCATGAGGTGTTTCGTGCGGAACAGGGGCTATCGATCCCCGTGGATCCTCTGAAGCAACGCGATTTCTGGAAGGAGAGGCTTGGGGTCGAGAGCGGCGAACTCACCTGCCATCGCTGGAATGATCAAGCCGCCTGCATCGCCAGTGGCAGTTACCGAACTCGCGCGATGGTCATCGTTCCCTGCAGCATGGGAACCGTCGGTCGGATCCATGCCGGCATTGCCGCTGATCTGATCGAACGTTGCGCGGATGTGCACCTCAAGGAGCGTCGTCCCCTGGTGATTGCGCCCCGGGAGATGCCCTTCAACCTGATTCACCTCCGCAACCTCACCGGCCTTGCAGAAGCTGGCGCCACCATTGCCGCACCCATCCCGGCCTGGTACACCCGGCCCGATTCATTGGAGGAGATGGTGGACTTTCTGGTAGTGCGCCTGTTCGATGGCTTGGAGGACGACCTCGCACCCCTGAACCGTTGGAACGGCCCCCTGGAATGAGCATGTTTCAGCGGCTGTTGCTGATTCCCTGCCTGGCACCACTGCTGGTGCTGCTGGTGCTGTCGGCCAGCAACGTTGGCGAGAAAACCAGAATTCGTCTGCTGGTGTGGACAACACCTCCGCTCCCCCTTGGGGCATGGACAGCGCTTGCTGGCGTGGGTGGTGCGGCCGGAGCCGCTGTCGCAGCGGTTTTGGTCTCGCCTGCTGAACGTCCCCTGCGTCGCCAAAGCCGTTCTCACGTTCAACCGGAATTTGATGAGAGGGATAACGCTGCCAACGAACCTGCACCTAGATCCAGTGCCAACCCAGGCCCCGAACGAGATGTGAGGGAACCGGCTCCAACCGTGTCTGTGGCATACCGCGTGATTCAACGTCCGTCATCAGCCCCTCGGCATTCGGCCACTTCATCCGGCGCTTCAGCTGTGGCCTCCCCCTCACAGGAGATCAGTGATTGGGGAGATGATCCGGAGGCGAACTGGTAAGCAACGCACCAAGCTGCTTACAGTTGCCCCAGCGATGCTGGATCGGTGAGCGAAACCCCAGTCGAGAAACAGTCTTCAGGTCAAGAGGCCCCCGCCAAACCGGCGCCGAAAGCCAAGCCGCCCAAGCCGGAGGACAAGCCCTTCCCTGAATTCATCGACACGCTGTTTCTGCCGGCTGTTGCCAAACAGCTCGCCGAACACGACATCACAGCTGACCGGCTCGAGCGCATCGAGGGGCAGCGTCCCGTCGTCGGCGGTGAATGTCCGATGGTGGTCGGTGAACTTCCTGGAGGCCGCCGCTTCTGGGTCTGTTTCTCCAAGGCCGACATCAACAGCTCCAAGGTGATTGCCCTGGCTGATGCAGGCAGTGAGCCGACGCTGCTGGAGAGCTTTCTGATCGATGAGAAGCGGATGTCTTTGCCTCTTCTCGTTTCCCGCCTGTTGCAACGGCTCAACGGCCAAAAGTGGCTGGGAGGTAACTAACCGCCCGCGTTGGCCTCGGGGGTCGGGCTGACAGGCCTACATTGGCAGGATAGTGAACCGCAACTGATGGTCCCTCCCACCGCCGTGGCCGAAGGCAGCGCTGTAGCCATCAAGGATCCAGTCAAGGACACAATCCTGACCCCTCGCTTCTACACCACCGATTTCGAAGCGATGGCGGCGATGGATCTTCAGCCCAATGAGGCTGAACTGGAAGCCATCTGTGAGGAGTTCAGGAAGGATTACAACCGCCACCACTTCGTTCGTAACGAAGAGTTCGAGGGTGCTGCCGACAAACTGGATCCTGAAACCCGCAAGGTGTTCATCGAATTCCTTGAGCAGAGCTGCACTTCGGAATTTTCAGGGTTCCTGCTCTATAAGGAACTGAGCCGCCGGATCAAGGCGAAGAATCCTCTCCTGGCCGAGTGCTTTGCTCACATGGCTCGTGATGAAGCTCGCCACGCCGGCTTCCTCAACAAGTCGATGAGTGATTTCGGCATGCAGCTGGATCTCGGCTTCCTGACGGCCAACAAGGACTACACCTTCTTCAAGCCGAAATTCATCTTCTACGCCACCTACCTGTCTGAAAAGATCGGCTACTGGCGTTACATCGCTATTTATCGCCACCTCGAAAAGAATCCCGACAGCAAGATCTTCCCGATCTTCAACTTCTTCGAGAACTGGTGTCAGGACGAAAACCGTCATGGCGATTTCTTCGATGCCCTGATGAAGGCTCAACCGGACACGGTTCGTGGCCCGATCGCCAAACTCTGGTGCCGCTTTTTTCTGCTGGCAGTGTTCGCCACCATGTATGTGCGCGACGTGGCCCGCAAGGAGTTCTACGAGGCTCTCGGATTGGATGCTCGCACCTACGACAAGATGGTGATCGAGAAAACCAACGAAACGTCTGCGCGCGTTTTCCCTGTTGTTCTTGATGTCAACAACGACAAGTTCTGGACGCGTCTCGAACGCCTTGTTGCCAACAATGCTGCTCTGGACAAGGCTGATGCCAGCGATGCCATCGCTCCTGTGAAGTTGCTGCGAAAGCTGCCCTTCTGGATCGGTAACGGTGCCGAGATGGCCAAGCTGTTCCTAATGCCCGCGATCGACAGCGATCGTTTCCAGCCAGCTGTGCGCTGAGGGGACTCCCCCAGCCCAATCGAGGAGATTTCTTGACCAACGCCTTTTCGAATCAGTGGCAAGGACTCTTGGAGTCCTTGCTGCACCGTGGTAGCTCCGCAGGTGCCGACCTGGTGGAGGTGTTTCTTGAGCGCACTGACCACATCGGTTTGCTTGTTGAACAGGATCGGATCACCAGTGTCAATCCGTCCTTCGCCCGTGGCGCTGGCTTGAGGGTGTTCCGTAATGGCCGAGATGGCTTCGTCAGCACCAACGATCTGAGCGAAGCTGGCCTCAAGCGTGCCCTTGACCAGGCCCTGGCCATGCTCGGCCTCGAAGCGCAACAGCTCAGTTCTCCTGCAGCTTTTGAGGGGTTAAAGCCGTTAACCGACCACGGTGTGATGAAAGCCGATTGGCTGGATCGCTGTCCATCTCTCGATCAGGCAAGCCAGTGTCTGCTCCAGGGCACAGCCCATCTCAATCGTCTTGGTCAGCACCTTCAGGTGAGGCGTGGCAGTTACGCCCGCGACTGGCAGGAAGTGCTGGTGGCTGCATCCGATGGCACGTTTGCCCGCGACATCCGCCTGCATCAATCAACCGGTCTCTCCGTTCTCGCCGCCGACGGGGATCACCGGTCCAGCATTGGCCGCCGCTATGGAAGTTCCGATCGTCCGGACGATCTTCGGGCCTGGGATTCCGAGGCCAGTGCAGCTGAAGTGTGCAACAGCGCTGGAACGATGTTGCGGGCCGACTACGTGGATGCCGGACAGATGTCGGCTGTTCTCGCCAATCGCTTTGGTGGCGTGATTTTCCACGAGGCCTGTGGGCATCTGCTCGAAACAACCCAGATCGAACGGGGCACCACTCCCTTTGCTGACCGCGTTGGTGAACTGATCGCTCACCCTGCTATCACCGCCATCGATGAAGGCCTGAGTGGTGGCTCTTTCGGCTCCCTTTCGATGGATGACGAGGGAATGGAACCGGAGCGCACCGTTCTGATCAAGGACGGTGTGCTCCAACGCTTCATCAGTGATCGGGCCGGTGAACTGCGCACAGGCCACAAACGCACCGGAAGCGGCCGGCGTCAGAGCCATGCCTTCGCCGCTGCGAGCCGGATGCGCAACACCTTCATCGACGCGGGATCACATACACCAGAGCAGTTGATTGAATCCGTCGACCAAGGCCTGTATTGCAAGGCCATGGGTGGGGGAAGTGTGGGCCCGACGGGTCAGTTCAATTTTTCCGTTGAAGAGGGGTATCTGATTGAAAACGGCAAACTCACCAAACCCGTGAAAGGCGCCACGTTGATCGGTGATGCCAAGGAGGTGATGCCTCGCATTTCGATGTGCGCCAACGATCTGGAACTGGCTGCCGGGTTCTGTGGATCTGTGAGTGGAAGTGTGTTCGTCACCGTTGGGCAGCCCCACATCAAGGTTGATTCGATCACGGTGGGGGGCCGTTGATGATGAGCAGCAACAACAGCCTTAACGCCAAAGATCTCAGGGATCGCCTTCAGACCCTTGCTTCAAGTGAAGGGATTCGTCGTTGGGACCTTGGTGCCGCTTGCAGTGACGACTGCTCCGTTCAAGTGGATCGCGGTGAAGCCAAACAACTCAAGGCCTCGCAGCGCAGCTCAATCACCGTCCGGGTTTGGAATAGCGATGGCTTGGTGGGCATCACCAGCACCACCGACCTCTCCGATGGCGGCTTGGAACAAGCTCTGGTTGGGGCGCATGCGGCCAGTCGTTTTGGCAATCCAGAGGAGATTCCTCAGTTCTCATCACTGTCGACAGCCCCACTCCCCGAGCTCGATCGACCGCTTCAACCACGTCAGGGAATCCTCCCCCTGCTGGACACTCTGCGGGAAGCAGAAGCCGATCTGCTCGGTCGTCACACCGCAATCCAAACAGTCCCCTACAATGGACTGTCGGAATCCCTGTCTCAAAGCCTTTATCTTAATAGTGACGGGGCACTGCGCCAGATGGAGCGCACCCAAGCCAGCCTCTATCTCTACGCAAGGGCGGAACAAACAGGTCGCAAGCCCCGCAGTGGCGGTGCAGTTCGTCTGGGCCTTGGCAGCAGTGAACTTGATGTTCAGGGCTGCATCAGCGAAGCGGTTGACCGCACCGTCAGCCATCTGGACTATCAACCGATCGAAACAGGGACCTATCGGGTCTGTTTCACCCCTGAGGCTTTTCTCTCTCTGCTCGGTGCTTTCAGCAGCATGTTCAATGCGCGTTCCGTGCTCGACGGGGTGAGCTTGAGCCAGCGGGATTCGATTGGAACCGATCTGGCGGTTCCTTTCTTCAATCTCCACGATGACGGCCTCCACCCGGGACACATCAGTGCGGCAGCCTTTGATGGCGAGGGAACACCAACCCGGCGCCTCTCATTGATTGAGGACGGAACCCTCCGCAATTTCCTTCACTCGGAAGCCACGGCCCGAGCCTTCGGTGTTCAACCCACCGGCCATGCTGGGCTTGGAGCCAAGGTTTCGGTCGGTCCCGACTGGTTCGTGGTTGGTTCCAACCCGCAGGTGAGCAGTGGCAACAGCCTCGACCACCGCACCGAGTCTGGCCCTTTCGTGCTGATTGAGGATCTATCAGCGCTTCATGCCGGAGTGAAGGCCACCCAAGGCTCCTTCTCCTTGCCCTTCGATGGTTGGTTGGTGAACAACGGAGAACGGGTTTCGGTTGAAGCAGCAACAGTTGCCGGCGACATCCGCTCTGTTCTCAACGGCATTGCTCATCTGGAAGCTGATTCAGAAGTCACCCACCGTGGGGTTTGCCCCCATGTTTGGGTGGATGGTCTCTCCATCACCGGCGAAGCCTGACGTTGAACATCTTGTTCTGGGGAACACCGGCCTATGCGGTGCCGACTCTTGATGCTTTGCATGGGGCAGGTCACACCATCGTTGGAGTGGTGACGCAGCCCGATCGGCGGCGCGGTCGAGGCAAACAGCTGGTTCCATCACCGGTGAAGGCGAGGGCCGAGGAACTCGGTCTACCGGTGTTCACACCTGAACGGATCCGACGGGATGACGATTGCAAAGCCAAGCTTGCTGCCCTCGGTGCTGATGCTTCGGTGGTTGTGGCCTTCGGACAGATCCTGCCCAAGGATGTTTTGGAGCAGCCGCCTCTGGGCAGCTGGAACGGCCATGGATCACTTCTACCGCGTTGGCGCGGTGCTGGTCCCATCCAGTGGGCCCTGCTCGAAGGAGATCAGGAAACGGGTGTGGGGATCATGGCCATGGAAGAAGGGCTCGATACCGGCCCTGTGCTGCTCGAACAACGCACCCCAATCGAGCTCCTGGATACCTCCATCGCCTTGGCCGAACGGCTCAGTGCTCTCACTGCAGAACTGATGGTGCAGGCCATGCCGCTGATTGAAGCGGCGGGTACGGGCCCAGAAGACGAGAGATTGGCGAAGCTCAATGTGCGTGTTCAGGCCGAGGGGTCGACCTATGCCCGCATGCTGGAGAAACAGGATTTCCAATTGGATTGGTCAGCCTCGGCCCTCAGCATCCATCGCAAGGTGATGGGGCTTCATCCAGGGGCGTTCACCCAGTTGCATGACAAACGCCTGAAGGTGTTGCGCACGGAGCCATTGATCGAGCGCCTGCAGGATCAACTCAGTACTGAAGGGCGCAGCCTCGTGGGCCAATGGCCCACCGGCGGGCATCCCCCAGGGACGATCCTCGCAATGATCGAGGATCTAGGGCTTGTGGTGAGCAGTTCAGGTTGTCCCCTTCTGATTCGGGAGGCGCAGCTGGAAGGAAAAGCACGCAGCACAGCGCCCGCTCTGTTGCAACAACTCAAGGCCACTCTGGGAGATCGCTTCGGCGAGGTGTGATTCAGGATTCCGTGTACAACGAACGCGCTTGAGTCCAGACCCGATCGAGATCCAGTTCGGAGAGTTGTAGGGCTTCCGGGAACATTGTCGACAGCCATTGTCGACGATTCATCAGGGCGTCGGCTTCAAAAAATGTTTGCTGCGAGGCCAGCACTCTGAATTTCAGAAATTCAAGCAGCCTTGCGCGCAAGCGAATCGTGTCCACAAGTTGGATCCGTCTGCGTTGATCGCGGAGAGAAATGGTGGAGCCTGGTTCCACCCCACTTAAACGTGGTGCAAGCAACTCCACTGTTGTTGGAGGTTGCCAATGACGTTCCTTGGTCTCTGGATGGGGGTGGTAGATCCAACCACTAACAACCTCGACTTCAGTGGTCTTGATTTCCACTCGCCAGAACGAAAATGTTTCAGGGGGGTGGAGTTTGGTCCATTGCACCTTTTCGAACAGGTGGTCTGGATTCGTGAGCGAAACCTCGAGCGGCGCAAAATCGAGATTTAGCGTGCCGAAATAACAGCTCGAGAGATCAAGCCCTAAGGCATTGAACACAGGGAATTGCATTCGAATCGTTCCATCTGGGTATGGAGATTCCTTGCTTGTGCCGGAGGCCACTCCGTGGCCAGCGCAGAGACGCCCTGTGAGCCATTCAGGGTTCATGTCTCAGCGAGGTTCACGGTGGCTGCAGCTGTCGCAGGGCCCTTCTGGCCATACGGCACAGCGGAGCAAAGGGCTGTGGGCATTGAAACGACAGTTCGGGTCGCCGATCACCCAGCCATGTCGCCAGGGTGTTGCATCAGCAGGGCGAGCCTGGGGTTTCACCATCAAGGCCACCGAAGCCATCACATAGCGACCGTTGCGAAGCGCATAACGATGACGACGTTGCATCACAAGAAAAGACTGCTCTTCAACAACAAACCAGCGACCCGGTTGTGGTGGATCCTCAAGGTCAACACGATGGATCAAACGATCACCACTGATATGGCGCAATTCAACAAGCATGACTTTCGTCCTGATCGAGATCGTTGCTACGGATCGACATTCCCCAGGCAAACAGCATCAGCACCACCAACAGGGTGAGCCAGTCGGGTTGATTGAGGCTTGGGAGGACAACGTGAACAATCAAGCGCAGCGCCACAAAAGCAACAGCGAGAAATCCAGCTGTTTCCAGCCTTGGATACAGATCAAGCCAGCGGATGAACAGGGCAGATGTAAAACGCAGCGCCACGATGCCGATGAAGGCACCTGTGCTGATCAACACAATCTGATCACTGATGGCCACGGCTGCGGCAACGCTATCGATGGAGAAGGCCAGATCTGTGAAAGCCAGCAGCAGAACCGTGTTCAGGAAGGGGCGGGACAGACCACTGGATTCATTGCTCTCATTGGACTCCCCATCTGGGCCTGATCGGTTGTTGAAGTGATCAACCACCAGCCAAACCAGATATGCGGCCGCCAGGAGTTGCACCCAAGCGTTTTGCAACACCCACTGGGCCACAATGATCAAGGCAATCCGCAAGACCAGGGCAATGCCAATGCCCAGATTGAGGGCTAACTTTTCCTGCTCCGGTTGGCGGCTGCTGCGGGCGATGGCCGCAAGGGCCACGGCATTGTCAGCCGACAAGATCAGCTCCAGCAGCACCAGAACAGGCAGCAGTGCCAAAACCTCTCCCCATTGATCGGCACCTTCGAAGAAATCCGACAGTGAGGGAAGCGAAGTGATGTCCATTGCGGCAGCCTAGAAAGTGCAAGCGCTGTTCCATTGCGATGCAGATCCGGGCCGAACTGTGTCACGTCGACACCCTGAGATGCATCGTGCGGGTTGAGGCCTGGCACGACGGTTCTCTGCAGGGCAGCGCCCTCGGTGAAGCCGCGACTGCTGAAGAAGCTGAGGAAAGGGCGTTGCAACGGTTGCACACGAGGCTCGATGCCGCTGGGCGACCACAACACACACAGAGTTCGGCTCGCTCTGAATCCAAGTCGAATCAACAGGACCCACAGCCGCAGACCGTCGAGCGGCCCAGAAAGATTGATCAAAGCGAGCCCCCTTCAGCTCCAGAACCCCCTGTCAGCCAACAACCTCCCGTCACGGCTGATGACAACGTCCCCTCCGAAACCCCAACGGATCCAGACGATTGGAGTGATGAGCTGACCGCCATCGATATGGAAATCAGACGCATCGGATGGTCCCGGGAACAGGAGCAGGCCTACTTGACCCGAGCCTTCGGTCTTGGAAGCCGCCACAAGCTCACCCGCTATGCCGATCTCGTGGCCTATCTGCGTCAGCTGAAGTTGATTCAAGCCAACGAGGATTCGTCCACAGCACCAGCGCCGATCCGACGTGGTGACCTACTGCAGCAAGGAGACGCCATGTTGAAGCAGCTGGGCTGGAGCTCTGATCAAGCCAGAGCTTTTCTCCAACAACAATTGGAGGCAACTAGTCGTCAGCAGCTCAGCGATGAACAACTGCTGCAGTTCAACATGCTGCTAGAGGAGCAAACACTGAGCCTTGCCAAATAAGTACGAACACTCAAGAAGGGTCTGAAAGGATGGTCTACAACATTCTTGCGGCAGGGACTGATACGGCGTCCATGCCGATTGCGGCAGAGTGAATCGTCTTCACACTCTGGGCAGACCGGTCATTTCCTCCGCGTCTTTCTGAAGGGGGAAATGGCCCCTATGGGGCAGTAGCGAGGTCAGATCAGCCCACAGTTGAAAGGTTGCAGAACTACTAACTCAGCTGCGGAAGTTGAACTCCAGCTTGGTTTTGGGCTTTTGATATTTGATTACGTTCATCACCTGCAAACCGGTGTTTTCGGACCTCCTTTCTTCGGCAAGTGCTTTGAGGATCATTGAGCCCGAAGCCTGCCAGTCTTGATCAAGTTCGATCAATTGCTTAGCACGCGAGTAGTATTCCGCAGCTTTCGCTAAATGATGAGATTTTTGGTTGGCTGCCTTTGAAGATATTGCCGTTGTGATGGACTTCGCTTCCGCTGCGATAATTGTACAGCATGCTTTTCCAATAGAAGGCTCACTTATGTGTGCTCTCTAGCGGCGCGTTCTTTTGTAGAGAGCTTGATTCACGAGTGGAAAGGCATAGGGCATTTGGTTGATTTCATTCTTGATGGCTGCAAAGCAGGCAGCAGAGCCATCTGTGTAACCATCTTCAAGAATGCTTGCTTTGGCCTGTTTCAGGGTTAATCCATCCCGCATTCCCGCTTCAAGATTGAATGCCGCCTCATAGCTTTGGCATCCACCGGATCAAGCTTCCATGCTGTGACCGAACAACAGCAGCGTTAGACCAGCAAGACAAGCCAAGGGACGCCTTATCAAAGTGACTGACGGCATAACGAGGATCGATTCGTCAACTGCAGCTCGATCGGGCCGATGGTCTGACACGTATTGCAAGCCCGGTGGAACCTCGAGGATCTTATTTGCCACAAGAGTGGCCTTCAAGGCTCAGCGTTTTGAATCTTTAACCTGCCAAATTCCTGAACTGATTTCGCGATAGATTCAGGCATGGAAGATCCCACTCTTGTTGTACGGCAACTGATCAGCGATCTTCGGGATGACATTTCCGAAGCAGGCCGTGAGCTCAGGAATCGAAGCGCTTGGGATCTTCAATGCCCCGTCGTGATCATTGACGCCCGAACTGACCCCAACCGGGTTGTTCGAACGTCCGTTCGTGGCATCACCGGTGCCATTGCCACCAGCAACGTGATCGATGATCCCCTAATGCGCTCTTTTCTGGAGCGCTTCCGTGAGGTTGGTGCTGACGAAGCGTTGGACGAATTTCTGCAGGGGCCTGAGGCGAAACGCTTCGCTGAACTCTGGGACACCTACAACGACGAGGCCCAACAGCAGGGCCTAGCGGTTTGGTCCCACAATGACGCCGCCAAATTTGTGCTCAAGTCAAAAACCTGTTTTGCGGATGGGCAGCTGGCCTGTGTTGCCATCACTTCCGGCGACCATCGTGATGCCCACGACGTGCTCACCTTTTCAGTGGATGCCTGCTGGTTGTCCTGAGGTTCTGTTCAGCCTCAGGCACATCCGATCAAGCGCGAATTAGTTGGACAAGAACAAAAAGCGCTGAAGCGGCCAGAGGCCAAAGCAACCAGCTCAACTGAGGGATGGTGAATGCGAGCCCCAGCCCGATCACAAAGAAAATCAAAAAACGGCCGAGTGTCATGAAGGCGCCAATACCAACGCATTGAACCGGAAACTCCGCCTTAGGCCAGTTTTTCGCGCCCTGAGCTGGGAACTGGTTCGGGGTGGAACAGGATGGGGATCGAGGAAGCAATCAGCACGCCGCCCACCGTCAGCAACACCAGCAGCGGAATGGGCCGGACCAGGGGCTGACGCTGCAATGGTGTCGCGCAGCTGGAGCAGAGCGGAATAACCCCCTTGGGTGGATGCAACACCAAGGCCGGGCCGCAACAGCAGGACGGGCAGCAGTAGCGCGGCATCGACCGGTGAAACGCAGCAGCTGGCACCTTATTGCGAAGATCATGGATTGCCGAGGCCTGCTCCATGCCGCTCCGTTCCCTGGTGACCAAGTTGCAGGAAACTGCACTCACCGGTGAGCTTGATGAGCGCTCAATCCGCGCCCAACGCTTGTTGATGCGTGGAGCAGGTCGGTGCAGCCGAGCTCTGGTGGCCAGCGCACTTGCACAACGGCGCGGTGCACCTCTGCTCGTGGTGGTGCCAACCCTTGAGGAAGCGGGACGCTGGACGGCGCTGCTGGAGTTGATGGGATGGAGCCAGGCCGGCCTGTACCCCACCAGCGAAGGTTCTCCCTATGAACCCTTCGATCCCACCAGTGAGATCACCTGGGGGCAACTTCAAGTTCTGAGTGACCTGCTGGGAGACCCGGATGCTTTGAGCTGGGCGATCGTGGCCACGGAACGTTGTTTGCAGCCCCATCTCCCCCCACCGGACGTTCTGAAAACGAAGACGCGCACCTTGCGCAAAGGGGATCAGGTTGATCTGGAGGCACTGGGTGAGACGCTCGCTCAACTTGGCTACGAGCGGGTCAACACAATTGAGCAGGAAGGGAGCTGGAGCCGACGCGGAGACATCGTCGACATCTTCCCCGTGAGCAGTGAGCTGCCTGTTCGACTCGAATTTTTTGGTGAGGAGCTCGACAAGCTGCGGGAATTCGATCCAGCCAGCCAACGCTCCCTGGACCCCGTCGATGCGCTCCGACTCACACCAACAGGTTTTGGGCCTCTGATCGCGGACCAGCTCAGGGAGACGATGCCCGATGGACTGGAGCCATTGCTTGGTGCTGAGGGCACGGAGCAGCTTCTGAACGGGGGGACACCGGAGGGCATGCGCCGGCTGATGGGTCTCGCCTGGGGGCAACCCGCCTCGCTTCTCGACTACCTGCCGGACACCACAACGGTGGTGATCGATGAGCGACGCCAGGGCTTGGCCCACGGACAACAGTGGCTCAGCCATGTGGAGGAACATCACCACGACATGGCTGCTGAGGCGGGCCTGGACGAGGGAGATCGTGATCGGCTTTGGCCAGCGGTTCTGCACCGTGAGATTGAAGCTGCCTATGCCCTGACGGAGGTTTTCCATGGCTTTGACATGGCAGAACTGCTGGAAGTTGACCAGCACCCCAACAGCTTCGACCTCGCCAGCCGCCCTGTTGCGGCCTACCCCAACCAATTCGGAAAACTCGGGGAACTGATCAAGGGATTTCAAACCGAGCGCACGGCCGTTTGGTTGGTGTCTGCACAACCCAGCCGAGCGGTTGCTCTGCTGGAGGAGCACGACTGCATCAGTCGGTTTGTGCCGAACGCGGGAGACAGCAATGCCATTTCCCGTCTGATTGAGCAGAACACCCCCGTCGCGTTGAAGGTGAGGGGCACGGCTGAACTTGAGGGTTTGCAGCTTCCGGCTTGGCGGATTGCCCTGGTCACCGACCGTGAATTCTTTGGCCAGCAGAGCCTGAGCTCCAGTGGTTATGTGCGCCGTCGCCGCAAGGCCGCCAGCCGCACGGTTGATCCCAACAAGATGCGGCCGGGCGATTTCGTGGTGCATCGGAACCATGGCATCGGCCGCTTCAAAGCCATGGAAAAACTCGCGATGTCAGGCGACATCCGCGACTACCTCGTGGTGCAGTACGCCGATGGAATCCTTCGGGTTGCCGCCGATCAACTCGGCAGCCTGGGCCGTTACCGCGCCACGAGCGAAACACCTCCGCAGCTCAACCGAATGGGCGGTACGGCCTGGAACAAGGCCAAGGAACGTGCCAAGAAAGCGGTTCGCAAGGTTGCCCTTGATCTGGTGAAGCTGTACGCGGAACGGCAACAGGCTGCTGGCTTTGCCTTCCCCACTGACGGCCCCTGGCAGGTGGAAATGGAGGAGTCTTTCCCCTATGACCCGACGCCAGACCAACTGAAGGCCACGGCCGACGTGAAACGGGACATGGAACGGCAGGAGCCGATGGACCGTCTGGTTTGCGGGGACGTTGGCTTCGGCAAGACCGAAGTTGCGATCCGCGCCATCTTTAAGGCCATCACCGCTGGGAAGCAGGTGGCGATGCTGGCTCCTACAACCGTGTTGGCTCAGCAGCACTGGCGCACGCTCTCGGAACGCTTCGCGCCGTATCCGATCAAGGTGGCCCTGCTCAATCGGTTCCGAACAGCGTCGGAACGCAAATCCATTCTCGATGGCCTGAAGCAGGGAACCATCGACGCCGTGGTGGGAACCCACCAGTTGCTCAGCAAAGGAGCGTCATTCCAAGAGCTTGGTCTGTTGGTGGTGGATGAAGAACAGCGCTTCGGTGTGAACCAGAAGGAAAAGATCAAAGTGCTGCGGAAGGACGTGGACGTCCTAACCCTGTCGGCAACGCCGATTCCCAGAACGCTCTACATGAGCCTTTCGGGGGTGCGGGAGATGAGTCTGATCACCACACCACCGCCGCTGCGCCGTCCGATCAAGACGCACCTGGCTTCGTTGGATCCGGAGGCGATGCGGAGCGCCATCCGCCAGGAACTGGATCGTGGGGGTCAGGTGTTCTACGTGGTTCCCCGGGTTGAGGGAATTGAGGAGGTGGCCGCAGGCCTACGGGAGATGCTGCCAGGCCTGAAGCTTTTGGTGGCTCACGGTCAGATGGCCGAGGGTGAGCTGGAGAACGCCATGGTGGCGTTCAACGCGGGTGAAGCCGACGTGATGCTCTGCACCACGATTGTGGAAAGCGGCCTGGACATCCCGCGCGTCAACACGATCCTGATTGAGGACGCCCACCGTTTTGGCCTTGCTCAGCTGTACCAATTGCGGGGACGGGTCGGCCGCAGCGGGATTCAGGCTCATGCCTGGTTGTTCTATCCCGGCAATGCATCACTGAGCGACACCGCCCGTCAGCGGCTCCGCGCCATCCAGGAGTTCGCCCAACTGGGCAGTGGTTATCAGCTCGCCATGCGGGATATGGAGATCCGTGGGGTCGGCAATCTTCTCGGCGTGCAGCAGAGCGGCCAGATGGAAACCATTGGCTTTGACCTCTACATGGAAATGCTGCAGGAATCCCTGGCTGAAATTCAGGGCCAAGACATCCCCAGCGTTGAAGACACCCAGGTGGACCTCCCCGTCACGGCCTTCGTGCCTGCCGACTGGATCACTGACCCCGATGAAAAGATCGCGGCCTACAGAGCTGCAGCCGACTGCCTCACGGCCGAGGCCCTGGTGGAACTGGCTGCGGGTTGGGCCGATCGCTACGGAGCGCTGCCCGCTGCCGTGGTGTCACTTCTGCAGCTGATGGAACTCAAACTTCTGGCGAAGCGGTGCGGCTTCTCCAGGATCAAGCCGGAGAAGCCCAACATCGTGCTTGAAACTCCCATGGAGGAACCGGCGTTCCGTTTGCTGCGCCAGGGATTGCCCCAGCATCTGCATGGCCGTTTGGTGTACCAGGCCGGTAACGGCATCCAGCACAAGGTGATGGCCCGCGGTCTCGGTGTTCTCCCCATGGAGAAGCAACTGGAACAACTGATGGAATGGCTGCGTCTGATGGCAGCCCAAATTCCCGACGCCGACGGCAAAACCGAGGCACAGCGGCAGGAGGAGCTTCGCGCCAAGAACGCAGTGGTGGTTCAGGTCTGAAGCCTGAATCCAATTCTGAGAAAAACGTTACCAACCACGCAATTCTTCGTTACATTGGTCTCAGCGAAATCCGTTGGACATGGGTGAATTCGTCGAGATTGGTGCTGGTGGCGTTTCTCTGGAACTGATCAGTGGCGTTTTCTGTGCCACTGCACTCGGTGTGTACGCCCTCTTCCAACCCGGCGCCTCGGATGACGATGATTCCAACGGTGGCGGCGGCGGCGGCGGACTGATGCAGCCGATCTCCTGAACTACTGCAGCGCGAAGCTGAGGTTGGCTCTGCCAGGTTGATACGTAGTCCCTGCCTGACTTTTCTTCAATTGGTTCAATAGGGTCCCCTCAGCTGTCTTGTATTGACTGTCTTTCTGGGTTCCAAGGTCTTCAACCGAGAAATTCTTGCTCTCTTTTTTCGACATCGCTGCTTCGATGTCCGGTTGAATACCGTTCTTGTGAATGTCGGTTCCCTTCGGGGTCAGATATTTGGCGATCGTGACTGTCAGACCGGATCCATCGGCCAATCCGCGAACGGCCTGGACAAGTCCCTTGCCGAAGGTCTTCTGTCCAACGAGTTGGGCACGGGAGTTGTCTTGGAGTGCCCCTGAAAGAATTTCACTGGCACTGGCGGATCCCTGGTCAATCAACACCACCAGGGGTTTGTCGGTGACTGCACTTCCCGTGGCGCGCCTCACATCGCGAATGCCCTCGCGGGTTCTGGTGCTGACGATGGTGCCTTCATTGAGCCATTGGCGGGCGATGTCCACACTGGCCTCGAGCAGGCCGCCGGGATTGCTGCGCAGATCCAGCACATAGCCCTCAGCAGCCTGAGATTCCAGATCCTTGATGGCAGCACGCATTTCACGCGTGGCGTTGGCATTGAATTGCTTGAGACGGATGTAGCCCACCTTGCGGCCGTTGGGCGCCGTGTTGAGCATGGCCTTCACTGCATGGATCTCAATCCGGGCCCGTTTCAGCGGCACATTCAGCACCTGACCCTGGCGCCTGAGTCCCAGCAGCACATCGGTGCCCTCTGGGCCACGAATCAACTTGACAGCGTCCTCGGTGGTCATGCCTTTGGTGGAGGCACCATCGATGGAAACGATCACATCCTTGGGCTGAACGCCCGCACGGGAAGCTGGGGTGCCCTCAATCGGGGAGACAACAATCAGTTCCTTGGTGTCTTTGTCGAGACTGAGCTGAATCCCCACGCCCATCAACTCACCGGAGGTGTCGATCTGCATCTCCTTGAACTCCTTTGGATCAAGGAAACGCGTGTAAGGGTCATCGAGGCTGGCCAGCATGCCCCGGATCGCCTCGTAGGACTCGGCGCTGCCCCCATAAGACTTGCTCAGCAGATTGCTCCGCAGTTGGCGCCAGGTCGCTTCGTCGTAGGAGCCTGTCGAATCAAGGTAATCGCGATAAACGATCTGCCAGACCTGATCAATCACCTCCTTGGGACTGTCATATATCGATCCCCCGGATGCCGATGGCAGGGAGAGACCTGGTGAGCTGATGCCCATGGCGGTGACCACACCGCCGACACCGAGGATCAACAGCAACGGAGTCGAACGGACCAAAGAACGCAGGCGCTGACTCCTAACCATGGCCTTCAGGACTGATTCTTCAGACTAACGAGATCAGGCGGGCTCCACCCAGCGACCGTCCTCTTTGATCAACTGGATCAGGGCTTCAACGCCCTCAGCTTCAGGCACCTTGCGGATTTCATCACGACCGCGATACAGCGAAATCACGCCAGGGGTTTTGCCGACGTAGCCGTAATCAGCGTCGGCCATTTCGCCAGGGCCATTGACGATGCACCCCATCACGGCGATGTCCAGACCCGTGAGGTGGGATGTGGCGTTGCGAACCTTGTGCAACACCTCCTCCAGATTGAACAGGGTGCGACCGCAGCTGGGGCAGGCGACGTACTCGACCATGGTCTTGCGCAGACCCAGGGATTGGAGAATCGAGTAACAGACGGGGATTTCTTTTTCGGGGGCCTCCGTCAGGGAAACCCGGAGGGTGTCTCCCAATCCATCGGCCAGCAGAGTGGCAATGCCTGCGGTGCTCTTGATGCGGCCGTAATCACCATCGCCGGCTTCGGTCACGCCTAAGTGCAAGGGGTAATTGAAGCCTTCCTTGTCCATGGTGTCCGCCATCAGGCGGTAAGCCGCGAGCATCACAGGAGCCCGCGAGGCCTTCATCGAAATCAGGATGTTGTGAAAATCAAGCTCGTGGCAGATGCGCACGAATTCCATCGCTGATTCGACCATCCCCTCAGGGGTGTCGCCGTAGGTGAACAGCATCCGCTCCGCCAGGGAGCCATGGTTCACACCGATTCGAAGCGCTTTGTTCTGGTCCCGCAGCAGGGTCACCAAGGGCTCAAACGTCTCACGAATGCGCTGGCCGATGGCAGCAAATTCTTCGGGGCTGAACTCCTGGCGGTTCGGATCTGGCTTATCAAAAATGAACAGGCCGGGATTGATCCGAACTTTGTCGACGTGCTGGGCGACCTCCAGGGCGATCTTGACGCCGTTGTGGTGAACGTCCGCCACCAGGGGAACGCTGCAGCCGCGCTGACGAAGCTCCTTACGGATCTGTCCCATCGCCTTGGCGTGGGCCATTGAGGGCGTCGTCACCCGAACGATCTCACTGCCGGCTTCGGCAAGGCGGATGATGCCGGCTACAGCAGCCTCGATATCGAGGGTGTCCTCGTTGATCATCGACTGCACCACGATCGGGTGCTCGCTGCCTACCGGCACATCACCCACCATCACAGTGCGGGTCACACGGCGGTGGATCTGGGTGTCGTAGCGCCGAGCCAGGGCAGTCATGGGGCCGGTGGTGAAGCGCGTTAACGTTCGCACAGCCTGCGCCGCACTGCGGAGAGGTCCTGTCGTGTCAGATCCAGGGGCGCGCCGGCTGCTTTGGAGGGATTGCGAAGCAGATAGGAGGGGTGAAAAATCGGCATCACCTCTCGTCCATTCCAGCTCTGCCACTCACCACGAAGCCGGGTCATGCCCCCCTTGATGCCAAGGATGGCCTCCACAGCGGTGGCTCCCGTCAGCACGATCACCTTGGGGTCAACGGCCTCCAGTTGCAGGTCAAGCCAGGCCCGACAGGCGGCCAACTCAGTTTTTTTCGGTCGTCGGTTGTTTGGGGGCCTGCATTTGATCGCATTGCAGATGTAGAGGTCATGCTCGGGATCCAGATCCACATCACGCAGCAGTTGATCGAGGGCACATCCTGAACGGCCGACAAACGGGACGCCCTGAGCATCTTCCTGAGCACCTGGTGCTTCACCGATCAGCATCAGATCCGCTTTGGGATTGCCGCGGCTGATGACGACGGTCTGGCGCGAACTGGCGAGGTCACAGGCTGTGCAGGCACTGCAGGCCTCCAGGGTGGAGATGGTCATGACACCGAGGCGGTAGAGGCCAGCGGAGCCAAAAGCAACAGAGCATTGCCCTCCGGATCGTGGATCCAGGCCTCAGCACCAAAGGGCTCAAGCCGCGCCTCCTCGAGAAGCGATCCACCACGCTGCAGAGCGTTGCTGAGCAGCCGCTGAAGTTCAGGCAGGGGCTCCTGAGAAGGGGAGAGCCTCAAACAGGGCGCCAGGGCTTTGCCCCGGGCAGGGAAAGGTCGCCGGCGTGAGGGCTGATAGATCTCCAGCTGGGTTCCATCGCTGAATTGAACGATGCAGTGGTGCTGCGCTACTCCAGGCTTCAACGTGGCTTGAAACAGCTCGCTGTAGAACGTCGCCAACCGGGCGCTGTCCTCCGCAGCCAAGACCCAGCTGATCTGTATCGCATTCATGGGCGCTGAGAAATCAAGGTTGTCTGCGACACCATCTACGGCAGGATGATGAAGTTTTAAACGCACCGCGGGGAGGTGCGTTGCCGATGCCGCGCCCGCCAGAACTTTCAGACCGAGCTGTCGCCCTCAAACCGTCGCTGACGCTGGAGATCAGCGCCAAGGCCAAAGCACTGCGCGACAGCGGCAAGGACATCTGCAGCCTCAGTGCCGGTGAACCGGACTTTGCGACGCCACCATTCATCGTTGAAGCAGCTCAGCATGCTCTGGGATCCGGCTTCACCCGCTACGGCCCCGCCGCGGGGGACCCCGATCTTCGTGCTGCTCTGGCCCACAAACTCAGCGTCGAAAACGGGATTCCAACCCAGCCGGAGCAGGTGCTGGTCACCAACGGTGGCAAGCAAGCCATCTACAACCTGTTCCAGGTGCTGCTCAATCCCGGCGACGAAGTGCTGCTGCCGGCGCCTTACTGGCTGAGCTATCCCGAGATGGCCGCCCTGGCCGGGGCGAGCACCAGGATCATTGCCACCAAAGCGGAGGAAGGCTTCCGCCTTGACCTCGACCTGCTGGAGCAGCAGATCACCCCCCGCAGCCGACTGCTGGTGATCAATTCCCCGGGCAACCCCAGCGGCAAGGTGATGACACGGGCCGAACTGGAGGCTCTGGCCGCGCTGGTGGCTCGTCACCCCCAGCTGATGGTGATGAGCGATGAGATCTATGAATATCTCCTGGCCGATGGCCAGCAGCACTGCAGCTTTGCGGCCATTGCCGAAGAGATCCGCTCACGTTGCTTCACCGTGAACGGCTTTGCCAAAGGTTGGGCAATGACCGGCTGGCGCCTCGGTTATCTCGCTGGAGATGCTGCCGTGATCAAGGCTGCTTCAGCCCTGCAGAGCCAGAGCACCAGCAATGTGTGCAGCTTTGCTCAACGGGGTGCCCTGGCGGCGATCGAAGGGCCCCGAGATTGCGTGCGCGAGATGGCAAACAGCTACAACCGCCGCCGAACTCTGCTCATAGAGGGGCTGCAGGCTCTGGAGGGCATCACCCTGACGCCCCCTCAAGGGGCTTTCTACGCCTTCCCCCGCCTGCCGGACGGCGTGCCCGATTCGATGGAGTTCTGCCGGCAAGCCCTGGAACAGGAAGGTCTGGCCGTGGTTCCGGGTCTGGCCTTCGGCGATGACCGCTGCATTCGACTCTCCTGTGCCGTAGCGGATGAGACGATCAACGATGGACTGTTGCGACTGAAGCGGCTGCTTCGTTCCTTTTGATCCGATCTGATCACTTCTTTTTCTGAATGTCTGTACGAGAACGCAGGGCCGTGGTAGCCACCGGTTTGATTGCCGGCCTCGCACTCACGGCCAGTGTTTCCAGTTGCGGCGCACCCCAGAACGACACCAAACAGGCCGTTCTGCAGATCGGTGCCATCCCCGACCAGAACCCCGAGAAACTGAATCGCCTCTACGGCACGCTCTCTTCGGAACTCAGCGAAAAGCTGGATGTGCCTGTGCGGTATGCGCCGGTGAGCAATTACGCGGCGGCGGTGAGTGCCTTCCGCACCGGCAGCCTTGATCTGGTCTGGTTCGGTGGACTCACCGGTGTGCAGGCCAGGCTGCAGACGCCTGGAGCCCGGGTTCTGGCGCAACGGGAGATCGATGCAGAGTTCACAAGTGTGTTCATCGCCAATGGCGCCAGTGGTTTGCGCCCCATCACCAGTGGCGACCAACTGGTTGAACTGAAGGGACGCCGACTGGCCTTCGGTTCGGAGAGTTCTACCTCCGGCCGCCTGATGCCCCAGTTTTTCATGGGGGAGAACGGCGTGAAACCTGAGGATCTGGCGGGGGGCGGACCTGGCTTCAGCGGAAGCCACGACGCCACCATTGCTGTGGTGCAAAGCGGTGCCTACGAGGTGGGCGCCTTGAACGAGCAGGTCTGGCGCAGCAATATGGCGGACGGCCGCGTGGATCCAAGCAAGGTGTCGGTGATCTGGAGGACACCGCCCTACGTGGATTACCACTGGGTGGTGAGGCCTGGGCTGGATGAGCGCTTTGGCGATGGTTTCACCGACAAGCTCCAAACCGCCTTGCTGGACCTTTCGGCAGACACAGAGAACGGCGCCACTATTCTTGAGCTGTTTGGTGCCGAACGCTTCATCCCCGCCAAGGACGAGGACTACGTGATGATAGAAACGGTGGGTCGCCAACTCGGAAAGATCCGTTGACGGCGCTGCTGGAGCTGCGCCAGGCCTGCCTGGGGCAACGGCTCCAACCGATCACTCTCACCCTTCGTGCGGACCAGCGTGTGGTTTTGCTCGGTGCCAGTGGCGCCGGCAAAACCACGTTGCTGAAGCTCTGCAATGGGGCCCTAAGCCCCGATGCTGGATCCGTGCACTGGTGTAGTCGCCCCCCTCAACAGCTGTCCCGCCGGCAACGGCGCCAGATTGGCACGCTCTGGCAGGACCTGCGCCTGGTGGAGGAACTGAGCGTGATCCAGAACATCAACAGCGGTGCCCTGGGACGCCATGGGCTGCTCTGGGCGATTCGAAACTTGCTGGGTCCCCTGGACACAAACACCTGCCTGGCATTGATGCACCAGGTGAAATTGGAGGCCGATTTGCTTGAACAGCCCGTGCGTGAGCTCTCCGGAGGGCAGCGCCAACGGGTGGCTCTGGGCCGTTTGCTGCATCAGCAGCCTGAACTCGTGCTGGCGGACGAACCCCTCTCCGCCCTTGATCCCAGCCTCGCCGAAGACGTTCTCAACACCCTGCTCCTCTTGCCGGGCTGTCTGATCAGCCTGCATCGACCGGATCTGATACACCGGTTTGATCGGGTTCTGGGGCTCCGTGGAGGCGCCCTGGTGATCGATGCGGCTCCAGACACCATTCATCGGGATCAATTGGAATGGCTCTACGCATCGGCCTGAAGCCAGCCCTGCCGCTGATCCCATTGCTGCCGGGTCTCAGTCTGCTGGGCGTTCTTGTGGTGCTGCTTCGCGATGGTCACGGCGGAGGACTTTCAGTTCTTCAACAGTTCGCCGCAGGGGCCGTGCAGCCCTGCATCGATCCCATCGTTCTGGGTAGCTTGCTGAAGGGGCTCCAGATCACCCTCGTGATCGCCGTGATGTCCTGGGGCATCAGCAGTGTTCTCGGTGTGGGTCTCGGCCTGCTGAGCTCAAGCACGTTCTGGGAGATCCTGGCGGACGTGCGTTGGCCTGCCCAGATCTTGCGCCGTTGGCTGGCGCCCCTGCGCGCAGTGCATGAACTGATCTGGGGGCTTTTGCTGCTTCAGGTGTTCGGACTAAATGGCTGGGTTGCGGTCTGCGCCATCACGATTCCCTACACAGTTCTGATGGCGCGGGTGATTGCCGATCAGGTGGATTGCCACGTTTCACCGGCGATCCCCGTCCTCAAGGGAGCCGGCGCCACGCCATGGGCCGTGATGCTCACCGGGCTTGTCCCTCCGCTGGCAGAGCCGATCAGCGACCACATCGGCCACCGCCTCGATTGCGCGCTTCGTTCAGCCTTGATTTTGGGCGTTTTCGGCCTCGGAGGACTGGGGACAGACCTCAGCCTCAGCCTGCGCTCGCTTCAATTTCAGGAGCTGTGGAGTGGCCTGTGGTTGCTGGCCATCGCCATGGTGGTGCTCGACCGACTGCTGCGAACGCTGCGCAGCTGGTCACGACTGCTGATTCTCCTGGTGGCCATGGGCAGCCCATGGGTCGCCCTCGGCTGGGGAACACAGCTGGATTTGCAGCTGGCCTGGCCAGTGGCTGAGTGGTCGATGGTTGTCGGCAACCTCATCGACGGATCCCAGGGATTCAATGCTGCCCTGGAGATCTCCTGGCCCGGGGTGATTGGTGCAACGGTGTGGATCACCCTGATTGCCGGTTGTGTTGCCACTAGCCTTCCACCACTCCTGCTGCTGGTTTGGCCCAGCCAGGCCAGCCTGCGCCTGCAGGGAGTGGTGTGGGGCGCGTTGCGACTCATCCCGGCACCTCTCACTGCACTCCTGCTTCTGATGCTGGCCAAACCAAGCCTGGCCCTGGCGGGGCTGGCCCTGGGGCTGCACCACGGCGGTGTGATGGGTCGGGTGCTGATCGACGACATTCGCAGCACGGGATTGCATTCCGCCCAGACCATGAAGGCCTGCGGCGCCACCCCTCGGGTGAGCTGGCTTTACGGCCCCCTGGCGGATGTGAGTCGCGCCTACCTCACCTATGCGACTTACCGGTTGGATGTGATCCTGCGCGACACTGCGATCATCGGCATGGTGGGGGGAGCCGGTCTGGGCTGGCAGCTCATGGAGGCCCTCAGCTCGTTTCACTGGTGGCTGGTGCTCTGGATCGTGCTGATCTCCGCGTTGCTCACGCTGCTGGGTGAGAGCCTGGGGGAACGACTTCAGGGGAGCTGGAACAGCCGGGCCATGGCCTTATGAGCGGTGCGAACGAGGCCTCCCGTCAGCTGATCGTGAACGGGGACAGTGGAGTGCATGGTTGGGGTGACCGTGAAGCGGGTGGTTGGTGCCAACGGTTGCGCCTGCGCTGGATGAACCTGCCGAACGCACCGGTGGTGTACCCCCTTGGTGTGCGAGGAGATGGCCTGGAACGCGTTGCCGCACGCTGGCGCAGCGAGTGGAGCTGCCGCGGCGAACTGCGTCGCCAAACACCTGGCGGGCTTCTGCTCAGTGTCGGGCTGAATGACACCGCCCGCGTTGGTCGAATCGACGGGAGACCCCAACTGGATGTGGAGGCCTTTTCATTCGGCCTGGGACAACTTCTCAAGGAGATGACCCAGGAGGTGGAGGTGTTTGTGCTGGGTCTCACAGCGGTGGATGAGCACGTGATGCCCTTTGCCGGTTGCCTCTGGTACTGCAACAGCCAGATCGCGGCAACGGAGGCCGTAATGGCCGAACAGTGCCGTGAGGCTGATGTGCCCTTCCTGCCCATGCATCAGGAGATGCAGGAAGAGCCCAACTGGTTGACCTGGATGGAACCCGACGGAATCCATCTCAATGCTGACGGCCACCGATGGCTGGACCAGCGCTTGGATCAGTGGGCGCCTCTACGGGAGTGGGCTGGACTTGCTCCCGTCAACACATCAACACCTATCAGCATGTAAACGAGACCCACTGCGGCGACTAATGTGTGGCTCTCCTGACATTGGTGATCGGACTTGGGACCTGACCGCTCTGCACAACGCGCTGCCGGCCACCCCCCTGCCCAGCGCAAAACCACGCTCAAGTGGGATGAAAACGGTGAACTCACAGCCCTGGATATGGCACGCATCGTTGACCGATTGACCCAACCGGAACTGCAGCGCTGCGACCTCGACCCCTCCTGAGGATCAGCTAGGGGCCATGGCCTGCTTGGCGGATTTGTAGAAATCCAGGTCGATGTCGGACCGTCCATCTGAATCTGCCATCGACTCAACCCGTTTACGCACAGCAGGCCGAACGAAGAACGGAACATCTTTCTTGAGTGCTGCCAGGGCCTCTGGTTGCCAGTCCATCAATCCAAAACCATTGCACCAATGATCCGGCACGAAAGTGCCGATCTGCGGCACTTAAGGGCCAACCGCTTCGGGGCTGAGCGTTGAACAGTTGGATCAGTAGCACTGATCCCTTGATTTCTCAACGCCACCTGCGGCACGAGTCTCGCCGTGTACTGCCGCCCTACATTGCACGGCGCAATCAACAAGCTCTCGAACACCTAGGCCTGGCCCACTGCGCGGCCCGTCGGCAACAGCAACGCGGGCCTGAGGAGTTCGACGATCTGCTGCAGGAGTCCCGGGTTGGATTGATCCGTGGCGTGGATCGGTTTGATCCGCAGCGACGGGTGAAACCCAGCAGCTATCTGCTGTCGCGGGCTACCGGTCAAATCCTCCACTACCGACGCGATCGATCACGCATGATTAAAGTTCATGGAGGCTGCGTCCTCTACGCAGCTGGGATGAAGATTCAGCGCGAACGCGAACAGAACACCCAACCGAGTCTCAGCGATCTCGAACTCGCCACAGCACTCTCAGTTCTCCCGGAGCGGTGGTCCGAGGCCGTGAAGAGCCATGGGGTCAGCCAGGTCGTCGACCTGAGTGCCAGCCCTCTGGAACCAACACAAGCTTGTGAGGTCGACGAACACCTGGACTAGCTGAAGAGCGTTCTGCATCAGGTGGATAGCCTGGCCGGCACGGTGCTGAAAGCCCACTTGATCGAAGGCCAGAGCCTCAAGGATCTGGCTCAAGTCTTGAATTGCAGCCGCTCAACCCTGCGGCTTCATCTCGATGAGGGCCTTCGACTGCTGCGGCAATGGGCCCAACGCGATGGTCTGATCCCATCCAGAGCAGCTGATCAGAGCGCCATCAGCAGCATCGCCAAAACTGCGGCCATAAGGGTCTGAAGAGCATTGACCAGCTCATTGCTCAACCAGGCCACGCGATCCTGCACCAGGGCGCCGAGCAGGCTTTCACCGAGAGTCGCCACCAGACCAACC
The DNA here is from genome assembly GCF_000012625.1 of Synechococcus sp. CC9605. Classification (NCBI taxonomy): domain Bacteria; kingdom Bacillati; phylum Cyanobacteriota; class Cyanophyceae; order Synechococcales; family Synechococcaceae; genus Synechococcus; species Synechococcus sp. CC9605. The sequence continues at coordinate 1,202,238 of NC_007516.1, read as the reverse complement.
AGCATCACCAGCCCCGCCACAGGCCATGAGGGAATCAGCTGCAGGGCCAGCATCACCAGGGTCATGGCGATGCTGCCGGCGGCACTGGCCAGGGTTCCCTCGAGGCTGATGGCCCCCTCAGTGCCTGGCGGGACCACTCGCAGGCTGGTGATCAACACCGTGGTGCGCCCGAAACGTTTGCCGATCTCACTGCCGAAGGTGTCGGCCAACTTGGCGGCGAAACTCGCAGCAAAACCAACCAACAACAGCTCATGGGGCTCGACGCCGGCACCGATGAGCAGTGCCAGAAAGGCTCCAACAGCAGCGGAACCCCAGACGTTTTCCGGGCCGCGCTGCCCACCGCGGCCCTCGGCAAGACCGCGGCTCTGCTTGTTCTGAAAGCCGATTTTGGTGACCAGACTTCCCAGGCAGAGGTAGGCGACCACGGCCAACCAGCCCGACCACCCCAAGCAACCCCAAAGAATCGTGCCCAATGCAGCCGCATGGACCCATCCACTGCGGGTGAGCACGGTTGTGCGCTGCGCCAGGGCAATCAAAACCGAATTCACCAGCAGGGCCTGAATCCAGAGTGGGGACATCACACCGTGTTGCAGTGCCCTAAGCATCTCCTGCCTGCGGCCATTGCAGAGGGAGAATCGGGGGCGTTCGTTCTCTGGTCGACCGGATGGTGTTCAACAGCAACAAGGGGTTTTTCCTCACCCTGGATGACTCCGCCGCTCCGGCCACCCTTGAGCTGCCTCAAAAGGAGGCTCCAGCAAGCGAAGAAGCGCCGGTTGAGGCAGCTGTCGTCGCCGCAAATGCTGTTGCAACACCTAAGGCACCCTCCGAGCCTTCAGCTGCAGCCAAGCCTTCTGCCTCAGAGGCCGTTTTCGACGCCAACGCTGAGCCGAGCTCCCAGCCCGCAACCTCACTCACCACTGCAGAAGCCATCGCCGCTGAACTGGCTGCAGCGGAAGCAGCACGCCCGGCCGTGACCTATTCCACTTTTGCCCCAGGCAACCTGATGCCTGGTGGCGGCCTGCGTCAACGCAGCCGTCGACCCGGTGCAGCTCTGAAATCCTTCCGGGGAATGTCTCAGGATCTGTTCAAGAGCTGATCAGGCCATCGCGCCAACGCACCAGTTCCACCGCGCTTGCCACCGCTGCTGTCGAACTGCGCAGGATGGTTGCTCCCATCCGCACAGGCCGGACCCCCGCTTCGGCAAAGAGATTTTGTTCTGCTGAGGTCCATCCCCCCTCAGGACCGATCACCACCCAAATGGTCTGGCTTGCATTCCCCTGTTGGCGCAAACATTGATCCAACGATGGAGCGACCGACTCGCGTGTGACCCCTGCAAAACGCAGACCGTCCTGTTCTCCAATCCATTCGGATAAACCGTTCACCTCATGCAGCTGCGGTATCCATAACCGCTCGCACTGCTCCACCGCCTCACGAATGATCGTGGCCCAGCGCTCGGGTCGGTGGTCGGCTTGGGGAACACAGCGATCGCAGCGCAGGGGCTGGATCCGATCAATCCCAAGCTCACAGGCCATTCGGACCACCTCATCCATCCCCCGCCGCATCAAGGCCACGGCCAGGCCCAGCTGAGGTTTTGGCGAGGGTTCAATGTTCTGCACTGAACTGTCGAGCCCAAGCATCTGCGGCTCCATCAGGGTTGCGCGAGTGAGGCGGCCGCAGCCATCGATCACATCCACCTGCTCGCCGCAGCGCAGACGCAACACTCTCCGCAGGTAGTGCTGCTCTTCGGTATTGAGCAGAACCGATCCACCCTGCTCCAGGCGATCCGGCGACAGAAGCAAGCGCCGGCGTTCAGCCACCGGCAGGGAAAACGCTGTCGGGGTGGTCTTCAATCGGCCAATTTTCATTGACCCCACCAACCACCAGCTCTTCGATCTGAACCACGTCGGAGTCCAGTTGACGCAGGGCATTGATCAGAACATCTATGGCAACACCATCCGACGTACCGAGATCCACCCAGCACCGTCCCCAGTCGTTCTGGTATTCGAGCTGCCCCATGTTGTGCATCAGAGCGGGCATCGCCGACTCCGCCCCATCGTTGTCGTAGGTCATCCAACTGAGATCGGAACCTGCGTCATGCACCTGCAGGTTTTCCGCGTTGAAGCCGCCCAAACGCCCGATTACGTACCAGCTGTCGAAGACTCCATCCACGTAATTCCGCTCCCCCTTGCTGGGAGGTTCCGAGAAACGGATCCACAACCAGCAATTGAAGGGATCGACTTCACGAAAACGAATGTCCATGGGGCCATCGCGACGCTTTCATCATCGTTCAAGCTGATCGCATGCTCGAGCTCTCCGGAATCACCTATACACCTGCAACGGCCGGTGCCCCCATCCTCGACGGCGTCGCTTTTCACGCGCAGAAAGGACGGCCGCTGCTGATCGCTGGCGCCAGTGGATCTGGGAAGACATCGCTGCTGGAGATCATCAGCGGCTTGGCATCAGCCACATCCGGCAGCATCCGCTGGAACGGAAACGTGATGAAACGACGGCAGCTGCGCTGGCTGTGCGGCATCGTCTTCCAGTTCCCCGAGCGCCATTTCCTCGGCCTGAGCGTGGCGCAGGAACTGCGGCTGGGCCATCGGCGGCTCGGTCATGAGCGAGAACAGAGCGTGCTCGAACGGGTTGGCCTCGACACCATCTCCTCAACAACGGCACCAGAACGGCTGAGCGGCGGGCAGCAAAGGCGGCTTGCCCTCGCGGTGCAGATGCTCCGCGGCGCTGAAGTGCTCCTCCTGGATGAACCCACTGCAGGGTTGGATTGGTCGGTGAGACGAGACGTGCTTGATCTGCTTGCCGGCCTGGCCCGTGAACAGGTGCTGATCGTGGTCACCCACGAACCCGAGCTGTTTCAAGACTGGGAGTGCGAACGCCAGCGTTTGCGGAGCGGGCGGCTCGAACCGATGACTACATTGCCCTGAGATTCCGAGGGGATATGGCCGACCGGCTGGTTCGCGCAACAGCCGCTGCAGGTGGCATCCGGTTGGTGGCGGTATCGACAACCAACATCGTGCGTGAGGCAAGGGAGCGCCATGGGCTGTCGTTCCTTACCAGCGTGATGCTGGGACGGGCCATGACGGCGGGACTGATGCTCGCCAGTTCGATGAAGGTGCGCCACGGCCGGGTGAATCTGCGTCTGGGTTCCGATGGTCCGATCAAGAACTTGATGGTGGATGCCGGTCGCAACGGAACTGTGCGCGGCTACGTCGGCGAGCCGGCCCTCGAACTCGACCCGATTCAGGACGAAGCAGGCCATTTCAGCTTCAACTTCAAGGAGGCAGCTGGAACCGGTTACCTCCACGTGATGCGTGATGACGGCAAGGGCGAGCCCTTCAACAGCACCGTTGAGCTCGTTAGCGGAGGCATTGGTGAGGATGTTGCCTCCTATCTGCTCCACTCCGAACAAACCCCTTCCGCAGTGTTTGTGGGTGAGCAGGTGAACAGCGCCGGCATCCACGCCAGTGGTGGCCTGCTGGTTCAGATTCTTCCCAAAGCGGCGGAAGAGCCGGCCCTGGTGGAGCTGATTGAACAGCGTTGCCGCGAAATCACCGGATTCAGTCAGCGGCTGGCGGCAAGTGGAGACCAGCTGGAGGATCTGCTTCTAGACGTCTTCCCCGACCTTGATCCCAAACCCCTCGACGATGCCGAGGCCAGTCAGGAGCTGCGTTTTTTCTGCCCTTGCAGCCATGAGCGCAGCAAAGCAGCCCTGCTCCTGCTGGGCAGAGACGAACTCACTGACATGCGGGACAAAGATGGTGGAGCAGAACTGACCTGCCACTTCTGCAACAACCGTTATGACGTGAGCGCTGCGGAGCTTCAGGAGCTGATTGACGGTCTACCGGCGGCGGCCTGAAGTTCAGGCCAGGAATAGAGCTGCAGCCCACAGCAGAAGAGCGGCTGGCAAGGCTTGGATCTGCAGCGGACTGAGAGCCAGCTGCTCAACAGCAGTGGGGGAGAGCGCCAGGTTCAGCAAAGAGCCTGCCGCCAAACCAACGCTGAGCACCAACAACGTCCACCCCAGGGATGCCAGTGGGCGACGACCACGGCGAACCTGACTGAGGAAAACACCGATGGTTGCAAGAGCCAGCACCAATTGGATGCTGCCGGCCGAGATCAGCAAAAGAGCAATGCCGATGATCCCGGCAATGAGGCGCACGGAACGCCCTTGCCCTTCCACCAGGGCCCAATCGGGCTTCAGGCCGGAGAGGGACTGGGAGGGGTCGGGCAGCTTGTTGCGGAGGTTCGACAACACATTGCCCATCGGTGCCTGAGCTGGCGGAGCAGGCATCGAACCCGCCATCGCCTCCCGCTCAGACGCCGTCGCTGCAGCAGCACTCACCTGACCCTGTTGCCGGTCCCGAAGACGCGCCATCAAGACTGCGTCGTAGGCCGCTTCTACCTTGGCTCGGGCCTGATCATCACCGGAAACATCGGCGAGACAACGTGCCTTGGCCGCCTGAACCTGCTCGAAGCCCGCATCGCGGCTTAGTCCGAGACGGGCAAATGGATCATCTGCGTTTGCATCGGGACCAGATTCACCCAGGGCTGCCATTGCGTTGGTCGGGTTCCTTTGAAGAGCGTATCGGGGCCTGTTCAGAAGAGGGGGGCACCGTGACGAAAACCCTCGCTCCGCTCAAGCCGGCTGCGACAGCTAAGGGCATCCACCCGGTTCATCCACGAGCGCCGTTTGATCAACGGCATCTGCGGAGGAAGGTGGTAACCCTCCAGCATTTCCACTGATTCATCATCGCCGCGAAAGCACACGTATTCGGTGCCGCCGTCAGCGTTGTTCTTCAGCAGCCAGAACGTACTCACGGAAGATGGAGGCTCCGTAAGATTCTGGCGAGAGAGCCAAGAAGCTGTGGATGAAAAAATCCGACCTGCTCAAAGACTGATCGGCTCCACCCCACTCACCACCGGGGCAACACTACTGAGTTCAAGCTCGGGGTGGTCCTCCCGGAGCTGGTTGAGATTCCACTCGTTCTTGAACAACAGCACAGGCCGATTCCAGGCATCACGCACGGTTTTGCAATTGAAGATCCGCCCGACTTTTTCAAGTTCGGTCCAGCCTCCATTGATCCAACGGGCAACCTGAAAACCCATGGGCTCAAGGCGGGTTTCAACGCCGTATTCGTTTTCAAGCCGGTGCTGCACCACCTCAAGTTGGAGTTGCCCAACGGCCGCAAGAATTGGATCTCGCTTGCTCTCATCGGTGTCATAAAGGATCTGCACCGCCCCCTCTTCCCGCAGCTCGTTCACCCCTTTGCGGAAGTTCTTGAAGGCTGAAGGGTTGGGGTTGCGCAGCCAACTGAAAATCTCCGGGCTGAAGCAGGGAATGCCTTCGTATTCCACTTTCGAACCCACATACAGCGTGTCGCCAATGGAAAACATGCCGGGGTTGTTGAGACCGATCACGTCACCGGGATAGGCGTCTTCCACCACGGCTCGGTCCTGACCGAACAGCTTTTGTGGACGGGAGAGACGAATCGCCTTGCCGGTGCGGGCATGCTTCACCGTCATGTCTTTTTCAAAGCGGCCGCTGCAGACCCGGACGAAGGCCACCCGGTCGCGGTGCCTGGGGTCCATGTTGGCCTGAAGCTTGAACACAAAGCCGCTGAACCCTTCACGCAACGGGTCCACCAGACCTTCGCTGCTGGATCGAGCGATCGGCCGTTGCGCCATTTCAAGAAAGGCATCAAGGAAGGGACGCACCCCGAAGTTGGTCATGGCTGAGCCGAAGAACACGGGGGTGAGTTCACCGGCATGAACCATCTCGATGTCCAGCTCGGCGCCAGCAGCCTCCAGAAACTCCATTTCTTCAACGGCCAGATCCAGAAGGTCCTCTTCCACCAACTCCCGCAGGGCAGGGTCGTCCAGGGAGAGGCGTTGCTCACTGGCCTGCTTGCCGCGTTCTGCACGGCTGAACAGAACCACCTCCTTGCTGCGGCGGTCGATCACGCCACGGAATTGCTCGCCACTGCCGATCGGCCAGTTCACAGCCCAGGGGGTGAGGCCGAGCTCCGACTCGATTTCATCGAGCAGGGTGAGCGGTTCCCGCCCCGGGCGGTCCATCTTGTTGATGAAGGTGAAAATCGGGATCTGGCGCATGCGGCAGACCTCAAACAGCTTCCGGGTCTGAGGCTCCAATCCCTTGGCAGCGTCTTCCAGCATCACGGCGTTGTCCGCCGCTGCAAGCGTTCGATAGGTGTCTTCAGAAAAATCCTGGTGCCCTGGCGTGTCCAGGAGATTGATCGTGGTGGTGTCGTAATCGAACTGCAGCACCGTTGAGGTAATCGAAATCCCCCGCTGCTTCTCAAGCTCCATCCAGTCGGAGGTCACCTTGCGCTGCTCACCCCGTGCTTTCACCGCACCGGCCTGCTGGATGGCACCCCCGTAAAGCAGCAACTTCTCGGTGAGTGTCGTCTTTCCCGCGTCGGGGTGGGAAATGATCGCAAAGTTGCGACGGCGATCCACCGCAGAGGCCAGAACCTGGGCCAGATCACCATCAGTGGTCGCTTGACTGCCGCTCATCGGATTTCAGGACTTCACCAAGCCTGACACCACCAGATAACGGTCGTCCTCCGCCGACACGGCTAACTGGTTGAGACCAAGCCTGTGGAGCTCGGCAGTCACCTCATGAGGCTCAAAGGCCGCCGCCAGCGAGGCAGCGAAGTCGTGCTGCAACACCTCTGGTGCCGATGGAAGGTGCTTGAGCCGCAGCTGTTCAATCTCAGCGTCGGAGAACGGACGCCGCAGATCCCGATGCAAGACGCGACACCCCGGTGCTGCCAGAGCTCGGCTAACCGTCCAGAGCAGATCGGGTTGGTGCAGGTGATGCAACAGGCTGTTGCTGACGATCAGATCGGCCTGTCCAAGAAGAGGCCCTTGAAGAACCTCCTGAAGGGTCTGACAGAGGAATGAGATCTCCAGTTGCTGCTGCTGCGCTCGCTCCCGGGCCAGAGCCAGCATCGATTCGGCACCGTCGATGCCGACGATCCGAGCGTTCGGTAAGAGTTCGGCCAGCTGAAGGGTGATGTTTCCCGGCCCACAACCCAGATCCACCACCAGTGGATCAGCCGGCAACGGTGATGTGGTGAAGAGGAGCTGCTGGATCGCCTCAAGGGTGGCTTGATCGCCGGAACTGAAGTCGGCAGCGGCGTAGGCCTGCACCTGTGCATCGCCGTTCATCAACTCAGGCTCCAGCCGCCGCTCCATCATTCGCTGCCAATTCAGGGCTCAGTTTGAACGGGACACTGTTGATGGTGGTGAAGAGACCTTGCTACCCCCATCTGTGGCGTTAGGGTTTCGATACTTGTCCTTCGCCCAAGCACCGCACGTGACCCTCACTCCAAATCGTGTGGAGACCTCTGCGGGAGCTGTCGCCGGGTTCGGCGACTTCCCCGCAACCGCTCCCGCTGCCAACCCGGTCTTCTATCGCACCTACAGCCGCAAAACCCCTATTGGCCGTGAAAGCTGGAGTCAGGTGGGTGCGCGTAACCTGGAAGGCCTGCGTCAGCTGGGCAACCTGAGCGATGCGGAAGTGGCCCTGCTGGCTCGCATGCAGGCCGAGAAAAAAGCTCTTCCCTCAGGCCGCTGGCTCTGGATCGGTGGCACCCGCTGGATCGAACAGCCCGAAAATTTCTCGGGCTCCTACAACTGCACGTCCACCAACCTGGTCGATTGGCATGCCTTCGGTCTGATGATGGACCTGGCGATGATGGGCTGCGGCACCGGGGCCATCATCGAGCCGCGCCTGATCGACCGGCTTCCGGTGGTGCGCAACAGCTTTGAAGTTCTCAGCGTCAGCGAAATCGGCATCACTTCTGCGGCTGAGCGCCAGGACGACTGCACTCACATCATTGATGGCAACAAGGTGACCATCAAGGTGGGCGACACCCGCCGCGGCTGGGTGGACAGCTACCAGCTGATGCTCGAGCTCAGCAGCGATGAACGGTTCAACGGCGGTCCCATTCAGATTGAAGTGGACCTCAGCGATGTGCGCCCCGTTGGGGAAACGCTGAAGGGTTTCGGTGGCATGGCCAACCCCGTCAAACTGAAGGATCTCTACGGGCGCGTTGCTCGACTGCTGAACAAGGCCCAGGGCCGTCGGCTCACCTCAGTCGAGTGCTGCCTGCTGATCGACGAAGCCGCCGTCACGATCGTGGCCGGAAACATCCGTCGCAGCGCCGGCATGCGCCAGTTCGCTTCGGACGACCAGGCTGCTGCATCCTCCAAGGACAACCTCTGGCAGCAAGACGAAGAGGGCAACTGGAGGATCGATCCCGAGCGTGATGCGCTGCGGATGGCCAACCACACCCGCGTGTATCACTCCCGTCCCAGCAAGGACGTGGTGCACGCAGCGGTGACCAAGCAGTTCCACTCCGGTGAAGGTGCCATTCAGTTCGCACCCGAGGCGATCGCTCGCTCCAATGCTGATCTGCTCACAACCCCTGAACTGCGCAGCGAGTTCATTGAGATCTACTGCGATCAGGGGCGTGAGGAAGCAGGTCGTTGGTTGTCCGACAACCATGGCCCCATCGGAGCTGACGAGCTGGAGCATCGCCTCAGCCGTTATGGCTTGAATCCCTGCGGCGAGATCCTGGGTGCCGATTTCCACTGCAATCTGGCCGAGGTGCACCTCAACCAGATCGATCCCAGCGACGAGGAAGGCCAGGCCGATGCCTTCCGTGCAGGCGCCCTCTCGGTTGCCTGTCTGCTCAACCATCGTTTCGAGGTTGAGCGCTACCGCCAGAGCCGTGAGTGGGATCCGATCGTGGGCGTCAGCTTCACCGGTTTGTTCGACTTCTTCGTCCATGCCTTCGGTACGCAATGGCTGAGCTGGTGGGAGGCCGGCCGGCCTGACACCGAGCAAGGTCTGCGCTTCAAGGAGCAGGAAGCTGCTTACTTGAGCCGTTGGAAGGAGATCGTCAATCAAACGGTCTGGGACTACTGCGACCGCCATGGCCTGCGTCGTCCCAACCGCTGCACAACCGTGCAACCTGCAGGCACCAAGAGCCTGCTCACCGGTGCTGCCCCCGGCTGGCACCCACCCAAGGCCCAGCGCTTCATCCGCCGGATCACCTTCCGCAAGAACGACCCCGTGGCAATGGCCTGCATGGACTACGGCTACACCATCGTTCCCTCACAGTCCGACAAGGATGAGGAAGGTCGTCTGCTGAATGACCCCTTCGATCCCCGCTGCACAGAATGGCTGGTGGAGATTCCCACCGAGGTGAGCTGGGCCAACCTGCCCGGTGCTGATGCCGTCGACATCAACGGATTCAGTGCCATGGCGCAATTCGATTTCTACATGCAGGTGCAGCGGCATTACACCGCCCACAACACCTCAGCCACCATCGAATTCCGCGAGCACGAAATCGAACCCTTGGCTGATGCTCTGCATCAGGCCATGGAGAAGGGCGAGGGCTACATCTCAGCGGCACTTCTGGCCCGCTTCGATGCCAACGCCACCTTCCCGCGCCTGCCCTTTGAGCCGATCGATGCAGCCACCTACGAGGAGCTGCAATCGGCTGTGGTGAAGCGTCGCGTCAGCAGTGATTTCTTCGAAGCACTGCAGCGTTACGACCAGGGTGAGCTGACGGAAGCCGGCCCCGCTGGTTGTGATTCCGATAAGTGTCTGCTGCCTCTGGCTAAGCCGGAAAACTGAACTGGGAGCACGTCCCGATACAGTTATCGGGTGTCCTGCGGGGCACCTGACACCCTCTGGAGAGGTGGTCGAGTGGTTTATGGCTCTGGTCTTGAAAACCAGCGTGTCTTCACGGGCACCGTGGGTTCGAATCCCACCCTCTCCGTTTTGAACCAGCTGAAACGTCGATCTCGATGATCGATCGTCTCAATATCAATTTGTGAATGTTGTGTGGCCGACGGTGATGCACCACCGGAGCGATTCGACCACCTAATTACATTGACCGACAAATCCGGTCGCCGAGATACACAACCAAATTTCTTAAGAAAGAAAGGTGTTTGACTCTTGCCCAGCAGGAGTCAAACACCAACGCGCCGGACATCGCTCTGTCCGGCTTCCAAGCCTGATTAGCGACTTGACGAAGTCACTATGAGCCGAATCGTCCGGTTTTTTGAAGGGGTAGTGGTCAGATTTCTCGACATCCACAAATTGCGCTCGAGACTCGAAATAAATCCTGCTTAAACGGCCTGGATCAACTTCTTGACGAAAAGGCTCGTTCCTCGGTGGATGAAGAGACAGAAGGGCTGAAACTCGATTAGCCCACCCGGATGGGAGCCTCGATGCTGCTGCCGTAGAAATTCAAAATATATGAACATTCCTCAGTTACCATTTCACGCAATTCTTGGCGAGGAATGAAGAGCAAATTAGTTTCACCATCCTTGCAGGCTTCTGCGTGACGGCAGTAGTAACAAGAATAGCCAGCGCAGGGCTTCTTCGCTCGGGGATCCTGATCGACGCCGTGCTCTTCCATCAATGATCGCACGATGCGGCAAAAGTTATGTTGCTTTTGGATTTCCATCAATGCAAAATCGCGCAAGACGTCTTGCATGCTGCGGTTCAGCGAAGCGCAATATGCCTTCAACAGAGTGTGCTCTGATTCAGACATTCTGACGTTAACGACCTTGTCAGCCTGAACAGAAGCGGTGCCCATCGAAGTCGACGCTTTTAAAACAACATCATATCCATAGTTACGCGGATTTTGCATAAAAGAAGCTTCACCAGAGCGATGAAAAATCGACATCTGGAAACACCTCGTCAACGAAACACGGCAAACCAAGCAAGGCCGGATTGATGTCAGAGAGACACAACAATTACTGCCAGATAGTTCAGACCTCCTTCCTTACAGAAGTGGCCCATGACTCAGGGACACGAGCAGCAGCCCTGGCGGTCACGCCACAGGGTCTAGCAATACCTTGGAGCAATCCAACAGCAACCAGGAAAATGCCCTTGATACACCCTTAAGTTGCTCAACAGTAACTCTTGAGCTACCTTAGGGACGCTCCGGCTGCAGACGGGTCATGATCAAAACCTCCACCCGAGAGACCCAGGTCAAGCTCACGGTCTCCGTTCCACCGAGCCTTCATGTTCTTCTTCGCGGCTGGGCCCTGTGCGAAGGACGTGAGCTCACCAGCGTTGTACTGCAGTGCGTGGAGCTGTCGGTGCGCCAACTCAAGAGCAATGGCTCCATTCCAAGCGCAGCAATCCGCGCCTACGACGCTGCCTGTGATGAACGTTTGGCCGTGGGAGGGTTGTGATTGTGCAGCTTGAACAGATCGAGCAGGCGCTTCAAGCACCCGTGATGGACGCCGTCATCGCCCTGAGCGAAAGGGTTCAAACCCTTGAGACCAATCCTGAGGGAAGGATCTACACCGCCTATCGCGCCATTGATCAGACCCTCTCCTTGGGTTATTCCGACAACATCGATTCGATCACCGAACAACTTCACGAACGCGACTTCGTGCTGCTCGCGAGCCGGCGGGGCACACGACGGGAGCAAAGGTTGCTGCTGCTCACCCTCAAAGAGATCGGAATTGCCAGCAGTTACAGCGAAAACTGCTTCACCGCATCGCAGAACACGGTGAACCATCTCAGGCACCTCGGCTGGCCCTTGGGCAATTTCAAGCAAGGCGCCAACAGCACCAAGACACACAAACGTTTCAATCTGGAACGCTGATCAACGCACGGCAGCGTTGAACCATCGCGGCCACAGCATCAGGATCGGCAGCAGCTCGATCCCCACGATCCATCGCCCTGTATAAGTCTGCAACCGCCCAGGCCTTGGAGGCCGGCTCATTCAGATGGCGCGGAATGAGATGCAGATGAAGGTGCTGGGCTCCCTCACCGAAGGCAATGGCATACACGCGTTCGCATCCGGTGATCTGTTTCACGAGATCACTTGCATCGCGCACTGCGCTGCCCCAACCGGAAGCCTCGGCCTCCGTGAAATCCACGGGCCCGGAACAGTGCCTCAGTGAATCCAACAGAAGCCAGCCAGGCAGAGGTGCTGGGTCGGGGTGATGGCGCAAGACCCAGAGTTCAGAACGCTGAATCTCATACCGCTCTTGCGCTTGTGGGTCGAGATGCAGCTGACAGATGGCGCAGTTATCCACGGGGTTGATCTTCAACGACGAACAGCACCACGGCCATTACCGATCAAGCCGAAGTCAATGATCAGTCCGATCAACACCACCAACAGGCCACTGAACGACGAGACACCTCCGAACGAGGACACAGCCCAGCAATAGCCGAGGGTTGTGGTGGGGAGAAACAGGAGTCCAAGAACAGGCAGCACCGGATTAGGAACACTGGTTGCACTGAAAGGTTGCAGCACGAAGCTGCTGTTGATCATCCACATCAACACCAAAACCAGGCGTGGTGCCAGCAGGCCAATCGCCGCCAGAAGACACATCGCAGGGCACGGACGCTGAGTCATCCATAGCGACATCATCTGAAGGCGACATCGACCTCACCGGAAGATTCAGGTTTCGAGCGAGCAATTCATCGCCAACTCGAACGGAACGGCGGCGTTGGGCATCGACAACAGGCTGCTCGAGAGAGACGCAAGATCCTCGGGTTGGGTCATCGCGGCAGGTTCAACGGCCGTCACCGCACGAGCCATATCGGTGTTGACCCAACTGGGACAGATGGCGGTCACCCGAATCCCTTTGTCCCAACCTTCATTGCGCATGCTCTGACAGAGCCCCATCAAGGCGAATTTGCTGACGGGGTAGCCCGCCATTCGACCTTTGACGCGCTTGCCACTCATTGACACCAGCACCTGGATTCGTCCATGGCCACTGGCCACCAGGTGCGACCAGGCTGCGCGGGTGAGCCACCAGGGCCCCTTGACGTTGATTGCCCAGAGTTCATCAAGCTGCTGCTCTTCGCCATCGGCAAACAACAGCGGTGTTCGATGCAGAATCCCTGCGCAATGAATCACGGTGTCGATGCCACCCCATTGACGATCGGTGGCACTGACCCAGGTTTCAGCACTCCCTGGATCGCTGGCGTCGTAGGCGTGAAGCAACACCGTCTCGCCGTCTAGATCTGTTCTCCTAATAGCCTCCGGATCCCGCAGCCCAAGGCTGAGGCGGTGACCATCCTTGAGCAGCCGTCTGGCGATGGAACGTCCGATGCCACGACTGGCTCCGGTGAGCAAAACCGTGCGTTGCATCAGGACGCGTTGAGGAGTCGATAGATGAGCAATTCTGGCGTTGTTGCATCCAGGAGGAGCTCGCGATTCCGCTCCGAAAGAAATCCCGTCGCAACGCTGTGATCCAGAAAGCCAAGCAGCGCATCGAAGTAGCCATCGATGTTGAGCATGCCGATCGGCTTGGCATGAAAACGAAGCTGAGCCCAGGTCAAAGCTTCAAACAACTCGTCGAGGGTCCCCAGGCCTCCGGGCATGGCAACGGCTGCATCGGCCAGATCGAGCATCCGCGCTTTGCGCTCGTGCATCGATGCCACAACCTCGAGATGGGTCAAACCGGTGTGCACCACTTCATCCTGCGTTAGCGCCTCGGGAATCACCCCGATCACCTTCCCTCCAGAGGCCAAAGCTGCATCAGCAACAGCGCCCATTAGGCCAATGCGAGCACCGCCGTAAACCAGGGCCATGCCCTGGGAGGCAATCAGTGCACCCAGCTCAGTGGCAGCACGTTTGAACAGGCTCGAGTCGCCGCTCGAGTCGCCGCTCGAGGAGCCGCAATACACAGCGATCCGATTCATGGCGCCTGGCCGTGATCCCCTCATCCTCACCTGCAATGGCTGGCAAAAACGAGCCAAGCATCAAGAATTACCGGGAATGGGTCCCTGTGAGGATGACCTCGATGCGCCTCGAGCTGCTGCACCGTCACCGGATTCGAGACCCAGGCCTCGGCCTGAATGAACCATCCGGGCTGACGTTGAACGGAGATGGCTCAGCGCTCTACACCGTCAGCGATGACACCAAGGCGATTTTTCGTCTGGATCTCAAAGGCAGAGTGTCGGTGAGGGACTCGTTCTTCATCGGCCTCGACGACTTGGAGGGCATTGCAATCCGTGGCGATGACAGCGAGCTGCTCGTGGTGCAGGAGGGAAGCAATTCTTTGGTGGTGGTGGATCTGAACACCCGAAGGGAACGCTCTCGATGCCCCCTGTCAGCCATGACCAACTACGACACGATTGCGCACCATTTCCCCGACCCTCCTGACAACAACGGCTTGGAGGGCATCACTGTGAACACCAGCAACGACCATGTGTTTGTGGTGAAAGAGCACCAGCCCGGTCTGCTGATTGAACTGGATTCCTCGCTCACGACAATCATCTCCACACGCGAGCTGCAGCCCAGCCAAGGGTTCATCCACCCCGAACTGAAGGCCGAGAAGCTGGATTTCTCGAGCCTGAGCTACGACAGCAGCAGCGACACCCTCTGGATTGTGAGCGACAAGGGCCGGTGCCTGTTCCAATACGACTGGGCACGCGACACTGTGCTTCAACGCCTCGATCTCACCATCAGCACGGGAGACAAGCCAAAACGGATCCGAAAACCGGAGGGTGTTGCCTTCGATCCTGATCGAAACAGGTTGTACGTGGTGAGCGATCGTGACGGGGATCTCTATGTGTTCAAGCTCCATGACGACGGCTAAAAAGCGCCGCGTTCTGATCACCGGTGCCAGCAGCGGTATTGGCCTTGAAGCGGCAAAGATCCTGCTGGCCCGCGGTGATGCAATCACCGTTGTTTGCCGCAATGCAGAACGAGCCGAACGAACCCGCAAGGCTCTTTCGGATTCCGTGGAGACGTGTATCGCCGACCTGGCTGACCTTGCGTCCGTCGCCAGAGCGATTGAAGAACTCTGCTGTGACGGGACGCCATTCGATGCACTGGTGCTAAATGCTGGGTTGCAATACGCCGGCCATGACTCCCCCCGCTGGAGCGCACAGGGCATTGAACTCACTTTTGCGGTGAACCACCTGGCCCATCAACTGTTGGCTGAAGAATTAAAAGAGCAAACCCGTGCCCTGGTGATCACCGCCTCTGAGGTGCACAACCCAACCACGGGCGGAGGACGGGTTGGGAAGCCTGCCGGCCTCGGCATGCTGAAGGGACTGCGCCAGGGTCCCGGGGCCCCGATGGTGGATGGAGAAAGTCCGTTCAATGCAGACAAGGCCTACAAAGACAGCAAGCTCTGCAATCTGCTGATGGCCCTGCAGATCCACCGACAACGTCCTGAGCTGCCTGTCGTGGCCTGGAGTCCAGGGCTTGTGATTCCACGGATGACAGGGGGATTTTTCAGGAACAGTCGCCAAGCCAATCCCCTGGGGCAAGCCTTGTTCGGATTGATCGCCCGGGATCTTTTGCGATTGACGGAAAACGTTGAGCGGGCTGGGGAACTGCTGGTGCAGCTCATCGATGAACAGCTTCACCAGCCGGGATTCAGCTACTGGAGCAATGCGCTGCTGGGCCCTGGCCGGCATCAATTCAAACCAACGGAACCCTCCGAGGAAGCAACTGACAGCGACAAATCGACGATGCTCTGGATGTTGTCGAACGATCTGATCAACGCATCACTGGGGCCATCAAACCATCGGCAGCAGGGGCAGTAAGGCTGAATTGCTAATTGTCAAACTTATAATCACGATTAGGGATCACACTGATGTTCATATCAAGATCATCCACGCCAAACTCTTTGGCACGACTAAAAATCTGTTGATTAAGAGAATTCATCACGGACTGATTCAAGAAGTCTTCGGGCGCATTTAGGACGAGATCAAGCGTTGCCTTGTTATCAACAACGCTGACGTTGCTGTACGTTAGACGAACCAATGACCACAATCTCGGGTTTCCTTGGGCGATGGCAATGCGTTGAGTCGTCCAGCTTTGACATGAGCAAACACGGCATCCATCTGCTGCCGCACACTGAAATCATGCAATGCCGATGACAGCGGCATGCTGAGCAATCCCAGCCAAACCACAAGGTTGCGCCAACAAGTGCGGGATGAGCCGTAACGGTGCACCAAAAACAACACAAGGCTGGTGACGGTGATTCCGATCAGGTTTGCCAGAAAAAGCAGAAACGAACCTTCCGCGATCTGATTGGTGAGACCTGCCACCGTTCCGCGACCAAACACAGCCACCATTTCCGAGCCGAGGGTGAGGCCAATGCCGCTGACGCAGAGCGGTGGCACCAGGGCAACAGCAATCGCCACCCCGGCAATCGAATTCGACAATGGTTTGCGGGTCATCGAAAACGACCCGGCAACAGCGGCCGCAATGGCGATGCCGAGATCGATCAGGTTCGGAGACGTGAGGCCAGTGATCTCCGACTGCGCATAGCTGACGCCGAGTCCCCAACTGATCAACGATGCGGTTCCGACCACCGCCAATACGCCAAAACCAACGGTGACGGCGGAGCGTCGGATCAATCGTCCATCGCTCACGGCCAAACCAAAGGCCAGGCTGAGGATGGGATCCATCAGCGGGGCGACGATCATGGCCCCGATCACAACTGCCGTGCTGTTGGAAATCAGCCCGAGGGTGGCGATCACCGCAGAACTGATCAGAAGGATGAAAAAACCAAGTGACGGCTTGGATGAGGCGATACGCGCTTCATACAGCTCCGTGCGCGGAACACGACTTTCAAGATGAACCGCCCAATGTCCCGACAGGCTCTCCAGCAATTGCCCCAGCACCGTGCACGTCTCCAGGCCTCAAATTCCTGAATTGTGCACAGAGTTCTGAACAGCGCAGCAGACTGCACAACGATCACCACCACAACATGACGGGTGTACTGGCGGCCCTGGGAGCGGCCATGGCCTGGACGGGAGCCAGTGCGCTTTGGAGGTCGCTAACGGGGCGGATGTCGGCGATCCGGCTTAACGCCATGAAAAACGGCTTGGCCAGCCTGCTGTTTCTGCCGGTTCTGCTCACACTTCCGAACCACACCGAAGTCCAGGCCGTTGTGCTGCTGTTGGTCAGCGGCTTGATCGGCATTGCGGCCGGCGACAGTTTCTATCTCGGGGCATTGCGGCGGCTCGGCACCCGACGAACTCTCACCGTGGAAGCAAGCGGACCGGTGCTGGCCAGCATCGCAGGAGTACTGGTGATGGGGGACAGCTTGGGAGTGATGAACGCTGTCGGTGCGCTTTTGGTTTCAAGCGCGGTGGTTCTCATTGCCATTCAGGCGAAAGAGACAAACCAAAGGAGGCGGACTGCCAGCGCTGCAGAGCTCGGCCCAGGGCTGCTGTTGGCTCTCACGGCCGTGATCTGCGGGTTGAGCGGAGCCTTTCTGGCCCGTCATGTGCTGATCAGCAGCGACCTCACCCCATTGGAGACGGCATCCATCCGGCTGCTGGGCGGGTGGCTTGGTCTGCTCCCCTTCTTCAGCGGGATCTGGAGACAGACCAAGCTGAAGCGACGGGAGCGATGGAAACTTGTGCTCGCCACCGTGGTTGGAACCAACGGCGGAATCCTGTTGCAACAGGTGGTGCTGCAAACGATGCCCGTTGGAGAAGGGGTGACGCTGATGGCCACGGCGCCAGTGATGGCTCTTTTTGTGGGCCGAATGGAGGGAGACCCGATTCAGCTCTCCGGCGTGGCTGCCGCGGGGCTGGCCTTGGCCGGTGTGGCCTGCACCAGCCTCTGAAGGCCGGATTCCAGTGCCGGAGCTGCAGCCTCGTTCAAGGCCAGCACCACCAGATCAGCACCACAGCCCTGATCGGGACGCCAGGCATGGCTGGGAGCTGCTTCAAACCAGCTGTTCAAGCGCGGACCCACCATCTGGATCTGAAGCGGAAGCGCTTTGCTGGGCAGCCAGACACGACCCTTGAGTCGAACCACCTGGTGATTGCTCACGAGGCTGGGCAGCAGCTGCTCGAGGGCCTGACGATCCAATGCACCTTCAACGCGAACATTGCTGCCGACCATGGCGACGTGTCTGTGGTCGTGATGGTCGTGGTCGTCGTGATCGTGGTCGTCGTGATCGTGATGGGTATGGGCCTGGGCAGTTGGCTTGTGCTCCAGTCCGAGCACAACGGATGTCTCCACCTGTCCCTGAGACACAGGAAGCAGAGCGGTACCCGGGCGCACTTTGCCCTGGATCAGTCCCTGCACCTCAGCCATCGCTGATGCGTCCAGGCAATCAGCCCGGCTGATCAAAACCAGGTCTGCGGCCTGGAGTTGATCCTCAAACAACTCGTCGATCGCTGTGAGGTGATCGAGGCTGGGATCCTCGGCCCGTTGCCGCTCAAGCGCATCAGCATGAGCTACTGGGCTGCCCGCAGCCAAGGCTTCGCCATCCACCAGCGTCACCACACCATTCACATGCACACGGCTGCGGATGGCCGGCCAATCCAAGGCCTGGAGCAAAGGCCGAGGCAAAGCAAGACCGCTTGTTTCGACGACGATCCCATCCAGCTGATCCGCCCGTTCCAGCAACGTCTCCATGGTCGGCAGGAAGTCGTCCTGAACCGTGCAACAGAGGCAACCGTTGTTCAGCTCAACCAACCGTCCGTCAACGTCCTCCTCGGGACAGAAGCCACAGCTGCGAATCAGGTCACCATCAAGCCCAACGCTGCCGAATTCGTTGACCATCACGGCCAACCGCTGACCGCCGCGGGTGAGCAGATGGCGGAGCACCGTGGTCTTGCCGGCACCAAGAAACCCGGTGATCACGGTCACCGGCAGACGCTTAGCCATGACGATTAAGGGCGGCAGCCCAGGCTCTCACGGGTTGAGACACCACTGATTGGGTTGGATCCATCCGCCCGAGCGCAAAGGGCGCGCTGTTGCGGCAGATCGATCACAGCGTTAGTGAAATCAGCACCATCGATCTGAGCGTCTGTGAAACGGCTCTGCATCATCATCGCGTTGGTGAAGTTGGCCCCCCGCAGATCCGCTCCTTCGAAGTGGCTGGCAAAGCCCACAACATCGGAAAGATTGGCATCACGAAGATCGGCCCCCTGCAGTTGCGAGGTGTTGATCACAGCACCGCGCAGGTCCGTACCGCTGAGATTCACTTCCCGTAAATCGGCCTTGAGGAACTCTTTTTCCTTGAGATCGAGGCCGTGCATATCGGCGCTGATCTCCTGAACTGCGAATTGACCACGCAACTCGGGCGCGGTGATGGCCTGCACTGGTTCAGGCCAGACAACGGTGCTGATTGCCAGCGTGATCATCGCCAGCAGCGAGGCCATACGTCGAAGGGCGCCCATGAGACCGATAATTTGAGCAATCACGTTATGGCAACTGTCAGCGGAGCGAGTCGATATGGCCATGAGCTTGCGGGTGGTGGTTCCACCCCATCCCCTGATCGGTCATTGGCTGACGATGCTGCGGCACCGGGAAACCCCTGCTGCCCTCTACGCCACCGCCCTGCAGGAGCTCGGCCGGTGGCTCACCTACGAAGCCCTGCGGAACTGGCTTCCCCATCGCCGGGAGATGGTGCCCGGAATCCATGGAGACAGCGAAGGCACCCTCGTTGAGGCATCAGTACCGCTGATCGCCATGCCAGTGCTGCCCGCGGGCCTTGAGCTTTGGCAGGGAGGACGATCAGTCCTTCCCGATGCTTCCCTCTGCCTGGGGCCGTGCCCACAGGAGATTGAATCCACCGCCGGAGTGATTCTGTTTGTCGATCAGATCAGCGATGGTGAGGCCACCCTCGAGCTTCTGCAGAAGCTCCAGAGCAGAGGTGTGGATGGACACCGGCTGCGGCTGATCACTGCCCTGTGCGCCAGTCCTGGACTGAAACGGTTGGGTGAAGCGATTCCAGATCTGACTCTGCATACCGCCTGCATCGACGAAGACCTGGGAGAACAGGGTGAGATTCGCCCGGGAATCGGTGACCCTGTGCGACGGCTGAACCTCCGATCCTGAGGGCGTGACTAACCTTCAGAAAGGTTGATTGCACCCATGGCCCAGCAGCACGACACGGGCTCAGGAACCCTGGCAACTCTGGTCACCGGAGCAGTGCTCGGTGCTGCAGGCCTGGCGTGGTGGCTTCTCAATGAAGCTGACAGGCGTAGGCGTTATGGCGCGCAGAAGTCAATGCTGCACGCACCGCGGATGCAGGACGGTTCCGAAGTGATGGACAGTTCAGCCAACGGGCACCTTGAGGAGCGGGTGGAAAAACTCAATGCGGAGATTGCCCGCGTTCGCGCCCAGCTTGAGGGTCTCGGAAACGAAGGTTGAGCGCTCGGTAGGTTGGCTTGATTGCCACTGGTCCGCTCCGTTCCATGCTTCGCTCCGACGCCGTCACCAAGGGGATCCAGCGGTCTCCCAACCGCGCCATGTTGCGGGCCGTGGGCTTTGGAGACAGTGATTTCGGCAAGCCCATCCTGGGCATTGCCAACGGCTACAGCACTATCACCCCCTGCAATATCGGGCTGAACGACCTGGCCAAACGGGCTGAGGAAGCAGCCCGCCAGGCCGGAGGCATGCCCCAGATGTTTGGAACCATCACCGTGAGTGATGGAATCTCCATGGGCACTGAAGGGATGAAGTACTCCCTGGTGAGCCGTGAAGTGATTGCTGACGCCATCGAAACGGCCTGCAACGGTCAGAGCATGGATGGGGTGCTGGCCGTTGGTGGCTGCGACAAGAACATGCCTGGCGCCATGCTGGCCATGGCTCGGATGAACATTCCTTCGGTTTTCGTCTACGGCGGCACGATCAAGCCGGGCAAGCTCGGGGGCTGTGATCTCACGGTGGTGAGCGCTTTTGAGGCGGTGGGGCAACTCACCAGCGGCAAGATCGACGAAGTGCAGCTCACCGCAGTTGAGAAAAATGCCTGCCCTGGGGCTGGCAGTTGCGGCGGCATGTTCACCGCCAACACCATGAGTGCCGCCATCGAAACGATGGGGCTGAGCCTTCCCTACAGCTCCACGATGGCAGCCGAGGACGAGGAAAAGGCCGACAGTGCCGCTCGCTCCGCTGAGGTGCTGGTGGAGGCAGTGAAAGCCAACATTCGCCCTCTGGACCTGCTCACCAAGGAAGCCTTTGAGAACGCCATTAGCGTGATCATGGCGGTGGGTGGCTCCACCAATGCGGTACTGCACCTGCTGGCCATTGCCCGTACCGCCGGCGTCGACCTGAGCATCGATGACTTCGAACGGATCCGTCAGCGGGTGCCGGTGATCTGTGATCTCAAGCCCAGCGGCCGCTACGTGACCGTTGATCTGCACAACGCCGGCGGCATTCCCCAGGTGATGAAGCTGCTGCTGGATGCTGGCTTGCTGCACAGCGACTGCCGAACCGTGGAAGGCAAAAGCCTGAAGGAGTTGCTGGCCGATGTGCCGTCGGAGCCCCCCGCCGGGCAGGAGGTGATCCGCCCCCTCAGCAATCCGCTGTACGCCAAAGGTCACCTCGCCATCCTTAAGGGCAACCTCGCCAGCGAGGGAAGCGTGGCCAAGATCAGCGGCGTGAAAACCCCTGTGCTCACTGGCCCTGCGCGGGTGTTTGAAAGCGAGGAAGACTGCCTTGCCGCCATCCTCGATAAAAAGATCCAGGCCGGGGATGTGGTGGTGGTCCGCAACGAGGGTCCCGTTGGTGGACCGGGCATGCGGGAAATGCTGGCTCCAACTTCAGCGATTGTTGGTCAGGGCCTGGGGGACAAGGTCGCCCTGATCACCGATGGCCGCTTTAGCGGCGGCACCTATGGCCTGGTGGTGGGTCATGTGGCTCCTGAAGCTGCTGTTGGTGGAACGATCGGCCTGGTGCAAGAAGGCGACAGCATCACGGTTGATGCTGATCAGCTGCTGCTCCAACTCAACGTGGATCAAGCGGAACTGGATCGCCGTCGTGCGGGATGGAGCAAGCCGGAACCGCGTTACCGCAGCGGAATTCTCGGCAAGTACGCGCGGCTCGTCTCCAGCTCAAGCCGGGGTGCAACCACCGACCACGCCGACTGAATTCGGTGGAATCAAGACGCCGGTTGCACTAGAGCCCGTAGGCGCCGACCCAATGCTTCAAGCGGGGCGGCATCCTGCGGAGCAGAGCAACGCTGACCTGAAGCGCCATCCATCCAGACCGGATGGCGCCCGTGCCAAAGCATCGGTCGTTCCGGTTGGTCCCACCAGCTCAGCATCAGATTGATCTCGACGCCACTCCGGTAGATCTCCAGCTCAAGGTCCTGATCGGAGCAACGCTGGCCGTCGCCATCGCGGCATTCAATCCGCACGTGAAGATCGTCGATTTGTTCTGGAGCCGCAGGATCAATCAGAACAACAGCATGGCTCCAGGGCTTGAGGCAGACGTCAGCTGCCTTGGCAATCAACACCAGAAGGTCCATCGACTCAAGGCAAGGCGCGAATTGAGCGGATCACCACCCGGATGGAGCCAGCGCGAAACCCCGGATTGAGATCTCCAGCATCGCCGAATTTCGAGTGCAGCACTTGAATGCGGGTGATGCCACTAGAAATGAAGCGCAGCGGTAAGCCAACGGGCTTGGCACGCACCGTGGGTCTGAGGTCGGCGAATGGCACCACAACAGGGGTCACGCCAGACGGTTGAGTCGGAACATCCACCACCCAGCGGAGACCACCGGGAATCAGTTCGGTGAGTCCCATGGCTCCATCCCGGCAACCAAGGGCAATCTTCAGGGTGCGTCCCTCGCCCTCCACATCCAGCTGAAGCGCCGAATAAGGGGACAGATCGAGCGGAGGCTGCAGGCGCGGGGAACGGCAGCTCACAAAGCCACCGCCGGTCTCCACCAGCTCGCCCTCCAGCACGAGTCCGTCGGGGGTTACGCGACAACCAGCACGGGATCGGCCGCCCATGATTGTGTCGTTCAGGCTGGCCCAGTCAGCAAAGTCGCTGCCATGGAAAAGAATCTGCTCAGAGACCGGCGGCTGCATCCTGATCGGCAAGGACCAGCACATCACTAGCAGGTTGAACCAGCCGAGCGGGGGTGCGATCAGAGGATTCAGAGGGATCCACCAGTCGCCTGAGGGCCTCCTGTTTTCCAGCCCCACTGACGAGGAAGATCACCTGACGGGCGGCACTGAGCACAGGAGCCGTCAAGGTGATGCGATCCAACCCCTTGCCGCGACCAATGGTCGTCCAGCGATCCAGCACCGCTGGAGCCTCAGTGCCGGGGAAAAGGGACGCGGTGTGGCCGTCATCCCCCAGGCCCAGCAGCATCACATCGAACACCGGTGGTGCACCTGGGCACAGCTGAGAGAGCTGGTCAGCAAAGGCCTGGGCACTGGCCTCAGGACTCTCCAGTTCCAGGGTGGGCATAGGATGAAAAGCGGCTGAAGCTCCTGGCCCGGGTGCGAGCAGGGTGCGGCGCAGCATGCCGGCGTTGCTGGACGCATCGTCGGCAGCCACCCAGCGCTCGTCACCCAGGACGACATCAACCCGATCCCAGGGCAGCCGTTCCTGACCGAGCAGGGAGTAAGCGCTGGCGGGCGTGCTCCCCCCGGAGAGAGCGATCTGGCAACGATCCCGATGATCCAAGGCCAGATCAATTTGGGCGGCAACAGTTTCACAGGCCTGGCGGGCGAGGTCCTGAGCATCCTTCGCCCGCTCGATGCGGTAGTTGGTCATCGCTCAATCACTCAGCTGAGCCATTCGGTATGGAACGTGCCCTCTTTGTCGACCCTTTGGTAGGTGTGGGAGCCGAAGCAATCGCGCATCGCCTGAACCAGGTTCTGAGGAAGGCGACCGGAGCGGTAGCTGTTGACGTAGTCGAGGGTGCTGCTGAAGCAGGGAACGGGAATGCCGGCTTCGGCGGCACCCGCCACCACTTGAGCCAGTCCGGGCAGACGTCGGTTGATCTGCTCAGCGAACCAAGGATCCACCATCAGGTTGGGCAGTTGGGGATCAGCATCGAAAGCATCCTGAATCCGCTTCAGCAGACGGGCCCGAATGATGCAGCCCCCCTTCCAGATCTGAGCGATGGACGGCATGTGGAGCTCATAATCGAGATCCTGCGAGGCGATGCGTAGAAGCTCCATTCCCTGGGCATAACTGGCGATGCAGCTCAGCACCGTGGCATCCATCAACGGAGCCATGGCGTCGTCAGGCGTTCCCAGGTCAAAGTCCTTGATCGCAGGACCCTTAAGGATCGATTCAGCCGCCATGCGCTGGGGCTTCATCGAGCTCATCACCCGTGCATTAAGGGAGGCATAGATGGTGGGCACGGAGGCACCCATCTGCAGCGCCGTCACCACGGTCCAGAGTCCCGTGCCCTTCTGGCCAGCCTGATCGGTGATTTTTTCCACCAGATCCGTGCCATCAACGGGATCCTTGGTGCGAAGACACACCTCGGTGATTTCCACCAGATACGACGACAACTCTTCTGTGGCGTTCCATTGACCGAGAACGTCGGCCATCTGCACACCGCTCATTCCCTTGACCCGCTTCATCAGGTCGTAGCCCTCGGCAAGGATCTGCTCGATGCCGTATTCGATCCCGTTGTGGACGGTTTTTACCAGGTGCCCTGATCCGCCTGGCCCGATGTAGGTGACGCAAGGGCCGTCTTCGACCTGGGCCGCCATCTTGTTCACGAGGCCCTCGATGGCCTCGTAGGAAGTCTTAGTTCCGCCGGGCATCATGCTCGGACCCTCCAGGGCACCTTTGGCGCCACCGGACACACCCATACCGATGAAGCCAAAACTCTTGCTTTCGAGTTGCTTTACCCGACGTTCAGTGTCGTGATAGTCGGAGTTGCCTCCATCAATCAGCAGATCGCCTTCCTCGAGATAGGGAGAGAGCTGATCAACAACGGCATCGACGGCGGGCCCCGCCTTCACCATCATCAAAATCCGGCGGGGGCGTTCAAGCTTGCCGACGAAATCCTCGAGGTCGGTTGCGCCCTGGATGTTCTTGTCCTTGCCGCGCCCCTGGAGGAAGTCTTCGGTTTTGGCGTAGGTGCGGTTGTAGACAACGCTGGAAAAACCGTTGCGCTCCGCATTCAGGACGAGGTTCTCGCCCATCACGCCAAGACCAATAAGGCCGAAGTGAGACTTGGACATGGCCTAAGGACCACTGACGACTGATCTCAGTGTGTTGATTTCGGCTGGTCTCGACCGCAAATCAACCAATAAATGTCAGGAATGAGCCATCGGCTCAGAAAGACGTCAACTCATTCCTGAGAGCGTTTCCTGTCCTCAGATCACCGTTCCATCGGCGATGGTGGCGTTTTTCTGAACCACCACAATGCCGTTGCGGATGTAGAAGCCCTGATCCGAACGGTCGGCTTCTTCCACGTTGTCCTTGTTGATGATCGAGACACCCGAACCAATGCGGGTGTTCTTATCGAGGATGGCACGTTTCACCGTGGTGCCCTTGCCAACGCCAAGAGGAATGCCTCCACGCTCCTTCAAGACGGCACGTTCGTCGGGTGATTCAAAGAAGTCGGCTCCCATCACCAGAGTGTCTTGAAGCACGCAGTCACTTTCAATGCGGCTGCGCACACCCAGGACACAGTGGTGGATGCTGCAGGACTTCAAGATCGAGCCTTCACCAACAATCGAATTGGTGATCTGGGCGTCGACCAGCTTGCTGGGGGGCAAATAGCGAGGACGCGTGTAGATGGGGAACTTCTCGTCGTAGAAGCTGAAAGGGGGCGTGGGTTGTTGGGTCAGCGCAAGGTTGGCTTCATAGAACGCACCGATGGTGCCGATGTCTTCCCAGTAGTCGTCGAAGACGTAGCTCTGAAGCTTGTCGCCCCTGGCGAGAGCCTCGGGAATGATTTCCTTACCGAAATCCTTGTGGCCAGGATGCTTGTCGAGCAGATCAAACAAGGTCTGACGGCTGAACACATAGATACCCATCGAAGCGAGATAGGGCCGCTCCTTGGCTGACTCAACACTCAAGCCGAAGCGAGAGGTGTCGACAGACATCTCCAGCAGCGAATCTCCCTTGGGCTTCTCACGGAACTCCTTGATCGAGCCGTTTTCATCGGTCCGCATCAAACCGAAAGCCTCTGCCTGCTTGGGATCAACGGGAAGGGCCGCAACTGTGAGATCAGCGCCTGAGCGGCGGTGGTGCCCAATGAAGAGGCTGTAATCCATCCGGTACAGCTGGTCGCCGGAGAGGATCAAATATTCATCAACGTCCCATTCCTGGAACAACCACTGGTATTTGCGTACAGCGTCTGCGGTGCCCTCAAACCATGTGGGACTGTCGGGGGTCTGCTGAGCTGCAAGCACCTCAACAAAACCTCCACCGAAGGAATTGCTGAGGTTGTAGGTCTGACTGAGGTGGCGGTTCAGTGATGCACTGTTGAACTGCGTCATCACGTACATCTTGTTGATGTCGGAGTTGATGCAGTTGCTAATCGGAATATCAATCAGTCGATATTTGCCTGCCAGGGGAACGGCCGGTTTGGCGCGCATTTTTGTGAGCGGATACAGGCGAGTGCCTGCACCGCCGCCCAGAATGATGGCCAAGACGCGCTTCATGCCGCTGTCCCAAATCGGCGTTGCCGCAAGAACTTACCGGAGTTTTTGGCTTCGAAACCGTCTTTGGGAAGAATCAGTCGAGATTACTGGGATTCAGATCGCGACTGAATCGCTCAAAAACTCAAGATGCTTCCAAATCGAACAGTCTTTCGACAATTCGAAGAGCCTGTTGGCGATCCTGACGGGTCTGAGGAGCCCGCAGCTGGGTCACCGGCGTGTGGAGAATTTTGTTGATGATGCCCTTGCTTAGAGCCTCAACAACCTTGCGTTCCCGGGCTGAGAAGTCAGGGCCCATTCGGCTGAGGGCTTTCTGGAGTTCCTCCGTACGGATCGACTCCATCGAGGACCGCAGCTGGTTGATGGTCGGCACGGCCTCAAGGCTGTCCCACCACTCGAGGAACTGCTGCGCTTCCTGCTGAAGCAACTGCTCTGCCTCCCGAGCCATGGCCTGACGGGCTTCCTGGTTACGGGCAACGACCTCTTGAAGGTCGTCAACATCGTGGGATTCAACGCCGTTCACGTCGGCAGCATCGGCAGCGATGTTGCGCGGCACACCGATGTCGATCAGGCGCAGCTTGCTGCGACGGTTCAGAGGAGCCAGACGTGCGGCATCAATGATCGGATCATCAGCGGCGGTGCTGGTGAACATCAGCGAGCAGGTGCTCAGGTACTGATCCAGATCCGTGAGCGGCCTGCATTGAACAGGAAGATCGGGGAAATCGGCCGAGAGCTGCTCGGCCCGCTCAACAGTGCGGTTCAGCAGAACAACACCGGAGGCACCCTTGGCCTGCAAGTGCTGAAGCAACAGACGGCTCATGCGCCCGGCACCGACAACAGCGATCTGCTCGCTTTCCAGGGTGACCAGATGATCCAGTCCCCGGGATTGGCCGAGCTTGAGCTGAGCAAGCTCAACGGCAGCAGAGCTGATCGACACAGCCCCTGTTCCGAGGTTGGTTTCGCTGCGGACGCGTTTGCCGGTGGTAACAGCCTGGGTGAGCAATCGATTCAGGATCGGTCCCAGAGATTTGTGCTCCTGACCTAGCCGCATCATTTTCTTCACCTGGGACAGAATCTGTCCCTCCCCCAGCACAAGGCTGTCGAGACCAGCTGCCACCCGCATGAGGTGATCGACAGCGTCTTCATGGTGGTAACTGAACAGGTGAGGCGTCAGCTCGCCCGTTTCAAGACCGGAGTGGCTGCTGAGAAAGTCGCTGACAGCAGACACGCCGAGGTCCGGATTGCGGACCAGGGTGTAAATCTCAAGCCGGTTGCAGGTGCTGAGGATTGATGCCTCGAGCACCTGCTCATTACCGCGGAGCGATTGAAGGGAAGTCTCCATGGTCTGCTCAGGAATACTGAGCCGTTCCCGGATCTCCACCGGTGCCGTGCGATGACTGAGGCCGACGACGGAGATATGCATGAAGACGTTCCTCTCAACCAATGGGTGACGATCAGCTCAGAGCAATGCTCTGGGCGTCTTCTTTGATGTGCACGGTGTTGGTGAAGCGGCAGGTGTTATCCAGATTGCTGATCACCAGGCTGCTTGTGCGGGTGCAGTCCTTTTCGAACTTAACGCCATTGAAGAGCAGACCATCCGTGATGCCGCTGCCAGCGAAACAAACATGCTCGCCGCAGGCCAGCTCCTCGGCTTCGTAGACCTTGTCGGGGTCAGCAATGCCCATCTCAGCGAGACGCGCAAGGTTGCCCTCTTTGGTCATGTCAGCCCATTCGGAGGTCTGAGCAATCGCGGGGTCGTACACCAGTTGGCCCTGGAAGTGGCCACCAAGAGCGCGCATGGCAGCGGCTGAAATCACACCCTCAGGGGCAGCGCCGATGCCCATCAGGCAGTGGGTTCCGGTGCCAGCGAAACCGCAGGCGATGGCGGCCTGAACGTCTCCATCAGAGATGGGCTGGATGCGAGCGCCGGTGCCACGTATCTCAGCGATCAGGTCCTTGTGACGGGCGCGATCCATCACAACGATGTTCAGCTCGTCGACGGGGAGACCCAGGCACTCGCTAAGGATCTTGATGTTTTCAGTGGCTGATTTGCGGATGTCCACCTTCCCCTTGGCTGCTGGAGGAGCAGCCAACTTCTTCATGTAGAAGTCGGGGGCATTGAACAGACCGCCCCGATCGGAAGCGGCGAGAACAGCCATGGAGCCGCGCTGGTTGAAGGCGCAGAGGTTGGTGCCTTCGCAGGGGTCGACAGCAAAATCAACACCAGGGCCAGTGCCGGTGCCGACCTCTTCTCCGATGTAGAGCATCGGGGCTTCATCACGTTCCCCCTCGCCGATCACGATGCGGCCTTGCATCTGGATCTGATTCATGCGCTTGCGCATGGCATCAACGGCCAATGCGTCGGCTTCATCCTTCAGGCCTTTGCCGGAGAGCGAGGCGGAAGCGATGGCGGCCTGCTCGACGATCTCGAGAATTTCCTGAATGAGGGTCTGATCCACGGGACTCCGGATGAGGTGGGACGGGTTGGCGAGATCTTCTGGACGGGCAGTTGGCCGTCGCCGCAGTGGATCTCGACTTCTGAGCGCGGCTCACTGTATCAGTGGTTGCAGGAGTCCCTAAAATCACCCGGCACTTCGCGCTCCTCATCCATGAGCACCAAGCCCCTGGTGATCTCGCCGTCGATCCTGTCGGCTGACTTCGCACGCCTCGGCGAAGAAGTGAAAGCCGTGGACGAAGCCGGTGCGGATTGGATCCATGTGGATGTGATGGACGGCCGCTTTGTTCCGAACATCACCATTGGACCGCTGATTGTTGAGGCGCTGCGTCCGGTGACCCAGAAGCCCCTGGACGTTCATCTGATGATCGTTGAGCCGGAGAAGTACGTCCCTGACTTCGCCAAAGCCGGTGCCGACATCATTTCTGTGCAGGTTGAGGCCTGCCCGCACCTGCACCGGAACCTGGCTCAGATCAAAGACCTGGGCAAAAAAGCCGGTGCTGTCCTGAATCCCTCAACTCCACTCGACACCCTCGAGTACTGCCTCGAGCTCTGCGATCTGGTGCTGATCATGAGCGTCAACCCCGGTTTCGGCGGCCAAAGCTTCATCGAAAACCAGGTTCAGAAAATCCGTGACCTGCGCCGCATGTGCGATGAGAAGGGTCTCGATCCCTGGATCGAAGTGGATGGCGGCATCAAAGCCGGTAATGCCTGGAAGGTGATCGAAGCAGGTGCCAACGCGATTGTGTCTGGCTCCGGCGTATTCAACCAACCCGATTACGCCGAAGCGATCAAAGGCATCCGCAACAGCAGCAGCAAGGAAGCCGTTCTTGCCTGATCAGCAGGCCATCAACTGAGCACCCCAAGCCCGGCAGCCCATGCCGGGCTTTTTTGTGATCACTTCAACAAAGAACCAAGCGCTTGAACAGTTTCATCATCTCCAAAGAATTGGAGGCCACAGTGACACCAACTAGCCTCCGATAATCAATGGATGAACGATGACGTCAAATTGGTTGCTGCATTTCTGGCGCTTAATGCCAGTGTGATCGCATTTGCTTTTGCCGGTTATCTCAAAGGGAGCATGAATATCGGTGCTGTTCTTCAACATTTGGCTCAATAGTTCTGTTAACTTTGAGGATCGAGCTTGCTCCGCTTTTCCTCCCTGCCGCTGAGTTGAAATACGGATGATCCGAGCATCTTCTCTGAGCGATGCTGGGACTGTCGAAGTCGGAGGCGTCCCATGCGTGACGACAGTCCAACTGAGCAAGATCTAGAAGCTGCCTGACTGGCCTGACAAGCCATACAGCCAGACGCTTCGTTCAGCTTCAAAGAACGCCAACAAGGTTCAGGCCATCCCTGTGCAGGGGTGGCCTTCCTTTTTGCCCGATCGTCTGATGCATGTCCTGAGAGGACAACCACCGCAGGAATACCATTACGCCAATCAGTGACGTGGATCACAAAACAAGATTGACGATCATGAAATTATTTACTAACGCGATGGACCACAGGTCACGACGCGAGATTCACCCATATCCGAAAAAACGGCATGAGCAGACGAGGAATTCATCCACTTCTTCGAGGTCTTGACCGACCTCAACCGGTCGCTCCGACCAGACGTGCAGTCCTGCTGTCTGGTCTGGAATCGGCGCAGCGGAAGCGTTATCTCCGCTCACAAGCAGAAGAGTCCGAAACATCAACGTCAGTGCTCAGCGAGCACTCGTCTCAATAGGGCTTCAACATTTCAAGACAGGGTGCGAAGCGACACCAAAACCAGAAGGTCTCTTCCCTCGTGGATCGGTGTGGCCAATGGGTTCAATCGAGAACCTCGACGCTTACTTAGGCTTCATCGTCTTCATCGATCCCCAATTGATCTTCAGCTCCATGGGCAAGATCGATGATTGTGTCCTCCTTGAAGGGTTTTCGATCGTTGATCACCACAATCACACTTTCATTGGTGTCTTCGCGCGTCACTTTCACCTTCGTCCCAAGAGGCAACTGGCCGTGGGCAGCCGTCAGGGTGTTCCTCCGAAGGATCTCACCACTGGCGGTTTTGTTTCCGTAGAAACCAGGCCCATACCAAGTGGCCCGACCAACAACAGGCTTCTCCGTTGCAGGTTAAACATCGTGGTTGGGCTGGGTGTTCTCGACCTTGTTGCGGGAACAGCCTGTAACGACCAGCAGCACAAGCCCGACGACAGGGGACACCAACGAAAAAGTGATTCTCATCGGAGTTGTGAAGAGTGTGGGGGGAGAGTCCATGTGGACCTCGATCCCCCCTGAGTGGTGGGGAGAGTCCGTAAGGCCTCGATCCCCTTGTGGCGGCCGCTTTCGCTGCCAGACCCACATCTCCACCATGCAGTTCATCCACAGCTGCAGGCATGCAGCTCAAGAATCTCTTCCACTGGTGGTGTACTGGCTTTACAAACTGAGCCGGCGCGCAACATCCCTGAAATGGGGGATATGAGCGTAAGGATTAATCCCTCATCTGGGGGATTAATCAAAGTGAAAAAACTCACTACAATGAATACAACAAAAAACAATAAGTTGACGTCCAGATGCATCCTGTCATAGATCCAACTGAAGTTGTCAGACTCTTTCTCGTTCGGGAATGCAGAATGAATCAACAAACCAACTTCTCCGTCATGAAGAATATTTTTTCTGGACTCATTACAGGAGTCGTTTTGACGACAGTTGTGAATCAACCATCCATAGCCAACAACACTTACTCAAGGGCGAAGACTTGCTATCAGAATCAATACGTTGAGACCTACCATCCCGGAACCCGGGACAAGCCTGGGTACGTCAGCAGTCGAGAGGAGAGGGTCGAACGCCCTTGTCCAAAGACCCTGCATTTCCATGGGGGCAAAAGCCATAAGCACCAGCAGGGGCACCGCGCCCACAACCATCCAAATCATTCACCAACAACGTCAAGCGGAAAAACCGTCGTCGAGGCCCCTGCTGCTGGGGACAACAATTCCTGTTTGGAGGGAAGTCTCGCCGGTGGTGTTCTTGGTGGAGCCTTGGGAGGCGCGCTCGCCAAAAAGGACAACTGGATCTGGTCAATTCCCGCTGGAGCCGTTGGCGGTGCCCTGGTCGGATGTCAGATCGATGGTGGTTGAGCCCTAATCGAGAAGACGCAGGCAGTTGGTCAGAAAAACCAGCCGTAACTGTGCAAGCCAATGCCCAGCAGATTCACGCCGATGTAGCAAACAGCGATCACCACAAGACCCACCACTGCAACAAGAGCTGGGCGTCGACCCTGCCAACCGCGGCTGAGGCGGGTGTGCAGATAAGCGGCGTAGACCAGCCAGCAGATCAAGGCCCAGGTTTCCTTGGGATCCCAGCTCCAATAGCTGCCCCAGGCTTCATTCGCCCAAACAGCACCACTCACGATGCCCACCGTGAGCATCAGGAACCCAACCGTGATCGTGCGGTAACTGAGGCTGTCGAGTTGTTCATTGGTGCTCAGCTGAACCGATTGCAGCTGAACAGAACCACCATTCGCGATCGAAGCCGCCTGACGAAATCCACCACTGCCAATGGAACTGCTCCTGAGTTCCAGGGATTGGTCGCGATCCGTGACCAAGACCGCCAAGGAGAGCAGAGATCCCACAAGCAAGGCGGCATAGCTCACCATGATCACGCTCACATGCATCACCAACCAGCTGGAGCGCAGGGCAGGAACCAGAGGAGCCGCTGACTGCAATTGATCGGGCAAGGCGAAGCTGGCGAAGGCAATGCAACCCAGGCCCATGGGGGTGGCTGCTGCCGCAACGATGGGAGACGGCCAGGCCCGTTCCACCAGCAGCTGGGTGAGGGTGCAAGCCCAGGCAAGGAAGCAAAGGGATTCGTAGAGGTTGCTGATCGGGAAGTGGCCCGATTGCCACCAGCGCAAAATCAGCTGAGCTGTGAACAGAAGGTTGGCGACGGCCACCAGAAGCCGAACCAAGCCAGCGCGGGACTGGCTGGACACCGCCCAGAAAGCCAGAGGCATGGCCAGCAGCAGCAACACGAAGCCTGCAAATCCAAGACTGGTGACCAGCTCAAAAGGCGTGTTCAACACACCGTTTCCCAAAGACACTGCGATTCTGCCTCGGCCAATCAGCGACTGGCCTGTTTCAGCAATAGACCACCCGCCCCGAGAAACAACATCACAGGCAGCCAGGCCGCCAGGATCGGTGGAAGAGTTCCCTTCACCCCAAGGGAACTGAAGCTGAAACCGATCACGTAATAAACAGCGATGATCCCGAGGGTGAGCACGAACGAGAAGCTTCGGCTGCTTCGGTAACTGGGCTGAGCGCCAAGGGTGGCTCCAAACAAGCCAAACACCAGACAAGCCATGGGAACCGTGAACTTCTCCTGGATCCGCACACGAATCTTGCGGGCCTCCTTGATGCTGCCGGCCTCTTCATACAGCCTCTGGGCCTGCAAAGCTTCAGCAACAGTCATGTTGACGGCATCCTTCTCAATTCCTGCCAGGCGCACCGGTCCTGAACCAAGGGGATAGACGTAACGATCGAAATCAGCCTTGGTTGAGCTGCCGTTGGCGGCCAGGGTCAGAATCTGGCCATCAAGAAAGTCCCAGCTGGCCTGGTCCTCATTCCAGATCGCCCGATCCGCACGCAGCATCTGGGTGAAGCCGGATCGGGTGAAATCCAGAACCGTCACATCCGCCATTTCACCGTCCTGAAACTTTCTCGAATAGAAGAGTTGATTCAGTCCCTTGCCGTCTTCTTCGCCGTCGGAATCGAAGCGAGTCCCGAAACGGGGATAAATGATGTCGCGTCCTGTCTCACTGGCGAGGGAACGCCCCAATGAACGCTTGAGGGTGACCTCTGCATAGCGTTGGCTACGAGGGACCACCACGTCGTTGAGGACGAAGGTGAAGAGCGTCATCACCATGGAGAGGGCGAGGGCCGCGCTGATCATCCGCACTGTGGTGATCCCAAGGCTTCGCAGGGCAGTGAGTTCACTGTTCGCCGAAAGGCGGGTGAACACGAACAACGACGCCATCAACGTTCCGATCGGAACAGAGAAGGCCAACCAACGGGGAATGCTGAACAACAGAACCTGAACCGCAATCGTGATCGGCAGGTTCTTATCGACCATCTGCCGCACCAGTTCAAACATCACGCCACCGGTGAGCAGCAGAAGAGTGAACAGAGCAATGAAGAACAGCAGCGGACCCAGAAGCTCCTTGAGCAACCAACGATCCAAGAGATCCAGCCGCATCCAGGTGGCCCGTTTGAGACGGTCCACCATCACAGTTGGAATCCTTCCCCGAGGTAATAACGACGCACCTGTGGATCAGCCGCCACCTCCTCGGACCGTCCTGCAGCCAACACCGCACCATCGTTGAGGATGTAAGCCCGATCAGTGGTGGCCAGGGTTTCCCGCACGTTGTGATCGGTAATCAGAATCCCCATGCCCCGAGACCGCAACCCCTCGATCAGCAACTGCAGGTCCGCCACCGCGAGGGGGTCAACACCGGCGAAGGGTTCATCCAAAAGGAGATACGTCGGTCCGTTGGCACCCGATGCCAGCGCCCGGGCCACTTCGCAACGGCGACGTTCCCCCCCGGAAAGTTGGAAGCCAAGCCGGTTGATGAACACGGTGAGGTGAAAGTCTTCAATCAGCTGCTGGCGCCGCTCCCGTCGCTGTTCGGAACTGAGATCGGTCTGTTCAAGGGCGATATCCAGGTTTTCACGCACCGTGAGATTGCGAAAAACACTAGCTTCCTGGGGCAGATAACCCACCCCAAGCCGTGCTCGCTCCGGCATGGGGAGGTCGGTGACACGCTCACCGTTCACGGTCACATCACCCTGATCAGGGGAGAGCAGACCGATCACCAGATTGAAGGTGGTGGTTTTTCCAGCTCCGTTGGGCCCCAGCAGGCCGACCACCTCACCGGGGGAAAGCTTCAGATCCAAGCCCTTCAGCAACTGGCGGCCCCCAAGGGTGATGGAGACATTCGACAGTTCCAGGGTCATCGAGTCACCGTGGTTGTCTCGGTCTGAACGTCGAGCACGGGTTGGCCGGGAGTGAGCGACCACTGACTGAACACCTGCTGGCCAGGAACGGGGCTGGCGATCGCGCGACCTTCCTCCAGCAGATAAGTAAAGCGATCAGCGCGGAGCTGGTTGCCATTGGCCTGAATCACATCCACATCACCACTCAGCACAATCCGGTCTTCCTCCGTGAAGTACTGGGCCTGTCTGCTTGTGGCCACCAAGCCACGACCGGCATGCACCAGGCGAACATTGCCGCTGGCAGTGATCACACCCGTGCCGTTGTCGGCCGATTGCAGATCGGACTCAATCGTGATGACGCCTGCGTCAGCCATTTGCTGAGCCTGGGCCGACACCAGGGGCCAAAAGATGGCAAGAAGGGGGAGAGCTAAACAAAAGCCCCCGATACGGAGCATCGCTTTAACCGCCACGCAACTCGCTCAAGTTTGTCGAGATTACCGGCGCTTCAGCGCTTGGACTCAAGAACAGGGACAGTGCATGACTCGGGATCCCCATCCTGATGAAGCGCCTCGAGCCGCTGTTGCGCAGCACGGCACAGAGACGCGAGGTCCAGGCCCAGATCTGGGGTTCCAGGACGTTTAAGACGACCCAGAGCTTCACCAAAAAGAATCGTGGCCCCCCGCCGGTTGCCCCGTTGCAAATGCAACTGCGCTACGGCCACCTGCAGGATTCCCTGCAGGCTGCGCCGATCCGGATCAGCTGTTTCATGCCAGAGCTCCTCAAACAGATCATGAGCTGCGTACCAATCACCTGCATTGAAGAGCTCCACTCCCTGTTGAAAGCGGGGGTCCGCCTGAGGCATCAGCGCTTGGACTTGGCCGGCTTCTTGCCGGGAAGTTTGCGCAGACGGATCGACTCGGGCGTGACTTCGAGCATCTCGTCGGGGCCGATGTATTCCAATGCGCGCTCCAGCGTCATCTGAACCGGTGCTTGCAGCGTGTCCAGTTCCTCAGCGCCAGCTGAACGCATGTTGGTGAGCTGCTTGGTCTTGCAGACGTTGATTTCAAGGTCTTGCGGCCGGTTGTATTCCCCGATGATCATTCCCTTGTACACCTTCGTGCCCGGGCTGATGAAGAACTGGCCGCGATCCTCGGCGTTCTTGAGGGCATAGTACGTGGCCGTTCCCTCTTCGAAGGCGATCAGCACACCGTTCCGGCGGGTGTCGAATTCACCCATCATCGGCCGGTACTCATAGAAGGAATGGCTCATGATTCCTTCGCCGCGGGTGGCCCGGATGAATTCACCGCGGAAACCGATCAGACCGCGGGAGGGAACGATGAACTCCAGCTGGGTGCGGCCATCAGCGCTGGTTTCCATGTTCTGCATCTCGCCCTTGCGGGTGCCCAGTTTTTCGATGCAGCTGCCCACGGCAGGTTCAGGCACATCCATCACCAGAGTTTCCACCGGCTCACAAGGGGTGCCATCGATGGTGCGGTAGATCACCTGCGGTTGGGACACCTGGAACTCATAACCCTCACGGCGCATGGTCTCGATCAGGATGCCGAGGTGCAGCTCACCGCGACCACTCACCGCAAAACGGTCTGGTGAATCGGTGTCTTCCACACGCAAGGCCACGTTGGTGAGCAACTCACGCTGAAGGCGGTCACGCACCTGACGGCTCGTGACGAACTTGCCTTCCTTGCCAGCGAAGGGTGAATCGTTGACGACGAAGGTCATCTGGAGGGTGGGCTCATCCACCTTGATCAGCGGCAGAGCGGTGGGCTCATCCGGGCAGGCGATGGTTTCACCGATGTTGACGTCGTCAAAACCAGCAACGGCCACCAGATCACCGGCGGAAGCCTCTTCGATCTCAACGCGCTGCAGACCTTCGAAGCCAAGAAGTTTGCTGATGCGACCCTTCTTAATGCTGCCGTCGTCCTTGATCAGTGCAGCGTTCTGACCATGTTTGATTTTTCCGTTGTGAACGCGACCAATGATGATCCGACCCAGGAAGTCGGAATAATCAAGGGTGGTGATTTGCAGCTGAAGGGGCTTTTCCGGATCACCAACCGGGGGCGGAACGTGGCGCAGGATTGCATCGAACAGCGGACGCATGTTGTCGCTGTCGGTCTTCATGTCGGGCTTGGCGAACCCTCCCAGACCGCTGCCGAACAGGTAGGGGAAATCGCACTGATCATCGTCAGCGCCGAGTTCGATGAACAGATCGAGCACCTTGTCGACGGCGGTCTCGGGATCCACCCGGGCACGGTCGATCTTGTTGACGAACACGATCGGACGCAGACCCTGCTCAAGGGCTTTCTTCAACACAAAGCGGGTTTGGGGCATCGGCCCCTCGTTGGCATCAACGATCAGCAGGCAACCGTCGACCATGCCCAGCACCCGCTCCACTTCACCACCGAAATCGGCGTGCCCAGGCGTGTCAACGATGTTGATCCGGGTGTCGTTGTAGGTGACAGCCGTGTTCTTGGACAGGATCGTGATGCCCCGCTCACGCTCCAGGTCGTTGGAGTCCATCACACAGGTGGGGACGGCCTCGTTGTCGCGGAAAATTCCTGACTGCGCCAACAGCGAATCGACCAGAGTCGTCTTGCCGTGGTCAACGTGGGCGATGATCGCGATGTTGCGGATCGCCTTGCTGTTGGCGCTCATGCGGGCTGACCGTAAGTATTTGTGAAGAACGCCAAAGGCGCAGTGCGACAGGTTATCTCAACGTGAGAATCGACTGGTGCGCTCCGGACCCTTGCTGCGCAGACTGCCGCGGGTGACGCCCAGCTGGTGGTGGATCTGCTCTTGGGACCAGACCTCCTGGGTGGCCATCCGGCCCGCCAAAGCCTCGGCGTACAAGCTGACGCGCCGGCGCGTTGCAGCGGCATCCTCATCAAGAAGTTCAAGCCGAACCCGGCGCACACCCGCCCGCAACAAAGACGGAAGCGCCTCCACGCCCGATTGCGCCGTGCCATTGAAAAGGGTGTTGCGACACCCCAGATCAGCCCGCAGGGGATGTTCAACGCCACTGCGATCTCGCAGGGTGACGTGGTGCTTCTCACAGGGACGACCGCAATCGGTGTGGTCCTTGCCGTTTGAGAGGAACGCACAGAACAGGCAATGCTCCATGTGGAACAACGGCATGTGCTGATGAAGGGTGACCTCCAGTAGCGCCGGATCAACGGCGACGGCCAGACCCAGCAGTTGCTGAAGGTTCAGGTCGTAACTGGCCGTGAGTCGCTGCAGCTTCCAGTGGTCGCGATACCAGTGGAGGCTCAGGGGGTTGGCGGTGTTGAGGGAAAAGTCACCAATGCAAGGGGCCAGAGGAGTCAGCACCTCCAGCTGATCGGCATTTCGCACCAGGAAACCGTCGGGGCGAGCACGAATCAGTGGCTCAAGCGTCCAGCGTTCATCAGGCCGTGTGATCCGTGCCCCGGCCAACCAAACACCCTCCGGCCAGCAGCCTCGACCGATCGCCACCGCTTCCCGCAGCTCCCGCGGCTGTTCGAGATCCGCCACCACCGAGCGAATCGGCAGGTCCGTGCCGGAGAGATCGACCAAGGCCTGCAGCTGCTCCAGGCTGCGCACCAGCACCACCAGGCCTGGCTTGGTCTCGCTGAGGGGAGCGACAACTGGTGGGCACATCTGAGCCAGCAGCTCTGTCGGGTCTGCCGTTTTGGTGTCTCCAGGGACAGGACCTGAATCACTGTTCCCATCCAACGAGGCCTCCAACCGCTCCAGCAGCACCCTGCGCATGCGGTTTAATTCCGCCACCGGCAGAAAGAGATCGCCCTCCAGCTGGACCTCAAGACGCTGGAGCAACCAGCCGGTTCCCCCCAGGCGTCCAAGTTGCTGCTCTAGGCGATCCAGATCCAAGGGGCGCTGCGAAGCGCTCTGCAGCGGCATGGAGCTGCTGACCTGCAGATCCAGCCCCGGGGGCGCCAGCAGGTGCAACTCCAGCGGTGCATCGAGCCGACCGGACACCCGCAGCGAAAGATCCCGAGACCGGGCCTCCACCGTGCGGCGGGCAGCACGCTGCCAACGGGACTGCCAGTCAGGGTCACTGGTGAGCCAGACCGAGGTGCCAGGTCTCAAGCCTGAGCTATCCACTCGCTCGGGCCCAAGGCGCAGCTTCCAGCGCTCGTCGCCCAGCCGCTCACACACCATGATCCGGCCACCGATCTCCCGAGGCGGCTGCAGGGGGTCGGACGACAGCTGTTCCAGCACAAGGCCCTGACCAGGTTGCAGCTGGTCCCGGCTGCGCAGATGCAACCAACCACCCCGTTCCACCCGCAGCAACTGCCCCACTAGGGGGCCCCGTTTCTTGCTCCAGCGGCCATGCACCAGACGGCGATGGTTCACCCCTTCCAGCCAACCGGTGGACAGGCCTCGGGAAAATGCCAGCTCAAGTTGGCGATGCACCTGCGGCGCCGCAGCGGAGGTCTGATCCAGGCGCTGCCGATAGGCGTCGGTGACGGCAGCCACGTAGGCAGCATCCTTCAGGCGGCCTTCGATCTTGAGGCTGGCCACGCCGATGCGCTGCAACTCCGGCAGCAGCTCCCAGGCCGCCAGATCCTGGGGCGAGAGGAGGTATCGCTGGTCATCAAGCAGGTGAGGTTGACCATCCACCACCAGTTCGTAGGGCAGGCGAC
Organism: Synechococcus sp. CC9605; assembly: GCF_000012625.1. Classification (NCBI taxonomy): domain Bacteria; kingdom Bacillati; phylum Cyanobacteriota; class Cyanophyceae; order Synechococcales; family Synechococcaceae; genus Synechococcus; species Synechococcus sp. CC9605. The sequence continues at coordinate 1,162,770 of NC_007516.1, read as the reverse complement.
AGGCCTGGGCACACTCACCTCGATTGGCACTGCGCTGCCCAAGCGATTCACTAGTCAGGCATTGACCGGAATAGGCAACGCAAAGGGCGCCGTGCACGAACACCTCCAACGGCATCGCAAGGTTCCGCTGGACCAGTTGTGTCTGCAGGCGCTCAAGATCACGCAAAGCCAGCTCCCGGGCGAGCACCACCCGCTGACAACCGAGTGCAGCAGCCTGGGCGATGCCCGCTGCACTGGTGATCGACATCTGGGTTGAGCCGTGCACACAGAGATTCGGCACCAGCCGCTGGGCCAGGCGACAGAGACCCACGTCCTGGACGATCACCGCATCAGCGCCGGCTCGATCTGCAGCGATCAGCAACTGAGCTGCTGCCTCCAATTCATCGCTGAACACCAACACGTTGAAGGTGAGGAATCCCTTCACCCCCCGCTGATGCAGCCATTGCATCACCTCGGAAAGGTCTTGCAGTCGGAAGTTTTCAGCCCGCTGGCGGGCGTTGAAGGCATCAACACCGAAATAGACCGCATCAGCACCGGAGGCAGCAGCCGCCTTCATCGCAGCCCAGTCGCCGGCGGGCGATAGCAGTTCGGGGACGTTCAAGGGTCGCGCCTGGAGAACCGACTGGCCGGCTCGAACAAACGCAGTGCGTCCGCATTGCCCTGGTAGCGCCAATGCCAGGGTTCGTACATCACACCCTGTTTGTTGCCTTCGGGAAAGGACAACACGAAGTGATACCGGGCCGCATGGTCCTGCAACCAGCGAAAGGCTGCGGTGTCTTGAAAGCTCTGGGAGAGGTTGGTCTCAGGAAAACGGCCATCGCCGAGATCCACGGCATAACCGGTGCTGTGCTCGGAGTAGCCGGGTGGAGCCGAAACCTGAGCTCGTTCTTCGGCGGTTTGGTTCCGTTCGGAGGCCACGTCAAAAAAGATCGATTCCTGGAGGGCCAGGGAACGAAATCCGCTGAGCAGACGCAGATCAACCCCGTCAGCCGAGGCGTATCGCATCATCGTGTCGAGGGCATCGGCGGCCTCCACATTCAGCTCAATCCCTGGCTCAAAGACGATGAGTTGATCGGCATCCGCTTCGTCATAGGGGAAGTGACCCAGGAGACGGCCGTCGGCGTCGGGACGTTCTCGAAAGCCTGAAATCTCGAGGCTCTGCGTGGGCTGGCGCTGTGACAGCAGGGTGGGAACCAGCATCACCACTGCAAGGCTTCCGGCACAGACAAGAACAAGCCCGAACAGCAGACCAGCCGCGCTATTTCCCTTGCGTTGTCGCGGCTGTCGTGTTCGACGGGCGACCGGAATGTCCTCCCGCTCGGTGCGTCGCGCAGAGGAGGCCCGAACCAAGACGCTGATGCGTGTTGTTTCGATCGTAAAGGCAACAGACAGGTCGACCCACAATGGTTGTTGTGACAGTGATAGCTTCAAAAAACAATCCAGCGGAGACGGGCTGAGATGTTGCAAGTTGCGGTGATCGGTGGTGGCCCCAGTGGCTCCTGTGCTGCCGAAATTCTGGCCAAGGCGGGAATTGAGACTTGGCTATTCGAGCGCAAACTCGACAACGCCAAACCCTGTGGTGGGGCTATTCCGCTCTGCATGGTCGAGGAGTTTGACCTGCCCGACGAAATCATCGACCGAAAGGTCCGCAACATGAAGATGATTTCCCCTTCCAACAGGGAGGTGGACATCAAACTCGATCCCCTCGGCTACGACGAAAACGCCTACATCGGCATGTGCCGTCGTGAGGTGTTCGATGCCTTCCTGCGCAACCGTGCTGCCGATCTGGGCACAACCCTGATCAATGGACTGGTGCAGAAGATCGACACCGGTGCAGACCGTCAGGGCCCCTACACCATCCATTACGCCGACTACAGCGGCGGTGGCCCAACCGGTGAACAGAAGACCCTGGCTGTGGATCTGATCATTGGTGCCGATGGCGCCAACTCCCGGGTGGCGAAAGCCATGGACGCCGGGGATTACAACGTGGCCATCGCCTTCCAGGAGCGGATCAAGCTTCCTGCTGAGGAGATGACCTACTACGAAAATCTGGCTGAGATGTACGTCGGAACAGACGTCTCACCTGACTTCTACGCCTGGGTGTTCCCCAAATACGATCACGTGGCCGTTGGAACGGGAACCATGCAGCAGAACCAGAGCCTAATCAAAGGTCTGCAAAGGGGCATCCGGGAGCGGGCCAACAAGCGTCTGTTCCAGGGTGAAGTGATCAAGGTGGAAGCCCACCCGATTCCTGAGCACCCCCGTCCCCGTCGCGTCGTGGGCCGCATGGCGCTAGTGGGCGATGCCGCCGGCTACGTCACCAAGAGCTCCGGTGAAGGCATCTACTTCGCAGCCAAGAGCGGCCGGATGTGTGCCGAAGCGATTGTGGAAATTTCCAACAACGGTGCTTCCATCCCCACTGAGAAGCAGATCAAGTCGACCTACCTCAAGCGCTGGGACCGCAAATACGGCGCCACTTATGTGGTGCTCGATATCCTGCAGCGAATCTTCTACCGCAACGACGCTGCCCGGGAAGCCTTTGTCGAAATGTGCGACGACAAGGACGTGCAGAAGCTGACCTTCGACAGCTACCTGTATAAGCGGGTGGTGATGATGAACCCCTGGCAGCAGATCAAGCTGACCCTCCGCACCCTGGGCAGCCTGATCCGGGGCGAGGCCCTTGCTCCCTCCGATTACAACCCTGTTCCTTCGGCCGTTGGCCGTTCCGATGGCGATTTCCTAGCGGAGGAAGCTGCCCAGCAGATCAAGGCTCAGGCTGGCGAATCCAAGGGTTCCGAGTGGAAGGAAAAGGCCGGCGTTTCCTGACGGAGGCCGGCCCACAACATCACTTCAATACCGGCGTTGAAGTGCTGGTTAGTTGCGCGACTCGATCGCTTTGCCAGCGGCATCCTTGATTCGCTCAATCCCCAGCTCAATGTTCTTGGCAGGGAAGGTTTCTTTTTTGGTCGTCGACCAGACGTTGATGGCGTAAACAGCAGCGGCAGCGATGATCAAGGCCGCAATCACGGTTCCCAGACCATTGCCTCCCTGGCGGATCAGCACAGGCTGCTGGGTGGTGTTCGTCTCTTGATCAGACATTGAGGCTGCATGGACTGGCCCCTGCTTAGCCGCAGAGGCTGCCTTCATTTCGATTGAATCGATTCAAATCGTCGGCATGGCTAAGACTCTAGTGTTTGCGACGGGTCTCGCTGATCGTGTAAGCCCACGATGTATGCCCAGTCAAAACCGCCTTCAACAGATGAGTAGGAGTAGATGAGGAATACGCGAGCCCGGCCATTCGCAACAGCGGCCGACCTATCGCTAACCCAGTCGTACCAATGGATCTCGAGGGATAGCCAGGCCTGCACTGACCATTGATCGATTCATCTGTTTCGTCACACGGCCAGCCGTAGCAAGTGGTCTGGGCCCTAGCCCCTCCCCCATCGATCGATCTGGACCTACCCCAGCCTTTCCCATGACCCCTGCCGGCCTGATTGCTGCGAGCAGGGGGTAGCTATGGGGGAAGTTCGCCGCCACGCGTATAGGTACAGGTCTTGGAAATTTGGGTCATTTTCACTCTGAGCCCCTTCAGATCGCCCTACAAGGCCGGTCTCGGCTCCGATAGATGATCTAGCGCGCAAGGGTTGCACTCTTGCTACAGAGGGTTACAGAGGTGTCTGAGGGCTTCCCCCTCGAGGACGCCAAAGGCGGAGGAGAGGGGGTGCTGAACGTCAGAGGTAGTTGAGGTCGATCTCTTTGAGAGCCTTCACAAGGCTGATAGTGCCGGGATCTTCTTCAGGATCAACAGTCACGTCCTGTTGCTTCAGGTACGTGAGCATGTTGCGAACACCAGCGTTATCGATCTCTCCGGTCAACAGCATCTGTTTGGCCTGGAGCTCAAGGATCTGCACGGTCAATGCGTGTACTTCAGCGGCCTGAGACTCTGTGACCTTGTTGTTATTTGGTTTTGGCATCGTTGTTCTTGGTCTTGATGAGATACTTGGCCAACGACAAAGCAGCTTCCTGTTGTTTAGATAGAGAGGACTTGCCGGCACTATCAAGGCTTAAACAAACTTCGAGGTAAGCCGCTTGGAGACTAGGTAAGTCCATGTGCTTCGTATTGAGATATGTGGGCACAAACCTTGTAATGATCGAGCAGCATCGCGACGCCGCCCAGAACATCAACTTGGGGTGTGCCGGTGTTCAACATCTTGGATAGCTTTATCTGACCCGTAGGTCTGCCACTCCGTTTGAGACGGATGATCTTCATGTTGTTGTTGTGGGAAATGAAAAGCGGTGTTTACGGGTCAAGGAAACCGATCAGCCGACCTGGATCTCATTGACATAGAGACCACCGCTGGAGATCTTTGCGATCACGAGGTTCTTCACTCGTTCTGAGTTGCCACGTCTTAGCTCGATCTGAGCTTCGATCCGATCAGCGGTGCCTTTATCGACGGCGTACGCTGTCTCAAGGTCACGCTCTCGGTTGTAGAGCCCAGTCCGGTTGGGAACTGGGTAGAAGATTTGAGCAGGGGTAGACATAAGAATTAAGAGGGATGGGATCTGCGTCTCTTGTTGAGCTGGTTGAGGGTGGGAGCCTTGTGGCGAGTCGGCTTGTTGTTGACGGGTTCGTGTCCGGTCCGGGCAACGTTGAGTGTCTGGGGATAGGGCTTCAGGGTTGGACCCTCTACCTCCTTGGACTTGCCCTGGGGTTTAGATCCACTCTTCACGGAGACTCGGTCCCCGAAATAGACACCCATCTCCTTCCGCTCCTCCGCCCTGGCTTCATGCCATTCAGCGGAGGTCGTCATGTTTGGGTCGAGGGAGAACTTCTCAGCAGTCATCGCGGGTACTCCAAAGCACCAGCAGGAAGCTGGGTGTGCTTGGTTGATTCACCTGTCGTGCCGGTCAACCCAGTCAGAACCAAGCGGGTGGCAGTGAACATCCCCATGGCCCTCTATGAGGAGGCCCAGCAGATGGCTCGCTATGACCGGCGCACCATCAGCCAGTGGTTCCGGGTGGCTGTTGAAGACGCCATCAAGACTCAGAAGAAGCGGCTCAAGGACGAGGGAATCGAACCACCAGTGCTGGCACCTTCATCCGATGGAGACGTAGTCACCTCCAAAGACAGTGCAGCTGTTCAAGAAGCCCTGAAGAAGAACCCGACAGACAGGCTGCTGAAGATGGCAGCTGACGACATCGACAACCTTGGTGGCGTCCAGAAGGAGAAGCTTCAGAAGCTCAAGCTGCTGATGGAGCTGCTGGGTTCCTGAACTTCGTTGCAAAGCCTTCCTCACCCCTGCTAGTACAGCTGTACTGATTAGAGGTGCTGGCACTTGGAAGAGTGGGGCTTCGTAGATGACAGAGACCTGCAGAACTGGAAGGGAGGCGTGGTCTGCATGACCTGCCAGCACTTCACCTACGGAGTCGACCAGCACTGCCACACGATGGTGGGCTGCAACCTCAGGCAACGCCAACTGCAGCAGGGTGAGCACTTAAAGAAGCGCTGCAAGCTCTGGGCACCCACCTGGCAGAAGGCAGTTGGCTGGGCACCTGAAGCGGGTTAGTCATGCTGAGTAAGCAGAACATCTGTAAGGACCTACTGACTCAACGACCCAAAACTTCATTCAGTCGCCAATGTCAGCTTGTTAATTAACACGAGCCTCCTCTTATAGAGCTGCGGGGGGCTCATTTTTTGGACAGGCGAAGCCCCTACCCTCGAGAGGTGACCTCGCCGCTCTCAGAAGTGCGACAACTGCGAGCAGTTCAATCGTGGCCCTGGTACTCAATGGCCTGACGCATCACTTGCTACTGAGGCGGGTTGGCCAGCGAGTTGGACCTGGTCATGAATCCGACGCCTGCCGATCACACCCTGGTCACACAAGTGCATCAACTTGAAATCGGCGAGGAGTGCTCAGCCCCTGGGACTGACACCACCAGGGGTCTTTCTTGCCTTAGCGGAGGGGAGGCTTACGGCTGCCTCCCTCTCCCTGAACGCATAAGCGGGAGTCGCGGGCGGGGGAACCCGCGAAAAATCCGCTTCCCGAAGCGGGTTGATCAACACAAATGTGCTGAGCGATCAGTTCAAAGCTGCATTGCTCAGGTGTATCGCTCCACCAATGGCTGGATGTCCTTGTCTACCTTGCGTGTGGCAGTGATCTTGTCGCGTTGCCAAGGTTTCATGGCGCACCAGATGTCGTAGGCCACGCCACTGCGCTCTGCTGCTGCACTTCATCGCCAATCGTTACTCCAACTCACATGACCGCAGATATCAAATTGACGCTTGAGCTTTCGAGGGAGAACTGGGAGTCAGTCGTTCGGGTTCTGGAGGACGCCAGCGTGTCCACGGCGGATGACATGGAGCAGGTGAGATTGAAAAGGGCCTTTGATTTGATAGACGGCGCACTCAACGAATTTCAAGAAAAGCATCTGCTGGATTCCCCGATTGAAGTGCACTCGAAGATTCCCATTCAGTTGAAAATTGTGAAGGGCGACTGGCAGTAAACGGATCAGATATCGGTTTCTGCCTCTACTGCACTGGTGATGAGCATTGCCACACGATGGTTGGCTGCAACCTCAGGCAGAAGCAGCTGGAGCAAGGGCAGCACCTAAAGAAGCGGTGCAAGCTCTGAGCACCCACCTGGCAGAAGGAAGTGGGCTGGGCTCCTGAAGTTGGTTAGTTCAGGGAGAAGCGGGTCGAGGGAAACCCGCTGCATGCACTTCCATCTCCCAACGCGTTTGCAGAGCTGCACGCGTCAGCGGAACTATGACCCAAGTGAAAATGATTATTGCTAAGTAGTAATGCCTAGTAATTGGTATTGTTGTCTCGGAAGCAGAGCTGCTTTCAATTCGTCTGTATGGGGTGGGCTGAGGGGCCCGTCCTTTTTTATTGATGACGTATGAAAAGCAAGTGAGCTGGGCTCCTGAGGCTGGGTGAGACGAGGCCATGAACGAGATTTTCTCCCTGGCCGTTGACGAACTGCAGAAAGTTCTGTAGAAAATCATTGACTCCCTGGTTCCTGCCGCCGATCATTCGGTTGCCCGTTCTGGCCTGTCGTAACTGAAGTTCTCCTCGAAAGGATGGAACCGTTGCGTCGTGCTGGAAATTACCTGGATCTTCTCGCCTACCTGGTGGAACCGATCAAGGATCGGAAAGGTTCCCAGACAAGGCTCCCAAAGGGTCTTGACCTGACTGAATCCCAGCGTGGTGGCGCAATGCAACATGTTCGCCAAGAGTTTGCGTACGGTCGGGAAATTCCTGCGCCGACACGCGAAAACACGGCTCAATACGTAGCAGCATCAAAAAGGAACGATGAATTCCTTCGTCAGACAGGCAACTTGTCTGATTTTGATTCTGCTCAACTGCATGAGATGCGCCAAACAGCGCCCAAATACCATCGTTATCATTACCAGCTACAAAAGCTGCTATTTGAAAGCGAGCCCCATGCTTTCGGCTGGTTCACGGGTGTCAATCACTCTGAGCCCAATAGTGAGAACAACGGTTAGTCAATAAACGACCCTTTTTAACCATGCCCGAAACCACAAGAGAGCACGAAAGTGTTCTTCCTCTCGTGACTCGTACCCATTATGACGTCACCAGCGAGTTGGCCCAACTCCAGCGCTTGCAACAGCATCAGCTCCGCAGTCCCCACTGCGTTGACCTCACTCATGGCTATGGCCAAGGAGGTAACTGAGATGGGGATCCTCGAAAGCCTCCGCGGCTCAGGCAAGCGAACCTTCCCTAATCACGGCCAAACCAAGCAGGGAACTCCGTCTCTTGGTCTCTTGACCAAGGCCAGGCTGACGAAATGCAGGGGACGATTCCCCGACAAATTTGGCAGAGACCATGAGTTGATGTGGACAACGGTCCAGGACATCAACACAGGGCAGGAACATCAGGCCTTGTTCAATCTCAAGTTCTGGCCTGACCCGCACTATCTAGAACTTGCTCTTGACTGCCACGTTGCCGTCGAACCCGACAGCAACTTTCTGCGTGGCAAAGGTTGGGACCGCCAACCAGAGGAGCTGAAAGAGCTGGTGATTCAACGTCTTCAAGACCCGTCACTGGCACCGAAGGACAGCAAACCTCTGGTCTTCGAAAACCCTGCTCAGACCACGGATGAATTGGAGAGCACTGAGGTTCGAGACGGTGAAGTTGATCACGTCGAGATCGACAGCAGCACCATGCATCCCTGTATCCCCGCGATGAATCAGATCATTGCGGCCGTGGGGCGAGAGGCAAAAGTCTCTGGCCTGGTCGCGGCTGGATACGTCCTTCTGCCCCCCGAGATTTTCGCCGAATCATGATCGTGATGGTGAAGATCACCCAGGTGATCGGGCAGTTCAAGCGGTTCGGCAGAGGACCTGGAGTGCTGATGCGTGGAGAAATCGATGACGGCGAATGTCAAATCCCCGTTCATGGATTCCTTCAGACATTCCCTCTTGGATTGGTCAACACTTTCTTGATCGGCCAAGAGGTGAGCTGCCTTCTGATCGGCCATGGCCGACGGATGCGTGCGGAGGTCCTGCCATTCGACAACCAGCCTGGGCCAGTGCTGAGTTATCTGATCAACATCTTGGTTCGCCTAGGCAACGAAGCAGGAAGCCAGGAATTGGAAAAACTGCCGATGCTCACGCTGAAGCAGTCCAACGTCTTGCCCCCTCCGCCCCAACCAGAGGCTGAGCAGCTTGATCGGTTGCTCGAACTTGATGCTGAGCCTCCAGAGGAGGAAGCACCGTTCTGATTCACCAGGCTCCTTCGGGGGCCTTTTTTCTTGCTCGGAACCCTACGGGCACAGCTCCAGAAGACCTACGGCCAGCTCTACAAGCAGACAGCAGTTGCCAAGGTCCACGCCGCTATTCCCTGGAAGATCCCCTCAAGTAGGGAGGACGCCAAGGCTGCGCTCAGGAATGCCCTGGACTGACCCCCGAGACACCATGGGTGGTGTCAATCGCCTTGCCTGAGTCTCACCGTGCCACTAGCCTGATGTTCCACGCATCACAGGGTATTGAGCTGACCAGGGGCTGGAGACGGCCGCAATCAAACCTCGAACGCACGCCGGTAACGCCGGAAACACCCAACAAAACAAATTCAAATACGAGGCCCATGCCGACCTTCAAAAACCCCAATCACCCAGCCATTCAGGAGCTGGTCCGCTTTCACCGAGAAATTGGTGAGCCCATCATTGACACAAGCGATCCGTGGGATGAACCCTTAGAGCAGCGGATTATTCGCGAATGGGAAGCCGAACACGGCCGCCCCGACGTTTCCGCGAACTCCTACCCCGCATTACCCCAACGCCCAGAGGCAATCGACCGGAGCCTGAAGACACAGGAAGAAAAAGACTTCTGGTCAACACGCACCCCTGAGAAGGCGCAACAGCATCAGCGCGAAGTCGACAGCCGCAGGATTGAAGGTCTGGCCAAGAACGCTGCAACCCAGAACAGGAACGAACAGCGCCACTTCCAGATCGCTGACCGAAAGCTGAATGCCCTCGATGGCGGTCAGATCGACATCAAGACTGAGCTGCTTGAACAGCGGAAAAGGATTGATGGATTCATCGCCATGTACGAGATGGACCGCGAGGAGACGGACCGCCGGAGAGCTGATGCCATGGAAGTGATGCTCCGCATAGTTGACCTGCTCAGCCAAAGGCGTTGAACACCATTGCCAAGCCCGACCAATCTGTAGTAGTACAGACGTACTTCTAAGGAGGTTGATGGAGGACTGGGGCTTTGTCGATGACAGGGACCTGGAATCCTTCAAGGGCCACCGGAGCTGTGCGACCTGTGCTCACTTCGGATACGTGACCCTTGGGCAGTGCCAAGTCCTCGGCTCGTGTCACCTCAGGCAGGGGCTATTGGCTCCTGGGTCTCCTCCCTTGAAGAGCTGTAAGCACTGGGCCTATTGCTCGCATGTGGATCCCTATGCCCCGTAACTCCTGTATTTCCAATAGATCTATCTGTCGGCACACACAGGCTGTCGTTGGTGCAGTCGCCGCAATGTGACGCATGACTTAAAGCCCAGGTGGGCACTGGCTTTACTCAGGTTTAAAACTGTCATTATCGAACTAGGTGATTGGTCGAGAAATTGCCGTAGCTAGATGAATAACGCGCGCACGAACGACCCACGCGGGTTTGGCTCGGAAGGACCCTGCTCGCGCCAATAGCGCCGTGACTGCGGACTGCTCAATGAGTCATCAGCAGGGTTCGGCACCTTCGGGGAATCGTCATCAATAAGCTGCACTTTTGAGACTGATAGTTATTACTAAGTCTATGTCTATTGAAATTGCTGATTGACCAGAGCTAGTGGTGAGTTGTCGTTGGAAATAAGACATGACATCAGAAGCAACAGCACTACAAATTGCACTGCCTTTGTTCAATACCAAGATCACAAGTCACAAGTGCAAGCACTGCGGAGGTAGTGGTTACAAGAAGAGCAGATATGACGGCTACATGCACGTCTGCAGCTACTGCAGCGGAACGGGCAGAAAGCTTGTCCTGACTCGGAAGTACGACATAGAAAAAGGGCCAGCCTGACGCCGACCCTAAGTTCATTATCCTTTCAAAAGATCAGGACATTTTGGCGAAGAGCTTCTTGTGGTAATCGACCACGTCCTGACAGCCGATAACAGGAGTGAAGTCCATTTCAATGCCGAACTGAGCACGCCATGGTGCGAAGTGCTCAAAGATTTGAGCATCACTTTCAGCTTTGAAGAGGATCGTCACTCGGCCTGCGCCAGGAGCATGCACGCGGAACAACATTTCAAAGCCATCAAAGTTATCCAGCTTTGCCATTTCGCCTGAATCCCACAGCTCACAGAAGCTCTTGTAGGCAGCCAGTTGGCCTTCAATCTCAGGAAAAACGCAATCTGCGAGATACATCTGCATGGCAAGCCAAAACAAGAAGACAGCCACGTCGTAGCCACCACCGTTGCTCTCAACTCATCAGGTGCTCGCGTCGTGACAAAAGAGATACGCGATCGGGTCCTGTATCACAGCGAATGGATCTATTGGGCGGCACACACAGGCTGTCGTTGGTGCAGTCAATACTTCGTTTAAGTCAGCTGTTCCAAGGCCTTACGCATCGTTGATAGATCAACTGACCCATACCTTCCGGTGACTGTCTTGGGGCTATGGCCAAACAGTCGGCCGATGACCATCTCATTGATGTCCTTCGACCTGAGGCAAGTAGCTGCCCAATCTCTTGTGGCCTTGGGACTGATGCCTAGGTAGCGCTGCCAGTGCAGACCCTCACACCATCTCCCTCTGGCCTCGTTGTATGCCCACGGGAAGATCAACCCCTCGCATCGTTCGTCAAGGTGCTCTTGCTTGAGGATCGGCAGGAGCCTGGTGTGGATGGGAATGGTCCTCACCCTGAAGGCGTTCTTCAGTGGCCTTGTCTCATGGCTCGTGAAGTGGATCACCTCCTCTCCATGCAGGTCGATGTCCTCCCACCTCAAGCCACCCACCTCTGAAGCGTGAGCACCTGACCAGCGGAGGAGATGCCACAGCAGGTGGTGAAGTTGCGGAAGCTTCTCCCAGTTGTTGTCGGATTCGTCCAGCAGCACAACTCCCTTGACCTTGGCCTTCGACTTGATGCGCTTGGTCAGATCACTGAAGGGGTTCGACTGTAACCACCCCTCTTCAGCAGCAACACCAAACAATCCATTGAGCAGCCGTAGCCGGTTCTTCACCGTCGATGCTTGGCACCTACGCAGCTCATCAGCACGCCATGAGAGAGCGTCTTCCCTGGTGACTTGCTCGATGTATTGCCTGCCGCTGTGCTCCATCAACTTGGTGATGTAGCGGGTCCACTCGAAGACAGTGCCGGGTGCTGGATCCTTCAGAAGGGTTGCTCGTTTAAGTAGGTCATCAGCTGAGTGGACCTGTCTTGCTGTGCCCTTCAGCACGCCCGTGGCTAGTTGGTGCAGTCGTTCGTATTCAGGATTGACTGTCCCCTTGTCGTCTAAATAGACGGGCTCCTTGCTTACCCGATGGACCAGGTCATGAGCATCGATCTCGTCTGGGATCTCCTCACGGTTGGGCAGTAGAGACAGAAGCTTCTGCTCTGGGGTCTGGCTCGCTCCCTTGGCCGCTTGGATCAGCTGGTCTGTCTCAGTGATGAAGATGGCGGCGTTCCTCTTCGCCTCAGCAAGCGTGGTGCCGGCCTTGCGTCTCCACATGGCACAGCCAATGGCCTCGACCAGTGCAGGCGGTACCCGGCGCTGGAAGTAGTAGCCGTCTCTGCCCTTCCTTCGGGTCAGATAGTTCGCCAATGTATGCCCAGCTTGTAGGCCCTAGCTTAGCCAGGATCCCTTGATGTCAATGGTGTTCTGGGGTTTAGGCCTCTGCCTTTTGAATCGATTCAAATTCGGCCAACACCGAGGCCTGATTGCGCAGGACCGCCAACAGGTTGAGGCGATTGAGCCGCAGCGCGGAATCGTCGACCATCACCATCACACTGGTCTCTCCATCAAAGAAAGCCTGGAGAGCCGGGGTCGCCGCAACAAGCGCATCGGCAAGGGCCTGATACGACCGCTGCTGAGCCATTGGCTGCAGCTGCTCGAGAGCTGCGAACAGATCCTTCTCACTGGCGGACTCGAACCGTTCGGGCTCAACTACATCGCTGGCCACAAGCTGATCCCGTGCCAGATCACCTTTTTCAGCAAGCTTCGCTGCCCGCTGCACCACCGCCTGAACGGCATCCAGCTGACCACTGTCCCGAAGGTCACGCAACAGTTGAATCCGCTGTTTCACATCCAGAGGATCACTGAGCAGACGCTGGCTGGAGACGGCATCACCAGCCACAGCCTGCACCAGATCAGGCGCAAACCCGTCGTCTTCCAGTTGAGACACGATCCGCTGCCGCATTAGCTGACAGAGGTCGTTGTGCAGTTGGCTGGCGTCCACCGCAAAGTCTGGGAACAGAGCAACCCACTCCTCCACGGCCTTGCTCAGGAACGCCATGAGGTCTAGGCGCCAGGCCATGCCCCAGAGAATCTGCACCACACCGTTACCGGCCCGCCGCAGGGCATAGGGGTCGGAGGATCCGGTTGGTCGCTCTCCCTTGGCAAAGATGCTGAGCAGCAGCTCGAGCCGTTCCGCCAAGGCCACAACTGCCCCCGCGGGGGTTGCGGGCAGAGCATCACCGGCTCCCCGGGGCAGATAGTGCTCCACTACCGCGAGGGCGACTTCTCGGGTTTCTCCCTCCTCCAGGAGGTATTTGCCCCCCATCAGGCCCTGAAGTTCAGGGAACTCCCCCACCATCTGGCTGACCAGATCGTTCTTGCAAAAATGAGCGGCACGCTGGGCCGCATCCGCCATGCTCTGATCAAGGCCGAGTTGCTTCAACAGCAGGCCCGTGAGCCGCTCGATTCGCTCGGAGCGGTCCAGAAGACTGCCCAGGCCCTCGGCGAAGGTGACACGATCGAGGGCTTCACGCCGGGAGGCGCTGGACTGCCGCCGGTCGACATCGAGGAAAAATTCGGCGTCTGCAAGGCGCGCTCCAAGCACGCGTTCATTCCCGCGAACGATCAAGGTCGACGCAGGGGCTAATCCGTTCCCCACCAAAAGGAACTGGGGACGAAGCACAGCCTCAGCAGTGAGTCGCAGGGGGTCTGCCTCCAGACCAGGCACCTGCAGCGGCACATAACGCTGATGGGCCTGCATCACCGTGCTGATCACCTCCGGGGGAAGCTGCAGGAACCGCTCAGCGATGGTCCCCTCGAGAATCCTTGGGTCTTCAACCAGGTCCACCAGTTCTTCGAACAGCGACGCCGGGCAGTCGGGTGTTCCGTTGGCGGCCTGAGCCGACTGATCAAGGCTGGTGCGGATCCGTTTGGCCCGCTCGGCACGATCCACAACAACACCGGCGGCTGCCAGGGTTTCTCCAAACTGCTCCGCTGATGCAATGGACAGTGGCTCGTCACCATGGAGACGGTGGGCACGGCTGAAACGATCGCTGCGGACCTCGGGGTCAGCACCATCGAGCACCACAGGGATCAGCTCAGAACCCTTGAGCGCCAGCAGCCAGCGGATGGGGCGACTGAAGCGCTGGGCTCCAGTGCCCCAGCGCATGAACCGCCGTCCCTGAAGAGCATCAATCCATTGAGGAATCAGCCCCTGGAGCAGTTCAACACTGGCTTGACCCGGGGTGAGAACAGTTGCGAAGACGCAAGGCCCCTTCGGAGTGTCACGCTGCTCAAGATCTGAGGGGTCAACACCGCAGCGCTTGGCGAAACCGATCGCCGCTGGCCCTGGGACACCTTCCTTGAAGGCCTGAGCCACGGGAGGACCCTTGCGTTCTTCCTGAAGATCGGGTTGGCGGTCCTCCAGCTCAGCGACGGAGACCACCAATCGCCGGGGGGTGCCGAACACCGACACCACTCCATGGCCCAGCCTTGCCTCACGCAGGTCACGACCAACCCGCTGCTGCAGTTGGTCAAGCGCTTGCCGGACGAAATCAGCAGGAAGCTCCTCGGTGCCGATTTCCAGAAGAAAGGTTGCCGTCACGCCAAGGTCAAAGCCGAAAGCGACTGTATTGGAAGCCGTTTCGCTACGTTCAAATCAAGAAATCCTTTTCGGGGTGGGGGAAGGCTCCTTGGCAGTGGCGGAAACAGGAACTCAATCGCTGTCCAAATCGGAGCAGCGCAAGCTGGACAGCGACCATCTGCGCGACCCGTTGTTGAGCGAGCTCAGCAACGACGATGTGCGCTTCACGGAAGATGCCGTTCAACTCCTGAAGTTTCACGGCAGCTACCAACAGCACCACCGAGAACTGCGCAAAACGGACAAGATCCGCAGCTGGCAGATGATGCTGCGGCTGCGCAGTCCGGGCGGACGCATCCCTGCCCGGCTGTTCCTCGCCCTCGATGACCTCTCCAACCGCCTTGGGGACGGAACCCTGCGGGCTACCACCCGGCAGGCCTTTCAGATGCACGGCATCGCCAAGGCCGACTTGAAAGAGGTGATTGGCACCATCGTTCGCAACATGGGCTCGACCCTGGCGGCCTGCGGGGACATCAACCGCAATGTGATGGCACCACCAGCTCCTTTTGAGAAAGGCGGCTATCCCGTGGCACGGCGCCTGGCCGATGAAATTGCCGATCTGCTCAGCCCCGAGGCGGCCGAAGGGGCGTATCTCGACCTCTGGGTGGATGGTGACCTGAGTTATCGCTTCAAGCCCAGCCGAGCCGTTCAGAAGGCCAGAAAGCGCCAGAGCGAAGGCGGCCTGTTTTCCGGCAGCACAGAGGAACCTCTCTACGGAGACACTTACTTACCCAGGAAATTCAAGGTGGCCGTCACCGTTCCCGGGGACAACTCCGTTGACCTGCTCACCCAGGACATCGGCCTGGTGGCCTTCACCGACCCCTCCGGCGATCTGCGGGGCTGCAACGTCTACGTGGGCGGTGGCATGGGCCGCACCCACAACAAGGAGGAGACCTTCGCCCGCACGGCGGATCCTTTGGGTTACGTCGATGCCGCCGACGTTCTTGATGTAGTTCAGGCGATCCTGGCGCTGCAACGGGACCACGGTGATCGGGAGGTGCGCAAGCACGCCCGCATGAAGTATTTGCTGCACGACAAGGGAATCCAATGGTTCCGCGACACCATGTGCGCGACCTACTTCAAGGGAGACCTCAAGGGGCTGCGCAATGAGCCCAAGGCCAAACTTTTGGACTACCTCGGATGGCATCGCCAGAAGGCAGGGATGTGGTTTGTGGGGCTGCCCCTGCTCTGCGGTCGACTGAATGGAGATCTCAAGGCCGGCCTCAGGCAGCTCGTGGAGACGTATCAGCTGGAGATTCGCCTCACCGCCAATCAAGACCTGCTGCTGTGCAACATCGGCACCTCCCAGCGGGCCAGCATCCGCACCCAGCTGGAAGCTCTCGGATTTGAGGTGCCTGAAGCCCCAGCACCTTTGGCCAGGCATGCCATCGCATGCCCAGCTCTACCCACCTGCGGGCTCGCCATCACCGAATCAGAGCGCATCCTTCCGGATGTTCTCGATCGCCTCGATGCCCAACTGCGGCGGCTTGAGATTGAGAAGTCCCTGCTGGTGAGGATGACCGGCTGCCCCAACGGCTGCGCCCGCCCCTACATGGCCGAGCTGGGCTTGGTGGGCAACGGAGTCAACCAGTACCAGCTCTGGCTCGGCGGCACCCCCAACCTCCAGCGTCTGGCACGCCCTTACATGGAAAAACTGCCCCTGGATGATCTGGAAAAAACCCTTGAACCGCTCCTGATCAGCTGGAAAGCCGCGGGTGGACGTCGCAGTTTCGGGGACCACATCGAGAAGCTGGGTGATCAGGAAGTGAGCGCGCTGTTGACGGCCTCGGCGTAGATCGCCAAAGCGGCACCCCTTCGCCAGGCCCAGAGCTGATCTCCGAACGAGTAGTGCCACCACTCGTTGGGATGCTGGGCAAACCCTGCTGCTCCCATTACTTCAGCCAGCAACTGCCGGCGTTGATGCCAGCGCCGAGCATTCGAGTCGTCCCGACCGGCGTAGTGCTGCGGTTCAGACACCGCACCAATGGCATCAATCTCTCCCCCCATGGCCAAAGGCGTTCCATCGCTGCTGCTGAGGGTGAGGTCGATAGCAGCACCGGTGCTGTGGGGTGGCGGTGTCATGGGGTCCCGACTGGGAGCTGCCCAGAACCGCCCCACATCGGCCACCACCTGATCAAAGGCGTCCCCCGAGCGCACTTCAACACCGCGTTCACGGCAGAGTTCGGCAATGCTGTGATCCACCATGAAGGCCTGCACGGCAATCGGCCGATAAGCATCAAAAATGCTCAGGCGCAGACTGGGATCGTGCTCAATCAGCTGCTGCTGGGCGTCAAGCAGGCGCTGAACCACCCCCAGGCGCAGTTGGAAGGGAGTCCCCGATGCCCCATAGGGCGCCCCAAGCGCCATGTACGGATGAGGCTCCATCCGCAACAAAGCTGGAGGCAGCTCTTGCATCGGCTCGCCGCACTCTGCGATGGGAATCGGGCTCCAGGGACGCATCGAGGCGGCAACAGATGGGATCAGTTCAAGGGGGTGCCGCCGCTGAGACGACGCTGCTGTGCATCCAGGGTCTCGCGCAACAACGGGTGCTGCTCGAGCTCAGGATCGGTCTTCAACAGTTCCTGGGCGGCTGTTCGTGCATCCTCCAGAACAGCACCATCATCGGCGAGGCTGGCCAGAGCCAGATCAGGCAGGCCCGACTGACGGGTCCCCAGCACCTGTCCAGGTCCGCGCAGGCGCAGATCCATCTCGGCGATCTCGAAACCATCGGTGGAGCGCACCAGCACATCGAGACGCTGGCGGGCCAGGGGGTTGGAGCTGCCATTGATCAACAGGCAATGGGAGGCAGCAGCACCTCGGCCGACCCGCCCCCGCAACTGATGCAGCTGCGCCAGACCAAAGCGTTCGGCATGGTCGATCACCATCACGCTGGCTTCAGGCACATCAACCCCCACTTCCACCACCGTGGTTGACACCAGAACCTGGGTCTTGCCAGCAGAGAAATCGGTCAGCACAGCCTGCTTGTCGGCACTGGAGAGACGCCCGTGCAGCAAACCAACGGCCAGATCAGGAAAAACCTCCGAGGCCAATTCAGCGTGAACTTCCACGGCCGAGCGAAGCTCGAGCTTTTCCGACTCGTCCACCAAAGGCAGAACGACATAGGCCCGCTGGCCCAGCTGCACCTCCTCACGGATCAACTCATAGGCCTTCTCCCGCTTCGCAGCCGTGAGCATGCGAGTGCGAATCGGTGTTCGCCCTGGCGGCAATTCATCGATCTGGCTGACATCCAGATCCCCATGCATCGAGAGCGCCAGGGTCCGTGGGATCGGTGTTGCCGTCATGGTGAGCAGATGGGGCTGCAAGCCCTTGTTGAGCAGGCGATCCCGTTGATGCACACCGAAACGGTGCTGTTCATCCACCACCACCAGCCCCAGGCGGTTGAAAACAACCGGATCCTCGAGCAAGGCATGGGTGCCCACCAGCACCTTCAGCGAACCGTTGGCTAGGTCATCCAGCAGCTCCCGACGGCGAGGCCGCGGCGTGGATCCGGTCAGCAACGCGACGCTCACATGGAGCTGCGGCAGCCACTGGCAGAGGTTGCGGTAATGCTGCTCAGCCAACACCTCCGTGGGGGCCATCAGGGCCCCCTGCCAGCCCGAGGCAATAGTGCTGAGCAACGCTGCAATGGCGACCACCGTCTTTCCCGAGCCGACGTCCCCCTGTACCAGCCGGGCCATGGGTTCGCTGCGCGCCAGATCAACTTCGATCTCTTGAAATACCCGTTGCTGAGCTGCGGTGAAGCGGAAGGGCAGCAGATCCATGAACTCCCCCACAAGCCCGCTGGAGCTGGACTGGAGATCCAGGTCCGGTCCCGTCCGGGAGCGCAACGCCTGGCGTCGGCGCAACAGACCGAGCTGCATGAGCAGAAACTCATCGAACACCAGCCGGCGGCGTCCCTGATCGAGGCTTTCGCGGTCCTTGGGAGCATGCAGGGCCTGCAGGGAGTCCGACAGTGCCGGCAGCTGGAATTGCCGCTGCAGCAGGGCGGGGAGAGGATCAGGCCACGATGCCGCCAGGGGCAAAACCTGATCGATCAGGCTGCGGAAACGGTCCGCTCCGACTCCTTCGGTGAGGGGATACACCGGGAGAAGCCGACCGATGCTGGGGGATTTGACCGGAGACGAGGGGCTGTCCAGCACCTCGATCAATGGATCCTGAAAGGTGATGCCATAGGGCCCATCTTTCACCAGACCACTTACAGCCACAGTGGCACCAACGGGGTAGAGGCGCTGCTGGCCTTTGAGGTAGGCCGGAGAACTGAAGCGTTTGCCCGCCAGGAAACGGCTCACCTTCAGGCGCCCGGTCGGATCCTGCAGCTGGAGCTCGATAATGGCGAGGTTGGTGTTCCTCGGGCTGACGAATCCGTTGCACCGGCGAATCGTGGCGACGATCGTGGCCGTTTCCCCCGACACCAGCGCCTCAATGCGGCGCATCGCGGAGTAATCGACATGGTCGCGGGGGTAATAACGGAGCAGATCACGCACCAGAAGCAGGCCGATCGAGGCCAGCCGAGCCGCGAATTTCGGACCCACACCACGGATCTGGGTGATGGGACTGTCGAGCTGCAGTGGTGAGCTGGTCCGCTGCTGGGGAGACGCCTGAACCTTCAGACGTGGTGGTGCCATCGGAGCCGAGGGTTCCAAGCGATGGCGCAGTTCATGCAGCCACTGCCGGGCATCGGTGACCAGGCGACGGCGGGCGGGATCAGCGAGGTTTGGATAATCAGCAAAACCTGAGCTGAGCTTGGACATGCGCTCACTGACTTCCTGGGGAAAAGGCAAGGCCGGCGGCGCTGCGAGTTGCTGTTGCAGAAATGCGTGAAAGCGCTGCTGGCGACCCTGCAGATTCTGAAAACCACGATCGGCCTCCAACCCCAGCGAACGCTGAATGGGAAGCATCCAGGCCAGAAGCAGCGAAAGCTGCTCGCTGGTCAGTCCCCGCTCAGCTGCTGCGTTGAATCGGATGGGGTCTGCCAATGGGTCCGGGCCTCACGATCCAGGGAGCGACGCTGCCAATGACGCTGCTGCCGCACCATTGTGAGCAGAGCATGGTGGTGAGCGCGCAATCGTTTGCGGCACTGACGCAGACGTGGGCTGTCGAACTCCAGATCGTTGCTGCGTAAGAGCACACAGAGCACATCCATGCCCTGATCGAGCTCGCCGACAGCCAGAGGGAGGCGGAGGCGAAGCACATTCGTGGCCGTTGGCTGCGTTTCGACCTGTCCCTTCAAGACAGCATCCAGCAGGCTGATGGGTAGAAGGGTCTGGGCCAGTCCTGACCGCAGCATCTGCACATTCACCGCATGGGACAGGTTGCGCAGGCGTCGCTCAAGCGCCTGATCCATTGCGTGGATCCAGTGCAACAGGGCATCCGGTTCATTCGGGAGAAAGTGTTGGTTTTCTTCCAGCGATGGGTCATGTGCAGCACCGGGCTCAAGGGGCTGGTGGGCCTGCTGCATCGCGTCACCGGCCAGCTCGAACAGTGAGCGGAGCACATCCAAATCGCCCGAGGAATTGTTGTCTGCTGGTTCAGGGACCGGTTCTTTGACGGGATCCTGGGCAGAGGGCATCTGGGGGGATTCAAGCGGTGAAGCCAAGCTCAGCTGAATGGATCCATTGGGTTCCTCCCGCGGCAGCTCAGATGTGGGTGGCTCGGGTACAGGCGCACTGTCCTGGGTCTGGCGACTGAGCTTCTGCAGCATGCTTCTGCTGGCATGGGCCTGCTGGCGCCGTTGCTCCTCCTGCATCTGCCGCACCAACTGCATCAACTGCTCCACCGTGAGCAGGACGCTGCAGCGATCGGTCAAGTCTTTGACCGATGCGTGGAAGTTTTGACGGGTCGACTCCGGAAGCCGACTGAAACGGGAGGGATCAACCTCACCGAGAAGATTGAACAGGGCCTGACGGGTTGCTCCTTCCAGCAGATCCCGCAGCACCTGGAGATAGAGAGCCTGCTCTCTGTACAGGGCGATGGCCCGAAGCCGGCACAACCGTTGAAGGCGTGCCAGCTGTTCTGACGGGTCGTAAGAAGGCTTGACGTCCGGGTCGGACAAGGGAATCAGCCGGCGTTCTGCATGGACGCCACTTCAGCAGCGAAATCGTTCTCTTCCACCTCGATGCCCTCGCCCAGGGTGTAACGGGTGAAGCGACGAACTTTCACGTTCTCGCCGATCTTGCCGGCGGTTTGCTTCACGAGGTCAGCAACAGTGATGGAGCTGTCCTTGATGAAAGGTTGCTCCATGAGGGCGAGTTCCTTGAGGCGCTTGCCAATGCGACCTTCAACGATCTTTTCCTTCATCTGCTCAGGCTTGCCCTCGAGATCGTCACGGCCCATTTCGATCGCCTTTTCCCGCTCACGGATCTCGTTGGGGATTTCATCGGTGGTGACGTACTCCACGTTGGGGCATGCCGCCACCTGCATGGAGACATCACGCAGAAGCGACTGGAACATGTCGCCCCGGGCCACGAAATCGGTTTCGCAGTTCACCTCAACCAGAACTCCGACGCGGGCACCGGTGTGGATGTAGCTGCCGATGGCACCCTCGGCGGCGGTGCGACCTGATTTCTTTTCAGCGCTGGCGATGCCTTTCTGGCGAAGCCACTCAACGGCCTTGTTGGCATCGCCTTCCGTGGCGGCCAGGGCCTTTTTGCAATCCATCATCCCCGCGCCGGTCTTGTCGCGCAGTTCTTTGACAAGCTTGGCGGATACGGCAGCAGCCATCGGTCGGAGCAGTGAGAAGGGAAATTGAATCGCCGTTGATTCCCTGTTTGGAATCAGCGGCGTGAACTTAGCGGTGAGAGGAGATCAGCCTTCGCTGTCGCCACCACGCTGATCGTTGGAGCCGTGGCGGCCCTCATTGATCGCATCGGCCAAACGGCCCAGGATCAGTTGCACAGAACGAACGGCGTCGTCATTGCAGGGAATCGGCACCTCACAGAGGTCCGGATCGCAGTTGGTGTCCAGCATGGAGACCAGGGGAATGTCGAGCTTGCGGGCTTCGAGCACGGCATTCGACTCACGACGCTGGTCCACCAGAACCACAACGTCGGGCAGGCGACGCATGTTCTTGAGACCACCCAGGTACTTCTGGAGACGCTCGAGTTCGCGACGCAGCACCGCACCCTCTTTCTTGGGGCGCATGGCGATGGCGCCACTGGACTCCATCCGCTCCAGATCCTTGAGGCGGTCGATCCGGGCCTTCATGGTGGTCCAGTTGGTGAGCATGCCGCCCAACCAGCGCTGGTTCACATAGGAGGCTCCGCAGCGGGCGGCTTCAAGCGCCACCACTTCAGAGGCTTGCTTCTTAGTGCCAACGAAGAGGAAACGCTTGCCGCTGCGGGCAGCAGAACGGGTCCACTTGTAGGCGTTGTTCATGCAGACGGCGGTCTGCACGAGATCGATGATGTGAACGCCGTTGCGCGCGCAGTAGATGTAGCGCGACATCTTGGGGTTCCAACGACGGGTCTGGTGCCCAAAGTGGGCGCCAGCTTCCATCATCTCGGCGAGGGTGACGACAGCCATGGCTTGAGGGTTTCGGGTTCGCCTCCACCTGCCAGGGACCTGAACAACCAGCAAGAGCTGGTCTCACGGTGCACCCGAAACGGGCAGGTGTGCGGAGTGAAAGGACCTATAGAAGGTATCAAAACGTTGATCAGCGAAGTCCGGCCGCTCTGGCTTCGTGGAACAGGGCACGCACACCGATGCGGTTGAGGGGCAAACGAAGCAGCTCCATCGCCGTTCCTGGATAGCCGTGCCGAATCAGCCAGCGGAGCAGCGGGCGAAGGCTGGAGGGATTGATCAGCCCACAGAGGGTGAGCACTTCCCAAAGGATGCGGTGGAACCAGGTGAACTGAATGATCAACCGCACCCGCCTGGTTGGATGCTTGCGGTAGAAGACAAGCCCCATACGCGCCCGTTCTCCCTCCACTTCCACAAGACGGGGGATCTGGTTGAGACTCAGGGCTGGGTGCCAGTGGTAACCGACCGCGTCCGGACACTTGACCAACTCAACCCCCATCCGCCGCAGACGCTCACCGAGTTCCAAGTCTTCCCAGCCATAAAGGCGGAAACCAGTGTCAAACAGGCCTGAACGCTCCAGCACCTCCCGATCGATGGCCACATTGCCGGTGGCGAAATAAGCCCAGGACAAGTCACGTAATTTGTGGCGTTCCGAGCAGGGTGCTTCGAAGTTGGCGGTGTTGATGACCGCGCCATAGGTGAAGCAGAGCCGATCACCGCGCCGTTGCCAGCACTGCTTCAACGCCCGTGCATGGGTAGCCAGGAAGGTTTCTGTGACCACCAGGTCGCTGTCGATGAAGACGATCACATCGCCACGGGCGTGGTCCACGCCTCGGTTCCGGCCCTCTGCAGGGCCACCGTGCTCCTGCTCAAACAGGCGCACATGGGGAAAACGATGGGCCTGCTCACTCAGCCATGACGGCGTTCCATCGGTGGACCCGTCGTCGACCACAACAACCTCGTAGTCCTGAAGAGCTCCAGCAAGCTGCTGATCTTCCAGTGCCGAAAGGCATTTCTCAAGGATCGGGCGTCGGTTGTAGGTCGGAATAACGACGCTGACGAACATCGCGACGGCCGATGCATAGGGCCACCCACCCTACGAACAACAAAAAAGGGGCCCGCAGGCCCCCTTTTTTGGATGATTTGAACCGCTGATCAGTCGGCTGCACCACCGTTGTTGGCGGTTCCGGTCACACCGTTACCAGCGCCTTCACCACGGCCATCGTTGCGCATCTTGCGCTTCTTGAACTTGCGCGCGTAGGCGCGGTTCCGCTCCTGCTTTTCTTTCTTCAGGTTTCTGCGCTTGGCCATGCGGAACTGCGGACTCTGATATCAACAGTCATCGTACTAAACAGCATTCTTTAGTCGCCCGTCCTCCATCTCGAGCAAGCGATCGGCAACATCAACGATGCGCGGGTCATGGGTCACCATCAGCACCGCGCAGGATTGTTCATGGGCCAGTCGGCGAAGCAGCTCCACCACCTCGCGGCCCGTACGGCTGTCCAAGGCAGCGGTGGGTTCATCAGCAAGAAGAAGACGGGGGTTGGCGGCAAGGGCACGGGCAATGGCGACCCGTTGCTTTTGTCCTCCGGACAGGTCATGGGGGACTTTTGCCATGTGGTCTTCCAGGCCGACGGCACGGAGCCACTGACGGGCCTCATCCCGACGGGCCCTGTAGCTTAGATCAGGCAGAAGATCAGCTCCCATCTGCACGTTCTGTTCAGCCGTGAGGCAGCGCAGGAGGTTGTGCCCCTGAAAAATCATTCCAATGCGCCGGCGCAGCTGCTGGCGACGACGACGACCGGCTCCATCAAGGGATTGACCAAGCACAGACACCTGGCCCTGCTGAACCGTCCGCAAGGCGCCGATCAAGGTGAGCAGCGTTGTCTTGCCACAGCCGGAGGGACCGGTGAGCAACACGACTTCGCCCGGCTCGATGCTGAAGCTGATGTTCTGAAGAACCTCGCGGCGCATCTCCCTTTGACCGAAGGCATGGGAGAGGTTGTCGACAACAACAGCGGCCATCAGAAGATCTCCGCAGGGTCTGCATCAATGAGACGACGCATGGCCAGGAACGACGACAACATGCACATCACCAGGATCATCACCAGAACGGTCAACGCCCGGGACAGATCCATGCCGACGGGCAGCTTGGTGGCGTCACGAACGAACCAGTACAACCCCTGACCAGCCAGGTAGGCGGGGACGTAGCCCATCGCCGCCAAATAGAAGCCCTCACGAACCACCACTCCCAAGAGGTGGCTGAGGCGATAGCCCATGGCCATTAAGGTGGCGTACTCCGGCAGGTGATCACTTACATCGGTGTAGAGCACCTGGTACACGATCACGCAGCCCACCACGAAGCCCATGGCAGCACCCAGGCTGAAGATGAAACCGATGGAGGTGCTGCTTTTCCAGTAGTTCTGCTCGAAATCGATGAAGCCCTGCTTGGTCAGCACCGAAACATCTTTGGGCAGCCGCTGGCTTAATCGGGACACCACCTGCTCAGGATCCGCTCCTGGCTTTAACCGCACTAGACCCACTTCGATCGCCCCAGGCGGCTTCTGAGGCATCAGATCGAGAAACGTCTCGGTGCTCGTGAGCAGATTGCCGTCGGCACCGAAGCTGGTGCCCAGGCTCACCAGACCCGCCACCCGGACGCGGTTGCCAGCGATCTCGGTCTCCACCACTCGGCCATCGCGATACCAATCGGCAATGGGTCCGAATTCAGGGCGTGACAGCTGATCGAACAGGATCCGCCCTTTCTGCTTGAGAGCGTCAGATTTTTCAGCCAGGGAGGGGTCGACGAAGAAGGGATCGTCGGGATTGAAGCCCAAGGCGAGGATCGACCGGTTGCGACGCGTTTCAGGGTTCCGCCAGAGCATCAGCCCCCAGTGCACCGGGGTCACCCCATCGACGGATGGATCAGCCAGGGTCTGAACCAGCCTCCGCCTTGGAAAGGCTTCCATGCTCACGGAGCTGGCGGAGCGGGGACTGATCAGAACGACATCGGCATCGAACAGACGGTGCGCCGTGACGCTGGCATCAAAAAGGCCATCACGGAAGCCGAGCTGCATGAACATCAGGATTCCCGCGAAGCTGATGCCGGCGAGTGCCACCAGCAACCGCACGGGCTGGCGCGTCAGCAAAAGCCAGGAGAGGGGAATCCGACGGCCCCGCCAGAACCGGTTCATGGATCGAAGCGGGCGATCACCTTCAAACCAGCCAGACGGCTGACCTTGGCGGCATCTTCAGGGTTGAGCACCACATCAACCGCCACAACGCGGGCGTCGGCATCGCCTGTGGGATCGGTGGAGAGAACAGACCGTTGTTCCACCTGCGGGCTGATGCGCAGGACGCGTCCGAGGAGTTCACCCCGGAAACCACCGTTCTCGCTGATGAGGCGCACGGACTGGTCGAGGCGGATCAGGGAGATATCTGATTCGTAGACCTCAATGCTGGCCTGCATCGCCTGATTGGCCCCCACATCCATCACCCCCTCTGCACCGGGGCGCTCGCCTGCACGGGCATGCAGCTTGAGCACAACACCGTCAAGGGGCGAGATCAGCTGACTGAGCACGAGGTCGGCCTGCAGCCCTTTGCGCTCCGCCAGGGCCTGATCCCGCTTTCCCTGAAGACGCACCAGCTCTTCACGCTTGTTGTCCACCAGAGTCAATTCGGCCGCACCCCAATCGGCGGCTTTGCTGAAGCGCTCCACCTCAAGGGCCTGAAGCTGTATCTCCTGGTCGAGGCTGCGCAGCTGCGCATCGACGCGCTCCAGATCAGCGAGCAGGCCATCCCGGTGATCGAAGGACGCCAACACCTGGCCCCGCTTGATCAAATCACCCTCATTCACATTGAGGGCTGCCACCCGCGGTGTGCCTGCCATTCCCGCATTGGGAGCCGCCAGATTGCGGATGTCCCCGGCGGGCTCCAGCTGCCCCAGGGCAGCAACCGCTTCGGGACGAACCGTGCGTGCAGGTGCCGGTTCAACCGGCTTGGGTTCGGGCGTCGGCCGCAACAACCATCCGCCGATGACCGCAATGACCAAACTTCCAGCCAGAACAGACCAGCGCTTGGGGGTCATCAGAGTTCCGGTGGGTTGTCGAACAGAAGCATGTCGATGTAACGATCGGCCCAGGCTGAATCGAAGGCCTTTTCGAGCACGCGGCGGGTCTTGTCGTTGCGTTTCTGCTGAAGGCAATAGTTCAACTGACCCTCGTACCGGCGGACTGTAGTGAGAGCCGTTGACTGTTCGGGAGTCGCCTCGATCACGCTGGTGGCCATCACCTGCAGGTAGTGGCTCACCAGCTGCTGAAAGGCTGCTTCCTCGTCTGCACCATCCGGGCGGATGAAGCACACCTTGTTCGAGAAGATGGCGGATCCCCAAGCCGGCAGCTCCCGAACCTGACGGAACGCCGGCCATGGCCTGGCCTCAAGCCGTTGGATCAGCTGTTCCGGCAGGGCATCGGAGGTGGGGGAGAGATCGACGATCGCGGCGGAGATCCCCGCAGGGCCGGCCACGATGTCGGCCCCGAAGATCGGCAGGTCGTAATGGGGGTCGGGGAACCAGACGCTGTGGAGGATCTGCAGGCCGTTGCCGAGTCGCGCAACCTCCAGATGAAGCTTGCGAAGGCCGATGCAGCGAAAAAGCTCGTTGCCGATCGACAGGCCTTCGCCATCGAGTTGCCCTTGGATGAAGCGCAAATCCTCATCGCAGGGGAGAATCTCCAATCCGGGCAATCCCGCCCAGGCACTACGGATCGACGCCGCCAAGGCCTGCACGAGGGGATGCTGTCCTGGCGGTGGCGCCAGCGGCTTGGGCTGCATCGAACGGGCAGGCACAGAATGGAACTTTGCCACGCAGTTCTGAACCTTCCGTTCTCCGGTCCCCCACTCGACCATTGGACCCTCCCCAACGGAGTGCGCTGCGTGACGGCCGACATGCCGGATGCACCCCTGACCTGTCTTGATCTGTGGTGCCGTGCCGGCAGTGCCAGTGAGCAGCCAGGGGAAGCGGGCATGGCCCATTTCCTGGAACACATGGTGTTCAAGGGAAGTGAGCGTCTGGCCGCTGGGGCGTTCGACGAGGCCATCGAAGCTCTGGGGGGCAGCAGCAATGCCGCCACTGGCTTTGATGACGTTCACTTCCACGTGCTGACACCACCGGATCGAGCCCGCGAAGCGTTGGATCTGTTGTTGGAACTGGTGTTACAGCCAAGCCTCGAGCCTGACGGGTTCCACACGGAACGGGGGGTGGTGCTTGAAGAGATCGCTCAATACGCCGATCAACCCAATGAGCAGGTGCTGCAACTGCTGTTGAGCAAGAGCTGTGACCAGCACCCCTACGGCCGACCCATCCTGGGGACACCCCGCAGCCTGAAAGGCATGACGCACGAGGCCATGCGGGCGTTTCATCAGCGGCAGTACCGCGGTTCCAACTGCTGCCTAGCGATAGCGGGCCCGCCATCCACTGAGCTGCGCAGTGCCCTGGGGTCCTCGGCTCTGGCGGGCCTCCTGGATGCCATAGATCCGTCGTTAGCGTCATCCCCCCTGAGCGTGCGTCCTGGACGCGAGAGCGTTGTTGTGGACCGGCTCGAATCCGCCCGACTGCTGATGCTCTGGGAAGCACCCCAGGCCAAGGATCAGGCAGGCGTGATGGCAGCTGATCTCGCCACAACCCTGCTAGGGGAAGGGCGACGCAGCCGTCTCGTGAACCGCTTGAGGGAGGAACTGCAGATCGTAGAAAGTGTGTCGATGGACCTTTCGGTTCTGGAGCAGGGAAGCCTGATCACCCTGGAGGTGATCTGCCCCGACGAGCATCTGGAGGCGGTGGAAGACGAGGTGAACCGGCAGCTGCGTGCCATGGCAGATGAGCTAGTCAGCGATCAGGAGCTGAAACGGGGCCAGCAGCTGGTGAGCAACGGACTGCGCTATGCCTTGGAATCGACGGGCCAGGTGTCTGGGCTCAGCGCCAGCCAGACCCTCTGGGATCGTCAGCAGGATCTGCTCCACCCCCTGACCTTCCTGTTGCAATGGACTGCCGAGCGGCTTCGCTCAGACCTGTTTCCAAGGCTTCAACCCGAACAGGCATTTGTGCTGACCGCCCAGGCCAAGACGAAAAACGGATGAGTAACCCCGAACTGCTGATCGAGCCGGTCTCCAGCCCGGGGATTCTGGCCGCGAAACTGCTGCTTCCCTTCGGCAGCGCCGACGACCCTGCCGGAACACGGGGCGCCCATGACCTGCTGGCATCCCTGCTTAGCCGCGGCTGTGGACAACACAACCACGTGGACCTGGCGGACCTTGTTGAGGGATGCGGAGCTGGTCTGCGCTGCGATGCCCAGGAGGACGCCCTTGTGCTGAGCCTGCGCTGCACGGTGGAAGACGCAGGGCAGCTCCTGCCCCTGTTGGCACAGATGGTTCGTTCTCCCCAGCTTGAGCCTGGCCAGGTGACCCTTGAGCGTTCGCTCACGATTCAGGCCTTGCAACGCCAACGGGAGGACCCCTTCCATTGCGCCACGACCGGTTGGAGACAGCTGGTCTATGGCAACGGGGGCTACGGCCACGACCCCATGGGCATCGCTGAGGAGCTGGTTGATCTGGATCGGAACGCACTGCGTCCGTTGGCCGAACGGCTCCCGCGGGCATCGAGCGTTCTCGCCCTGGCGGGCAGCGTCCCGCCACAAATCATCGAGACGATTGGCTCGCTTGAGGACTTTTGCGACTGGCCTCAGGGGAGCAGCAACGATCCCTCAGGACGCCGCCCCTATGCCGAAGCGGTTGGGACCGAGACGATCCAACTTGAACCGATGGACACCGAACAGGTGGTTCTGATGCTTGGGCAGGCGACGCTGGGGCATGGCCACCCGGATGAGCTGGCGCTGCGTCTGTTGCAGTGCCACCTGGGGGTGGGCATGTCGAGCCTGCTGTTCCAACGCCTGCGGGAAGACCATGGCGTGGCCTACGACGTGGCCGCGCACTTCCCTGCCTTGGCGGGGCCGGCGCCGTTTGTGCTGATGGCCTCCAGCGTGGAGGAACGCTCAGAGCTCGCTCTTGAGTTGCTGCTGAACATCTGGGATGAGCTGAGTGAGCAACCTCTCAGTGAAGCCGCTCTCGAGCTCGCAAGGGCCAAGTACATCGGCCAGCTCGCGCAGGGGCTGCAGACCTGCTCCCAACGGGCGGAGCGACGGGTTCAGCTAAAGGCCCAGGGTCTGCCCGACGATCATGACCAACGCTGTGTGGAGGCTCTCGCGGGGCTGACACCCACGGATGTGCGCCAGGCCGCCCAACGTTGGCTGGGGGAACCACGACTCAGCCTTTGCGGAACCTCCGCCACGCTGGAGCAGCTCGGCCGGCGCTGGCGGCGCCGCGTCGCTGCTTAGTCCGCCTCAGCGGCATCCACCGGATCCAGCCGTTCGAGGGGGATCAGGAAAGTACCCCGGCGAAAACGCACGGCAACCGTCTCCATCGGATGAAGCGCAACCACCTCGCCCACTTCACCGGCCGCCACCAGATCCGGCGGTCGCAGCATCGGCATCGGATCCGCCGACTTGAGGTAAGGAAGCTGCTGCGACAGGCGCAGCTGATCACCAATCGATACCGTCATTTGAACTGGGCAGGATCTGCATTCTCGAGCAGGATGGGCCGAGTTGAGCGAATGCTGTGAGGGCTCTCGCCTCCTGGTGTGGTGCCCTTGCGGGTCTGCTGGCCATCCTCATCGGTGGCCTGGTGCCGGCCGCGTTGCTCCTGCCTGCACCCGAGCCGGTCCTTCTCCCCCTGCCGGTCACCTGGCAGGTGCCAGCGCTGCTTCTCTGCGCCATGGTCAGTGGCCCGCGCGCCGGCGTCATGGCGGCTGTTGGCTATCTGAGCCTGGGGTTGTTCAGTCTGCCGGTGTTCCATGGCGGTGGCGGGCTGAGCTACGTGCTGGAACCGGGTTTCGGCTATCTGGCGGGCTTCGTGCCCGCGGCCTGGCTCACCGGTCGTCTGGCGCAGCAGGACGGCATGGATGACCTGCCCAGACAGTCGCTCTGCGCCCTTGGAGGACTGTTCGTTCTCCAGATCTGCGGGGTGCTGAATCTCGCCCTCGGGGCACTTCTGGGGCGATGGAACCTTGGCTTCCTCGAGCTGCTAATGCAGTTTTCGTTCGGTCCGCTGCCGGCTCAGATGCTGCTCTGCATCGGTGCTGGTTTTCTCTCGGTGGTGTTGCGCCGGTTGTTGATCATCGAGCCATGACGAGACCACTTCCGCGTCGCTCAACCCTGCTGATTGCCCTGCTCATCGTGGTGGTGGATCAGCTGAGCAAAGCGGCGGCCTCCAGCGCTTTGCAAAGGGGCCAATCCCTGCCCCTTCTGCCGCATCTGCTGTCGCTGCAATTGGTTCACAACACCGGCGCAGCCTTCAGTGTTCTGCAGGGCTCCACTGCACTGCTTGGGCTGCTCAGTTTGGGGGTGGGCATCGGGCTGATCCTGTGGATCTGGCGTGAGCGGGTGCTGCCCTTCTGGCAGGCCCTCGCCGCTGCTGCGCTTCTGGGCGGCACCGTGGGCAATGGGATTGACCGTTGGCGCCTGGGTCATGTGGTGGATTTTCTGGCGCTCGAACCGATCGATTTCCCGATCTTCAACGCTGCGGATGTCGCCATCAATCTCGCAGTGCTCTGCTTTGCCATCGACCTATGGAATCGCCGGGGTGACAGCAGCCTTCGTGACAACAGCCGTGGCTGAACCAAACTTGCCCTGAGGCTGGTGTGACGCAGGCATGAAACGCCAAACCCGGTTGGTCATCGGTCTCGCCGTTGCCTTTATGGCTCTCGTGCTGATCGGAGTTGCCGTTCAGACCATCCGCAGTCTGCTTTGGGATCTGAGTTACTTCCTGCCTCCCTGGTTGCTCACGCCGGTGCTGCTGCTGGGGCTCGTGCTGTTCGCCACCGTTGCAGTGCAAGTGGGTTGGCCGATGTGGAAACGCCTGAAATCGCGCCCCGCCCAACGCCAACCTCAACCCACCGCCGCTCCCCGGAATCGCCGGGATGCTGCGACCACCAGCCTCGGCCACGTGGATCGTCTGATCGAACGCATCCAGGACGACATCAGTCGCGGCAGCCTTCAGAAGGAACGTGACCGGGTCGCTGAGGAGCTGAAGCGAGGCGATCTGGTGGTTGTGGTGTTCGGCACTGGATCCAGCGGCAAGACATCGCTGATCCGCGCCCTGCTCAAAGAAATGGTTGGCGATGTGGGAGCGCCCATGGGCGTGACCAAAACCAGCCGCGCCTACCGCCTGCGTTTGAAAGGTCTGGAGCGTGGACTTCAGCTCGTGGACACCCCAGGAATCCTGGAAGCCGGAGACGAAGGCATCAGCCGGGAGGAAACAGCCCGTCGTCGGGCAGTTCGCGCCGATCTGTTGATCGTGGTGGTGGACGGAGACCTCCGAGCCTCGGAATACGCCGTCGTGACGTCGCTCGCCGGGCTCGGCAAACGGCTGCTCCTGGTGCTGAACAAGCGTGATTTACGCGGGGTTGACGAGGAGAAAAGGCTCCTGCGGGTGCTTCGCTCCCGTTGCCAGGGACAGCTCAACCCTGCTGATGTGGTGGCCTGCAGTGCCTCCCCTCAATCGATTCCTCAACCCGGGCGTCGCCCGCTGCAGCCGCTGCCTGACATCAGCGATCTGCTTCAGCGCCTCGCCGTTGTGCTGCACGCTGAGGGGGAGGAATTGATTGCCGACAACATCCTTTTGCAGTGCCGATCCCTCGACAACCGTGGGCGCGATCTGTTGAACGATCAGCGGTCTCGGGAAGCCAAACGCTGCATTGACGGCTACAGCTGGATGGGGGCGGGGATTGTCGCTGCCAACCCGCTGCCAGGGGTGGATCTGTTGAGCACCGCAGCGGTGAATGCCCAGATGATCCTGGAGATGGCCAAGATCTACGGGGTTGAAATGTCCCGTGATCGCGCCAAGGATCTGGCCCTGTCCCTTGGACAGACCCTGGGCAAGCTGGGCATCGTCAAAGGAGCGATGAGCTTGCTGGGCACCAGCCTGAGCCTGAGCTTGCCCACTTTGGTGCTGGGGCAGGTGCTCCAGGGGGTGGTGACCGCATGGCTCACCCGCATCGCCGGAAGCAGTTTCATGCGCTATTTCGAGCAGGACCAGGACTGGGGTGACGGCGGCATGCAGACCGTGGTGCAACAGGCCTTTGAGCTCAACCGACGGGAACTCTCCCTGCAGCGGTTTCTGGCCAGTGCCATGCGGCAAGTGGTTGAACCACTTCAACAATCGGCGGCGGGACGTCTTCCCCCCCGGCCAGGGCCTCAGCAGGAGGGGGAAGCATCGGCCCCCGGGCATCCAGAACTGTGATCAGGAGCAGATAGAGCACACCAATCGCCACGGAGATCGCCCCGGTGACAATGGCAACCCAGCGTGAACCTTGCTGCTGTTCCGCCATGAGAGGTCTCAAACGATGGCGATTGTGAACGATCAGGCTGGAACCAGCGATTGATTCAGTCGTTCCGACAAGTCGCTGAGGTGCTGAGCCGTGGTGTGGGGGTTTCCAAAAACCGCCTTGAGGCAGAAACGATCGCCGTAGAAGGGTCGCGACAGCATGTAGCCGTGCGACAGCAGCATTCGCCGGGTGTCTTCACTCCAACGGCCGGCTGCAGCAACCTCCCCGTGTCTGGGATGGAAGGCCAGCAGGTGCAGGTCACCCGCCAACAACGTGAACTTCTCTGGATCCAAGTGGGCTGCGAAGGCTGTTCGCCGTTGCAACGCGCCGCTGAGCGTCGCATCGATGCCTGCCTCGCCCAACTGACGCAGACCCAGCCAAAGCTTGAGGATCTCCGCAGGTCGGGTGCCCTGCAAGCCGATCTCCCCGCCGTGATCCATCCCTTTGGGCGCCTCCATGTAGGGCAATCCTGTGGAAAAGGCCTGACGGAGACGGGTTCGATCCCGCAGCAACAGCAGGGATGACGCCTTGGTGATGCCAAGCAATTTCTGAGGATTCAGCGTGATCGAATCGGCCAGTTCCATGCCATCCATCAGTGATGCGTGGGTGGAACCCAGTGCAAAAACACCACCGATGGCGGCATCCACATGCAGCCAGACCTCGGCATCACGGCAGAGGGTTGCCAGATCCGAGAGAGGATCGATGGCTCCGCGCACCGTGGTGCCGGCCGTGGCCACCACCGCCAGACACGGCCGCCCATCCGCTTGCAGGGACCACAAACGCTCGGCCAAAGCCTCGAGGCAAAGGCCTCCGTCCGCGGCCACGGGAAGCGTCTGGAGCGCATCATCCGCCAGCCCCATCACCTTTGCGGCTTTGTTGATCGAGACGTGGGCGTCTTGGCTGCACAGCAGCACAGGATCCCGATGGGTGGACCCCAGCGCCGCCCGTGCCGCCACCAAGGCCATGAGATTGCTCAGGGTCCCGCCGCTGGCCAGCACCCCTCCGGAACCGGAGGGCAAGCCAATCCTGTGGCAGAACCAACGGCAGAGGTCATGTTCCAAGCCGGTCAGACCAGGCGAAAGCTCCTCGGCCAGGAGGTTGTTGTTGAGACCGGCACAGACCAATTCCGCCGCGATGGACGCTGTAAGCGGGGGCGGATCGAGATGGGCCAGAGCACCGGGATGGGACGGCTGATACGCCCCGTCCATCACCTGCTGAAGGTCGCTGAGCAGCGATTCAACGCTGGCCCCCTGAGCCCCCGGGGCCACGTCAGGCAAGGGGCGCATGACGGGGACCGGGCTTGATCGATCAGCGGAGCCGATCCAACGGCAGAGCAGATCTGAACTGCGATGCAGGAAGTCCATCAGCACCGGGTCTGTAGCCGAGGGAATGGCGAACGGAGCAAGCCGATCCGGTGGGTACTGAGACTCGGAACAGGCTTGCAACGGAGACCCGTGAACTGCAGTGATCTTCGCGTCTCGTGGGATGGTTCTCAAAGGACAACGTTGGACAGCGGTGGATCAGCGGGTTGAGATCACGCGCTGGATGGACGTACTGCTCCAGCGCGCGGAGGGGGTTGGATTGGAAGGAGAGGTGCCGGTGGCCGCTGTGATCCTGGATGGACAGGGGCGAGCCATCGGCCATGGACGTAACCGTCGCGAGAACAACAGGGATCCCCTCGGGCATGCCGAACTGGTGGCCTTACAACAGGCAGCGATCGTTCAGAACGACTGGAGATTCAACAACTGCACACTGATCGTCACCCTCGAACCCTGCCCCATGTGTGCGGGTGCCTTGGTGCAGGCCCGCATGGGAACAGTGGTGTTTGCGGCGTCAGATCCCAAGCGCGGTGGTCTGGGGGGGAGCCTTGATCTCTCAACCCATGCCAGTGCCCATCACCACATGAAGGTGATTCAGAGCGTGCGCGAGCCGGAGGCGAGGGAGCAGCTGGAGCGCTGGTTCAGGCAGCGGCGGCGACGGAACCGCTGAAGCGAGGCAGCTCTGTCTCAAACAGGTTGAGCAGACGGTTCACGTTTTCAGGGGTGGAGTTGTACCCCATCAGGCCGATGCGCCAGATTTTGCCGGCCAGGCTGCCGAGTCCACCACCAACTTCAATGCCGTGGTTGTTGAGCAGTTGCTGGCTGAAGGCCTTGCCATCCACACCGTCAGGAATGCGAACCGTGGTGAGGGTGGGGAGTCGGCGCTCGGCCGGCACATGCATCGAAAGGCCCAGACTTTCCAGCCCGGTCCAGAGCATCTCCGCATTGCTGCGATGGCGTGCCCAGGCCTGGTCGAGACCTTCCTCAGCCAACAGCCGCAGGGCCTCACGCATGCCAAAGTTCATGTTGACCGGCGCGGTGTGGTGGTAGACGCGGTCGCTGCCCCAGTACTGGTTCAGCAAGGAGACGTCCAGATACCAGTTGGGAACCTTGCCCTGACGAGCTGTCATCTTGGCCTCGGCACGGGGACCCATGGTGAATGGTCCGAGACCGGGAGGGCAGCTCAGGCCCTTCTGGCTGCAGCTGTAGGCGAGATCGACTTTCCACTCATCGATGTAGAGCGGCACACCCCCCAGAGAAGTGACAGTGTCGAGCAGCAGAAGGCAATCATGCTTCCGGCAGAGATCGCCGACGCCCTCCATGGGTTGACAGACACCCGTGGAGGTTTCGGCATGAACCATCGCCAGGATGGCCGGTTTGTGCTCAATCAGGGCAACTTCCAGCTCATCGAGAGAAAACCACTCACCCCAGGGCTTCTCAATAGTTTTCACCTCAGCGCGGTAGCGGCCGGCCATGTCAGCCAGACGCAGACCGAAGTACCCCTTCACCGCCACCAGAACGGTGTCTCCAGGCTCGACGGTGTTGGCGATGGTTGCTTCCATGGCAGCACTGCCGGTGCCGCTCATCGGAAGTGTGAGGCGGTTGTCGGTCTGCCAGGCGTAACGCAGCAGTTCCTGCACCTCACACATCAGATCCACATAGAGAGGATCAAGGTGACCAATCGGAGTTCTCGACAGAGCCGTCAGAACCGTTGGATGGGCGTTGGAGGGGCCTGGTCCAAGCAGGAGGCGGTCGGGTGTGCCGATCGGTGCAAAGGCTTTGCGGTGACGATCGTCAACGGGAAGGAGTGAGTTCGTCGTCGCCAAAGCCCTGATCGTTGGTTCGAAGTGTTGAGCCTACGCAGTCACGCCCGATTGGAGGGGTGTGGATGGGTCGATTGCAATCTGTTCAAATCTTGCGCTCAACCTTCAGGCTCAGCGTTGGCGCACGTTGGTTTCGCCGAGCCCCTTGGCCAGATGGTCGAACGGCTGAAGAACGGTGGCGAGCTGATCGGACGCAGCGCCTTTGGCCAGAAGCATCTCGGAAACAACCTCTCCCAACAGAACTATGCTGCGGACCGTTGGGCCGGTGGGAACCCCCAGGCTTTTATAGGTGTCGTCGAGCCCGTTCAGTACACGCTCATTGAGGATTGTGGAGTCACCGGCCACCAGGGCGTAACTGGCGTAACGGAGGAAGTAATCCATATCCCGCAGGCAGGCGGCGAGCCGGCGAGTGGTGTAGGCGTTGCCACCGGGCAGCAGCAGGTCGGGTTCATCCCGGAACAGGCGCTGGCTGGCCTCACGCACAATCTCGGCCGAGGAACCGTTGATCAGCTCAACGGCCTGAATCCGCAGCGCGGATTCATCCAGATACGCATTGATGCTGTCGATGGCTGGACGATCGAAGTAACGACCCAGCTGGTCGTAGCGACCGATCAGACCGCTGATTGCATCGCGCATGTCCCTGAATCTCCAGAGGATCCCCAGCGGAAGCTAACACCGTTGAGGCGGGCAGATCCTTTGGCAGGCCTGCATTTCAGCCAAGTTGACAGAAACGGTTACGCAGTCGCCTTCTGGCGGTTGAAACGTACCCCTTGATACAAAATGGTGTCTTGTGGCTGTTTACGGTCACATCACTGCACAATTCAGTCGAGCAGTCCTTTCTTATGTCGAAATCCCCCCAGGACGTCCTGCGCCAGATCAAGGACGAAGGCATCGAACTGATCGACCTCAAATTCACCGATCTGCACGGCAAGTGGCAGCACCTGACGGTCTGCACCGATCTGCTGGAGGAGGAGTCCTTCACGGAGGGCCTTGCTTTTGACGGCTCTTCCATTCGCGGCTGGAAGGGTATCCAGGCCTCCGACATGGCCATGGTGCCGGACGCCAACACCGCCTGGGTTGATCCCTTCTATAAGCACAAAACACTGAGCATGATTTGCTCGATTCAGGAGCCACGCACTGGCCAGCCCTACGAGCGCTGCCCCCGAGCCCTGGCTCAGCGGGCACTGAACCACCTGGCCAGCACCGGCCTAGCCGACATGGCCTTCTTCGGTCCGGAGCCGGAGTTCTTCCTCTTCGACGACGTCCGCTACAACTCGGCCGAAGGCGGTTCCTTCTACAGCGTTGACACGATCGAGGCGGGCTGGAACACCGGACGGATCGAAGAAGGCGGCAACCTCGCCTACAAGATCCAGGTGAAGGAGGGCTACTTTCCTGTCGCTCCCAACGACACCGCTCAGGACATCCGCTCCGAGATGCTCCTGCTGATGAGTCAGCTGGGTATTCCTACCGAGAAGCACCACCACGAGGTGGCCGGCGCGGGCCAACACGAACTCGGCATGAAATTTGCTGAGCTGATCCAGGCCGCCGACAACGTGATGACGTACAAGTACGTCGTGCGCAATGTGGCCAAGAAGTACGGCAAGACGGCCACCTTCATGCCCAAACCGGTCTTCAACGACAACGGCTCCGGCATGCACGTGCACCAGAGCCTCTGGAAGGGCGGACAGCCCCTGTTCTTCGGCGAAGGCACTTACGCCAACCTCTCGCAGACGGCCCGCTGGTACATCGGCGGCATCCTCAAGCACGCCCCCGCCTTCCTGGCCTTCACCAACCCCACCACCAACAGCTACAAGCGTCTGGTGCCCGGTTTCGAAGCCCCGGTGAACCTCGTCTACTCCGAGGGCAACCGCTCGGCTGCCGTGCGGATCCCGCTCACCGGCCCGAGCCCGAAGGCCAAGCGCCTCGAGTTCCGTTCCGGCGATGCCCTCGCCAACCCATATCTGGCCTTCAGCGCCATGATGATGGCCGGTCTAGACGGCATCAAGAACCAGATCGATCCTGGCGATGGCGAAGATCGCGACCTGTTCGAACTTCCGGCTGAAGAGCTCTCGAAGATCGCCACAGTCCCCGCATCCCTCAACGGTGCCCTGGAAGCGTTGAATGCCGATCGCGGCTTCCTCACCGCCGGTGGTGTGTTCAGCGACGACTTCATCGACAACTGGATCGACCTGAAGTACGAGGAGGTGCAGCAGCTGCGCCAGCGGCCGCACCCCCACGAATTCACCATGTACTACGACGCCTGATCAGTGCCCGTGCATCCCAAGACCCGCCTCTCTGGAGGCGGGTTTTTTTGTGGACTGCTGGCCACGCGATTGCGCGCCTCATTCGTTGGAATAGTGATGTTGTCTGAATCCGCGATGGCGTCAACGCCCCTGAGCAAGCTCGCGTACCAAACGCTTCAGCAAGGCAAAAGCATCGCGGGCCTGGCCCACAAGGAGCTGAGCACCAAGCTGATGGAGCTGTTGGCGCCGGATGCGGTGCCGAAAACAGAGCCCGTTTCCGCCGAAGTTCTCGGTGAGCTCCGGCTCGATATGAACAAGCTGCAGGAGCAGGACTGGCAGGACGCCGAACAGGGGATCTATCCAGAGCAGTTGTTGTTCGATGCACCCTGGCTCGATTGGGTCAGCCGCTACCCCCAGGTCTGGATTGACCTTCCCTCCACCTGGGATCGTCGTCGAGAACGCAACGTGCGCGATCTCCCCAAGCAAACCGACAAAGCGCTTTATCCCGAGTACTACCTCCAGAATTTTCACCATCAAACCGACGGCTACTTGAGTGATCACTCGGCTGGTCTTTACGACCTGCAGGTGGAGATCCTCTTCAATGGC
This sequence comes from Synechococcus sp. CC9605, assembly GCF_000012625.1. NCBI lineage: Bacteria > Bacillati > Cyanobacteriota > Cyanophyceae > Synechococcales > Synechococcaceae > Synechococcus > Synechococcus sp. CC9605. The sequence continues at coordinate 1,124,258 of NC_007516.1, read as the reverse complement.
ACTGCCGATGCCATGCGACGCAGAGTTTTGGCTCCCTTGAAACGCGGCTTGAAACACTTCGCAGACCGTGCTCCGGGTTCCCTCAAAATTCTCGATGTGGCCACCGGCACCGGCCGGACCCTGCAGCAGATCCGCGCTGCTGTGCCCCACGCGCAGCTGATCGGAACCGATCTCTCCGAGTCGTACTTGCGTCAAGCCAACCGCTGGCTGAATGACGGTGATGCATCCCTGGTTCAGCTGATCCGTGCCAATGGCGAATCCCTGCCCTTGGCCGATGAATCTGTTCAGGCCGTCACCAGTGTGTTCCTGCTGCATGAACTGCCGGCAGAGGCCCGCCAGAACGTGCTGAACGAGGCCTGGCGTGTGCTCGAACCCGGCGGTGTTTTCGTGCTTGCCGACTCTGTGCAAATGGCTGATTCAGCCAAATTCGCCTCCGTGATGGAGAACTTCCGGCGGGTCTTCCATGAGCCCTATTATCGCGACTACATCGGCGACGACATCGACGCCCGCCTCGCTGCTTCAGGGTTCGAAGGCATCACCGCGGAAACCCATTTCATGACGCGGGTCTGGTCGGCACGCAAACCGATCGCAGAGGCCAGCTGAGAGGATTCCCTGACAGCGTCCCTTGCGCGAACGGCTCCGAGCCATAGGGTGAGTTGGATCCCGAAGGGAACTTCATGACCAATCCCTTTCGGCTGCGTTGGCTTCAGGGCTGGACGTTTCAGGTGGTGCTGATGGAAGGCCATGTGCAGGTGGAAGCCCATGGTTTCGGTATCTGCCTGCGCACGGCCGTGATGCCAGGGGAAAGTCCCCATGCAGCTGCCGATCGTTTGGTGTTGTCTGAAGATCGACGCAGGCGAGCCCTGCACAATGCCTGGCTTCGCGGTCAGGACATGGCACAGCCCACGGAGGTTTCACCGACGAAGGAGGACGCACCGGCTTCCAATTCGCTGGTGGTGGTTGGCTAAGCCCATCGTCAACGGGTGGCCTGATCTCCTATCGGGTTCAAAGCTGTGCCAGCAGCCAGGCCAAAGCAAAGCCTGCTCCACCGAAACGCAATGCCCTCCAGAAGCGCTCGCCAGACGCTGGTGAGCTGGCCCAGCCGACGGGCCGTTGACTGATCAGATTCGCAGCAAGTTTGCGGCGCTGCACCCATCGCCGCTCCGCAACACCCGATCGGGCTTGGGCCTGACATTGCCCTTGCAACACCAGCCGTGAGGCATGGTGCAACCAACGCAATTCACGAACGCGTCGTTGGCCTTTGCGCTGTTCCACGCCGTTGCACCCACATCAACCGAAACTAGATCGATCTGCTGATTCAGGGATGACTTCAACCGACGCCCCATGGCCTGCTTCCGCCACAGCCAAGGCGGAAGAACTGCATCAATTGCTCCGCATCGGCGATCGGGAGTGGCATCAACTGAAGAGCAACCGACAGCGGCGTGGAGCTGAGTTACTCGCTGCAGCGATGGTGCAACTGCTCCGCCAAGGAAATAGCGCCGACGTGGAGAACCTGACCCAACAGGCGCTCGGGTGGGTTAGAGGAGAACTGAAGGATCCGGGCTGTCCGCGTCACTGACGGGCCGGCGGCAGGCCAGCTGCAGGCGATTCCCCCGGCGGCTCCAGCGCACATCATCAAAACATTGATGGATCAGAAACAACCCACGGCCGCTGGGAGCATCGAGGGCCGGCGGCAGGGTTGCTGTGCGGGACTGTTGTGGAAGGCCGCAACCCTCATCCTGAACCTGCCAGACCATCCAATTGGGCGTGAGGATGCGGCGAACACGGAGCTTCTTAGCAGGGTTCTCGGCGTTGCCATGGCGAACGGCATTGACCAGGGCTTCATGCAATCCCAGCTCAATCCGCTGACTGGTGAGCACACAACCGACGGGCTCGGTAAGCAGCTCCAACAGAGGAGCGAGCTGCAGGGTCGACGGCAAGGTGAACTCAGCCCAGCGAAACCTCTTGGACGGCACAGTGTGGCCCGTTGACGTCGGTCTTTCGAACTTACCGTTGATGGGAAGCCCCGTCAGGATCTGCGGGCCACAAGTGCCGGATGATTCAACAGGGAATCCATCAGGCGAACGCCACGGAGCTGATTGATCAACGGCATGTGTCCCTCTGGAGCCTCGATGGACCAGGTGAAGGCACCGGGATAACGCGTCCAGACGCCATCGCATTTCCAGCCAATTCGGGGCCAAAGACGTTCGTAACGCCCATCAAGGGCTGACAGCAACTGGGACTGGGCTGTAAAGCCGAAGCGACCTTGGGAATACACCGTCCAGAGCCGATCAAGACTGACCAGATCAACGCCTGACATCGGCGCAACTTCTGTGAAGTAGACGTAGCCCCGTTTCACGGCGGCATCACCGGCCAATTCGCGCAGGCACTGGCTGGTGACGCGATCCGCCTCTTCAAAGTTCTCTTCGAGAAGCTCCTGCTGCAGCGGCCCGTAATCCAGGCCAACCCCGGAATCAGTGGTCCACCAGCCTTGATCGGACGACGGGATCAGAGCAGTGACGGCATCGGGCTGGTGGCGCTGCAACACCTGCAAGATCCAACCGGCAGCCCAGTCATCACCGGCGGGGTCGAAACCAGAGAGAAGGTCCGAGCCCACCGCAGCCAACTCCTCGGAGCGGGTTTCGATCTGATTGATCAGCGGACGGCGCTGGCGAGGTGTTCCCTTCGCGAAACGATCCAGCAGCTGATCAACGCTGAGTTTGGTGGCGGGTGTGGAACCGGAGAGCATGAGTCGCAACCGGCCCCAACTGGCTCGGTGTTGGCCACTATGTCAGGCATGGGCGAAACAGGTTCAATCGAGATTCAGCAGCTTCGCGAGCTGAAAGGTCCGCTTGTGGACGTTCGCAGCCCCGGTGAATTCGCGAAAGGCCACTGGCCTGGGGCCATCAACGTGCCTCTTTTCGACGATAAGGAACGTGCCGCAGTGGGCACCGCCTACAAGCAGCAGGGGCGCACGCCAGCGATTCACCTTGGGCTTGAACTCACCGGCCCCAAGCTGAGCAGCCTGGCCCGTCAACTGGAAAGCCTTCGCGACCAGGGGGATCCACGGATCTACTGCTGGCGGGGCGGAATGCGTTCGGCCAGCGTGGCCTGGCTGGCCCAGCAGATCGATCTCAAGCCCAGGCTCCTTCAGGGGGGCTACAAGAGCTATCGGCGCTGGGCTCAGGGCCGATTTGAGCAGATCTGGCCCCTTCGCGTGATGGGAGGCCGCACGGGCACAGGGAAGACCGATCTGCTGTTGGCCATGGCAGCGCGCGGTGCAGCCGTGGTGGATCTGGAAGGGCTGGCCAACCACCGCGGCAGCAGTTTCGGCGGTCTGGGGCTGCCGGATCAACCCAGCACCGAGCACTACGAGAACCAATTGGCTGAGGCTTTGGATCAACACCAACGCCGTGGGGCCACAGCCATCTGGTTGGAGGCGGAAAGCATCCAGGTGGGCCGCTGCCGCATTCCCAAGCCCCTGTTTGATCAGATGCAAGAGGCGCCTGTATTGGAGATTCAGCGCGAGCTGACAGAACGGGTGAACCAATTGGTGCAGGTGTACGGCCATCAGGGGGGAGCCGCTCTGGCTGAGGCAACCGAACGGATCAGTCGACGCCTGGGCCCCCAGCGCACCAAGGAAGCCCTCGAAGCCATTGCCAGGGAAGACTGGGACAGCGCCTGCCGCGCCACGCTCGATTACTACGACCGCTGTTACGACCATGAACTGGCGCGATCGCCCAGACGCAACGCGATCGATCTCTCAGGGCTCAGCCCTGATCAAGCCGCCGAGACCTTGATCGACCGGGGGTTTGTTGAAATCCCCGATTAAGATCGCTCTCATCGATGGTTCGAGAACGACGTGAGCAAAGCAGCGATTCAGTTCTTTCGGGGAGTCAACGAGCCTGTGGTGCCCGACATCCGTCTGACCCGCAGCCGTGACGGCCGCACAGGGCAAGCAACCTTCCGTTTCGAACAGCCAGCTGCGATTGCGCCCGAAACCATGGGTGACATCACCGGAATGTGGATGGTGGATGAAGAAGGCGAAATGGTCACCCGGGAAGTGAATGGCAAATTCGTGAACGGCACCGCCAGTGCACTTGAAGCCGTTTACTCATGGAAATCCGAACAGGACTTCGAACGGTTCATGCGTTTCGCGCAGCGCTACGCCGATGCCAATGGCTTGGGTTATTCACAAAGCCAGGATTCCGATCAGACTGAAGGGGCCGACAATCAACAAGCTTGAGACTGCCCCAGTGGCTGCTACTGACGGCGTTCATTGCAGCCATCGTCCTGTTGTGGTCGCTGCGTGAGCTGCTGCTGCTGATCTTTGCAGCAGTGGTTCTAGCAATGGCTCTGTGCACGCTTGTCGGCATCCTTCGCGAGCGGCGGCCAATGCAAAGGCCTCTCGCACTGTTGCTCTGCATCGTTGGGTTGTTGTTGCTGGTAGCGGGTGCGGCTGGTGTTGTTGTCCCCCCGTTCCTTGAGGAATTTGCACTGCTGTTGCAGAAGCTGCCCGAAGCGGGGCAGACCCTGATGCGACTTGGCCTCGGTTGGATCGACAACATCAGTGAAGCCATTTACGGCGCTGATGCATTCCCCGACCTCGATGACCTGGGACTAAGTGGTCCCCGCCAACTCGTGCCCGATGGTTCATCACTCGCCGCTGGACTAGGCAGTGGGGTGCTGGGCCTGCTCGGTTTGGCCGGCAACCTCGGCAACGGCATTCTGCGCCTGTTGTTCGTGCTTGCGGTGGCTCTGATGATCAGCATTCAGCCCCAGGCCTATCGAAATATTGGTCTGCAGTTGATTCCCTCCTTCTACCGACGCCGAGGGCGTCGCATCCTGGATCAGTGCGGTGCTGCCTTGAGCAGCTGGATGGTGGGTGTATTGATCAGCTCCTTGGCCGTGTTTGTGCTTTGCAGCATTGCTTTAACGCTGTTGGGCGTGAAGCTCGTTCTTGCCAATGCACTCCTTGCAGGGCTGTTGAACGTGATCCCCAATGTGGGGCCCACCATGAGCACGATCTTCCCGATGGCGGTGGCCCTGTTGGATGCCCCCTGGAAGGCAGCTGCGGTGCTGGGTGCCTACGTGGTGATCCAGAACATCGAGAGTTACGTGATCACTCCATCGGTGATGCACCACCAGGTGAAGCTGCTGCCCGGTTTGACTCTTGCAGCTCAATTCCTGTTCACTCTCCTGTTTGGTCCCCTCGGCCTGCTGATGGCGCTGCCGTTGGCGGTGGTGCTGCAGGTGATCATTCGTGAAGTCCTGATCCACGATGTCTTGGATCGCTGGAAACGCCTGGAGCCGGTTCAATGACAGCCGGCACGTTTCTTGTTGCACTCACCTTGGTGGTGCTGGTGCTGTTGCTCTGGCACCTGCGTTGGGTGCTGCTGGTGCTCTTTGGCGCCGTTGTGGTGGCCGTAGCCCTGGATGTGCTGATTGCGCAGGTTCAGAAGCGAACCCCACTGAAGCGCCCCCAGGCCCTGGCGGCCGTGCTGGGGATTTTGATCTTGACCGGTGGACTGCTGGGGCAGCTGCTGGTGCCGGAACTGATCAACCAGTTCCAGCAACTGGGTCGGGATCTGCCGCAGTTGGTCAGCAAGGTGTCCGACCTGCTGAGCAATGAGCCTCGCCTGGCGCAGCTAAATGACGCTGTGGGTGAGGGCCTCAACCTGAATGGACTTCAGCCATTGCTGGGGTTCGCAGGAGGTGCAGCCAATTCGCTGGTTCAACTGTTCTTGATGGTGCTGCTCGCGATCCTGCTGGCCTTGGATCCAAACGCCCATCGGCGCATGGTGGTGGCCATGACCCCCCGACCTGCCCGGGAGCAGATGGAACATCTGCTGGATGAATGCAGGCAAGCCTTGGGGGGGTGGCTCAGTGGCATGACCCTTTCCTCCACCACCGTGTTTCTGCTCACCTGGGGAGGCCTTATGCTGATTAAGGCACCCTTGGCCCTGTTGAGTGCCCTGGTCTGTGGCCTGCTCACGTTCGTTCCGACCATCGGGCCTACGGCGGCAACGCTGCTGCCCGCGGGATTGGCCCTGCTGCAGTCGCCGCAATTGATGCTGTCGGTTCTGGTGTTCCGGCTGGTGCTGCAGAACCTGGAGGCTTTTCTGCTCACACCACTGCTGCTGCGCAAAACCGTGAATCTGCTGCCAACAGTGGCTTTAACGGCCCAGCTCAGCCTTGGCGCTCTTCTCGGGCTTCCGGGCGTGCTGCTGGCCCTTCCTTTGGTGGTGGTGCTTCAGGTGTTGATGCAGCGGGTGGTGGTGCAGCAGATCATGGACCGCTGGGCCTGACAATGTCCTCGAAAGATGTAACCCACGGAACACCCTGTAGCAGGGGTCACACCTGAGACCCGCGCTGTGTGAGTATTTTTACGGAGTCGTGAGAACGACGCGTCGAGCCTTGGGACTCTTGGGAGAGGGTCCCATTTTTTTCGACCACATCAGAGCAGGTGACGTTTCTTTTTTTCGCTCGAATCACGCTCCCGCTCAACCGCTTGCCAATAGGCCGCAGAGACCGCCACCTCTTGACCACGCTCAATCTTGTTCAAACGCGTCTTCAGAGCTTCTACCTCAGCACGCAAGCCGAAGACCACCTCGCTGAGACCAGGATTCAACTCCATGGAACCTGAGCAACCAAAGGTGTCGTAGCTCAGGCTTCCCAAGAACTGACGTTCATAACGATACCGAAAAAGCGACCTCCACGCCCTTCAATCCAATAATGTGTCCAATAGGTCTTGAGACGAACAGGCTTGGACGTCATCTTCAATTTCTCCCGTTACGAGGAACTGAGGCAGGCCGTGATGCAGTTGGTTCGCGAGAATCTGGACCCTGAGTTGTTGCACGAGGAAGCCCACGACCTGTTCGAATCGTGGTGGGCCTCCACCCACAGCCAGGGGCAATGGAATGCGGAGGTCAAACAACGCACCTGGGATTCGATCTGGCATGAATTCGGCAACAGCACAAAGCGTTAACCGAAACGACGCCAGAGGGAGCTGGAACCGAGCAAGACCACTACAGCAAGCTGATGATGCCGAATGGCATAACCAAGCCCTGTGACGGTGAACTGATCACTGAGCAGCAGGACTTCGGTGCGCAGATCACCGAGAGCCAGCAGGATCAACAGAATCGGGAACCAACGGGCTGGGACAGCACGGCGTCTCCGTTCTGATTCACCACCCTTGGCATTAGTCAAGGGAGCGGTCCCAGAGCGTGAGCAGCGACGGTGCCAGGGCAATGCTCGACCAGGAACCAACGACAACCCCGAGGGCAAGGGCGATCGCAAACCAATAGAGCGTTGCTCCACCGAAAAACACGAGCGCCAAGAGAGGCAGCAAGGTGGTTCCGCTGGTGTAAAGCGTGCGGGTCAATGTGGCGGAAACCGCTTGATCCACCTGCAGTGAGAGCGGCAGATCGGGGGCGTCCTTGCTGCGTTCGCGGATGCGATCGAAGACCACCACCGTGTCGTTCACCGAATACCCGGCAATCGTCAGCAGTGAAACCGCAAACAGGCTGTCCACCTCCAGCTGAAGCACAACTCCGAGCCAGGCAAAGACACCACAGACGATCGCCACGTCATGGGCCAGCGCCACCAGAGCAAGAAAGGAGTAGCGGCGGTCGTAGCGGAAGCTGATGTAGGCCGCAATACCCCCAAACGCCACCAACAGAGAGATCAAGCTGCTGCGCAGCAGTTGCTTGCCCAGGCTCGGCCCGATCGTGTCGACCGATTGACCACCGGAGAGGAACGGCCCTGCAACGGGTTCAACCGCCTCAATCACCGCTTGGCCCTGGGCAGCCGACAACGTTGGCAGGCGCAGCAACAACGACTGACCGCCATCCAGAAGCTGCACCCGGGGAGCGCCCAGGTTGGGGAGAGGTTGGCCCGCCTCCTGAGGCAGCTCCAGGCTGCGGATCACATCCGAGACATCAATCGCCTTGAGCTCAGCGCAGGCGTCATCACAACGGCGTTCCAGTTGGATCTGTGTGCCGCCGGTGAAATCCAGACCCGGACGGAGGGGAGCATGAATCGCAGGGTCCAACCAACTGAGCAACAAGCCCAACAGGCTGATCAGAACCACTAGACCAGAGATCAGCCACACCTTGCGGCGCATGCTGCTGAGGGACCAGCGCAGGCTGAGGACCGTGGCCGCTTGTGCCGATGACGAAGCTTCAGTCATGGTTCAGGCGGTGGGGGAAGGAAGTTGCCAGGTGGGCAGAAAATTGCTGGCACGACGCAGACCGGCGTAGCCCATCAGGAAACGAAGCAGGGTGCGGGTGCACGTCAGGGCCGTGAACAAACTCAGCAGAACACCAATGCCCAGGGTCGCGGCAAAGCCCTTGACCAGGCCGGTGCCGAGGAAGAACAGAGCTGCGCAGCTGATCAACGTGGTCAGGTGACCATCAACGATCGATGAAAAGGCTTCAGAGAAGCCTGTATCGATCGACCGGATCAAGGTGTTGCCCCGCCGTAATTCGTCCTTGATCCGCTCAAAAATCAGCACATTGGCATCCACGGCCATGCCGATTGAAAGAATGAAACCAGCGATTCCCGGCAACGTGAGGGTGACCGGAATCAAGGCGTACACCGCCAGGTTGAACAGGGCATAAAGGCTCAGGGCCATCACGGCCACCGCCCCCGGCAGGCGATAGGCCACCACCATGAACACCGCCACCAGAGCCAGACCCGAGAGGGAAGCCACCAGGCTGCGGCGGATGTTCTCTGCTCCCAAAGTGGGCCCGATGGTGCGGACCTCGATCACTTCAACCGGGAGGGGCAGGGAGCCGCCGCGCAGCTTCACCTCCAGCTCACGGGCCGTTTCGGCGCTGAAATTGCCACTAATGGTGGCTGCTCCACCTGAGATTCCTGCGCTTTTGAACTGGGGGCCAACGCTGGCGGCACTGATCAGCTGATCGTCCAAGGTGATGGCCAGCAACCGGTCGGTACCAGCAATCGATTTGGTGAGATCAGCGAAGGCCTCAGCACCCTCACCATCGAAATTGAGGGTCACCTCCCAGTTGTTCGGATTATTCTGGAGCGGTTGGCGGCCTGCTGTCACCAGCTGCTTGCCCGTCAGAGCTGCCGGCTCAAGCATCGTGAGCAGATCGGAATCAACTTTGTTCAGAAGCTGACGCAGCTGCTCCTCCTCTGTACTGGCCTGGCCATCAAGACCCAGGGTCTGCTGGGTTGACTTCAGCTGGTCAAGATCCAGTGGTTCCGGGGTCTCACCACGGCGGATCTGATCCTCACGCAACCTGAGGATCGCTTCCACCTGGGAACGGAGCTGCCTCAGCCCACGGAACTCAGCCTCGGTGTCGGACTTTTGGGCACGAAACTCGAGCAGGGCCGTATCGCCCAGAACCCGCGCGGCGGCGGTGGGATCCTGCTCGCCGGGGAGCTGCAACACCAGCTGCGACTCACCCACCGTCTGCAGGGTGGACTCAGCCACACCAAGACCGTTGACCCGACGATCGAGCACGGCTTTCACCGCTTCCATCTCTTCGGCGCCAACCCGGGTGATCTCGCCGGCTGGCTTCACTTCAACGGTGAGCTGACTGCCGCCCCGTAGGTCGAGGCCCAGTTCCAGCGGCGTACGAACCAAAAACATCCCAGCGCCGATCGCCAGGGCAAGAACAAGGGCAAACCAACCCTGATAACGCGCCATCAACGTCAGATGCCCTTGTTGACCAACGCCTGAGCCGCCTCAACGATCTGATGCGGCTGAATGATCGTGAGGTTCTCCAGAGAACCGTTGTAAGGGGTGGGGATGTCCTGACTGGAAAGACGCACAGGCCGGGCATCCAGGTCGTCGAAGCACTGCTCGGTGATCAGCGCAATCAACTCGGCTCCGATGCCGCCGGTCTTCATGCATTCCTCCACCACGATCACCTTGTTGGTCTTGCGGATGGAGCGGCTGATTGTCTCCATGTCGAAGGGCTTGAGGCTGATCAGATCGATCAGTTCAACGCTCACACCCTCTGCCTCCAGTTGCTCCACAGCCTTGAGGCAGTGATGACGCATCCGGGAGTAGGTGAGGATCGTCACATCGGTTCCTTCCTTCACCAGATCCGCCTGGTCGAGGGCACAGGTGTAGTCGCCTTCGGGGAGCTCCTCGCTGAGGTTATACAGCAGGACGTGCTCGAAGAAGAGCACAGGATTGTTGTCGCGAATCGCGGCCTTCATCAGGCCTTTGGCATTGGTGGGCGTGCTGCATGCCACGATCTTGATGCCGGGAACAGCATGGAAGTAGGCCTCAAGCCGTTGGCTGTGCTCAGCACCAAGCTGACGCCCAACACCGCCGGGGCCGCGCACCACGGTGGGAATGGTGAAGTTGCCCCCGCTGGTGTAGCGGAGCATCCCCATGTTGTTGGAGATCTGGTTGAAGGCCAGGAGCAGGAAGCCCATGTTCATGCCCTCAACGATCGGCCGGAGACCGGTCATCGCCGCACCAACCGCCATTCCGGTGAAGCCGTTCTCAGCAATTGGTGTGTCGAGCACCCTGAGATCGCCGTATTTCTCCGCCAGATCCTTGGTGACCTTGTAGCTGCCGCCGTAATGACCGACGTCCTCCCCCATCACGCAGACGTGGGGGTCTCTCCCCATCTCCTCGTCGATGGCTTCCCGAAGGGCGTTGAAGAGAAGTGTTCCTGCCACGGCGTCACAGTGATCCCGGCCTATCCGGGTGGTGAGGCCAAGCTATCTCAGTCAGCGCAGGGTCAACCGCCAGCAGCGAAAGTGAACAGCAACAACACTGAAAGCAGCATGGCCGGAGACAGCAGCAAAGCCAGCTGGCCGAGGTCGTGGGGCGTCATCCGAACCCTGGCAATGAGCGGATGCTAGGCAGGGTTCTGATCGCGAGCCGTAAAGAGACTGCGAAGAAACACCAGGGTCAGGCCGAGGGCCACAAAAGCAGTGCTGAAGGTGGCCAGGAAGGACAAACCCACCAGCAGGGTCTTGAGGGTGACGGCGATGTTTTGGGCAATCGGCGAGCTGTAGTGCGGGGGATGAACGGCGAAGTACACCACCATCCGCCGACTTAACCCCAGGGCCAGCCAGGCCAAAAGCCCAGCCGTCAGGGCTCCGGAGAGAAAACTGAGCGGACCTTTGCGCGGATCCCGTGGTTCGGGGCTCTCTGGTGTGGGGACATCAGTCATGCCTCGATCCTCACGCCATCGCTGCGGAGGGCGCAAGACCAGGCCTTCAGGCCGGCACGCTCCAGCTGGGTAGCAAGCTGATCCTGCGCATGGCGGCACGACGCCAGATCGGAGAACAGCCCGAAGCAACTGGGTCCAGAACCGCTCATGGCCACCGCCAAGCTTTGGGGAACGCTGTCCAACAAATCGAGCGCCGAACGCACCGCAGCTGTTTCGGGCGCCACCACGTCCTGCAGGTCATTGCGCAAAGGAGGTGGCAAATCGCTGCGCAATGGCTGGAGCCAATCAACGCTGCGCAAGGCTTGCCGGCGTTGTTCAAAAGCCGCCTCATCAGCGAGGTAGTGGGATTGCTTGAGCTCGCGGCAACGCTTGTAGGCCCAGGGCGTTGAGACGCTCACCGTGGGGTCTTTGACCAAGAGCACCGCCAAGGGTTGGGGCGTTGGCGGCACGGCTTCCAGTTGTTCGCCTCGCCCGAAGCAGAGCTGACATCCTCCGGCCACACAGAAGGGCATGTCTGAACCGAGCTCAGCGGCCATTCGCTCCAGATCCGCGGTGCTGTGGCCCAAGCCCCACAGAGCATTCAGACCTACCAGTGCCGCGGCGCCGTCGCTGGAGCCACCAGCCAGGCCAGCACCGATAGGGATGCGCTTCTCCAGATGAATTGACGCCCCCAATTCACTAAAACCCGAACGGTCCCGCAGCAACTGGGCGGCCCGGAGGATCAGGTTGTCGTCGCCGACGCTGAGGCTGGCGTCATCGCAGGTGAGGCTGAGTTGTGCATCGGCGGTGTTCTGAAAGCTCAGGCGATCCGCCAAGTCGATGCTCTGCATCACCATGGCCAGCTCATGGAAACCGTCCGAGCGCAGCCCCAGGACCTCTAGGTGCAGGTTGACTTTGGCCGGGGCCGACACCGTGATCATGGTGGTTGTTCAGTCGCCCCGATTCAAACCCCTGGCCAGGGCGACCCAGGTGGCGGGCGCGAGTTCCTGGGGCCGTTGCTGCAGGCTGAAACCCGCAGAGGCCGCAAGATCCTTCAAGCGGTTTGGCTCAGCCACACCCGCCAGGGTGTTGCGCAACATCTTGCGCCGCGCCAGAAACGCCTGCTTCAGCAGCGATTCCACCCGAGCGGCCAGGTCCGGCATAACCCGCTCCGAGGCCGGCAAGGGCTCCAGGCAGATCACTTCCGATTGCACCTTTGGTGGCGGCTGGAAACAGCGCGGCGGCACCGGACACACCGAATGGCACCGGGCCAGCAACTGCATGCGCACACTCAGGGCGCTGAAGCTGCTGTGGCCAGGCCGGGCACGAATCCGTTCAGCCACCTCTTTCTGCACCAGCAACACAAGCCGTTGGTAGGGCGGATCCACCGGCCGGTCCAGTCGGCCCACCAACCGCTCCAGCAGTGGGCCGGTGATGTTGTAAGGGATGTTGGCCACCACCTTGTCGGCGATGCGGCCATCACTTAATTCCAGTGGGGCTTCAAGAACATCACCTTGATGGAGGCTGAACCCAGGCTGAACCACAAAACGGTCCCGAAGGCCTTGCACCAGATCGCGGTCGAGCTCAATCGCATGCACCGCCTTCAGCCCCGCGGCCAGCAGACGCTCGGTCAACGCCCCGCGACCGGGCCCCACCTCCAGCACCCGATCGGTGGACTGCAGATCAGCGGCTTCGATGATTCGTTGCAGCACGGATTCGTCCAGCAACCAGTGCTGACCGAAACGCTTGCGGGCGTGATGTCCGGAGAAACCCATGGATCAACTGTGCATCAGCACAGCCGTTCCACATCAATCCAGCGAATCGTTCGACGGGGTGTTGTTAAGGGGAACAAGGGCCAACTTGACCCGAAGCAGCTGCTCAGCTGATGCCGGATGCACCGCTCTCCAGCAACTGATCGCGCGAGCCATACGGCGCCGTTTGGCGGAATGAAAGGCATCAAGGCCATGGCGGTCGTGATGCCCCATGCGACGCCCCTTCACCTCCACCACCAGCAGCAGCAGCTGCCGCTCCAGCACCAGATCGAGCTCGCCCCAGCGGCAGTGCCAATTGCGGTCCAGCAATCGCCATCCCTGCGCTTCCAGCTGCTGCAAGGCCTGCTGCTCCGCCCAGCCACCGCTGCATTGACACCCCACCGGCTTGAACCATCACGTCCTGGTTCAAACCATTCCCCCCTGGAACAGTTCTAGGGTTCAGCTGTGATGGTTCCGATCATGCGCAAACGCTTCACGGCCATACTGATCTCTCTGGTGGTGTTTTCATGCCAGTGGCTGTTGGCGGCTCCGGCCCACGCCGCGATGGATGTGGCCAAACAGGTGCTGATCGGTGCCGACTACTCGAACAAGGACCTGCGGGGGGCCACCTTCAACCTCAGCAACCTGCGCGAAGCCAACCTCTCCGGATCAGATCTGCGGGGAGCCAGCCTCTACGGCGCCAAGCTGCAGGATGCCGACCTCAGCGGCACCGACCTGCGCGAAGCCACCCTTGATGCCGCTGTGATGACTGGCACCAACCTTGAGGACGCCGTGCTGGAGGGAGCTTTTGCTTTCAACACACGTTTCAGCGATGTGTTGATCACGGGAGCCGACTTCACCGACGTTCCCATGCGGGGAGACCAACTCAAAAGCCTCTGCGCCGTTGCCGACGGAACGAATTCCGTCACGGGCCGCAGCACCCGCGAAAGTCTCGGTTGCGCTTGAACCATGAGTTTTGATCCCCGCAGCCTTGAGCGCCTGCGTGAGTTGGGGCGTCAACTCCCCGCGCGCCTGCCGGAACCGGAAAAGCCTGCGGTCGCTCCAAAAGCCAGCCAGGTTCGCCATCGCGTTGAAACCGAGAAGAACCCCGAAGATCTCTTCCGGGAACTGATGAAGGCCAGCCAGGACGGCACCGTTCCTGAGCACCTGATGGACCGCCTCAAACAGTTGGAAGCCCAACGCAAACCATCGGCTCCACCGTCGCCGTTCAACAGAAACGACACCACACCAGCCCTTGCCGCACCAGCGCGCAGCCAGCCCGGACCGGGAAAAAACACCCAGCCGAAACGGCCGAAGGTGGACCCGGGCAGCGAGGAGGAAAGCCTCTACGTGGCTTTCGGGCAGCTGCTGCTCGAGGACGAAGGAGACGACGTTTGAACCCGGCCCGTTGCCGGATTCTTGCGGTGGGCAAAGTGCGGCGTGGCTGGATTCAGGACGGCATTGACCTCTATCTGAAACGGCTGCCTGGGTTGACCATCAGCGAACTGCGCGACAGCAACCCAGACAAGGAAGCCGATGCCATCAGGGCAGCCCTGCGGCCCGATGAAACCCTGATTGCGCTGATGGAACAGGGCGACACCTTGGCGTCGGTTCCCTTCGCACAACGACTCGAGCAATTCGGCAACCAGCGGCTGGCCTTTGTGATTGGTGGAGCCGACGGTCTCACCGCCGAGCTCAAGGCGCAGGCCCAATGGCGACTGAGCCTCTCCCCGATGACCTTCCCCCACGAACTGGCGCGGCTGATGCTTGTGGAACAACTGTTCCGGGCCCAAGCGATTGTCCAAGGCAGCCCCTATCACCGCGCTTAGGGTTCACGGATGGCCGCTGATCTTTTCCCCTCGACCATGCGTCTGGCTCTGCTGTCCCCGATCCACGGCCAGTCGATTGATCACATCGCCCGACAACTTGAGAACTACAGGGTCTTTCTTGCGCCCTTTGAGTTGCGTCATTACTTCCACGTGTCTCTGGAGAGTCACCCTGATCTCCAATCCGAACTCACCGCCTTCGCCGAACGGGAGGGGCACAGCATCGTGTTCACACAACGGCAGCAACCCACCTGGCGAGTTTGTACGGCCTACGCCCTGTGTGAACTGATCAAAACGGCACTTGCCGATCAGCACATCCACGACAAGGTTCTGATTCACACCGATACAGACCTCCTGGTTTCAGGCAAAGCAAAAGATCAGCTCCAAAACCACCGGATTGGCTGCGGGAACAACTTTTTCAAGTTCAGCAATGTCCGTTGGAAATGGACCGAAAAAGCCAAAGCAGATCGTCGAGTTCAACGATTTACCCAAGAGATGCTGGATGGAGATGTTTCAAAACTGCGAAGTGGGCGAGTCTGCGGTGCCTTTATGCCTTGGCCTGTCTTCCAGCTCTTCGGCGTTCTTTACAACCATTACTTCAAAGATGATTACTTCAAGAAGAAACCCCAACGCGTCTGGCCAGTCACCGAAATCGCGATTCCCAGCATTCTTCATTTCCTAGAAGGCCAGGATGCCGTTTTTCAGCGCCCTCTTATTGACGTACCAAAAGAAAAAAAAGTACCCCGCAAAGCGATCGATCGACTGCTTCAAAAAGGCGATCAGTTCGGTCTCAAAAAAATCGGTCGAGATACAAGCAGCGAAGCGTTTCAGCACTTGATGCATCTGCAGGCACAAGCCGCAGAGGAGGCCTGACCGTGCTGCACGTCATCGACAACCTTCTGCCCGCCAGCGCCCTCCAGGACCTGCGCGACCTCTGTGACATCTACGGGCGGCTCAAGGAGCAACACGATGGTGATGCTCAATTCAGCTGGCGACCCGAAACCGGTTCTCCCCGCTCGATTCACGCAGCCGCTCAGCAAGCCGTCGTCGATCGCTACCTCGACGAGGCCCTGCTCCCTCTGGCAACACCATTTGCCCCCCAACGGGCCGGAGTCGAGTGGTGGTGCAACACCAACAACGATCTCGACTGGCACATCGACAAGGACGAGCTGGAAGGTCGATGTAGCGGCCGCTTCCTACTGCCCTTGCTGTCCACCGTGTTCTACCCCCACGTGAGCTGCGCTGGCGGCGAACTCCTGGTGGCCGACAACCCTCCGATCGAGAACGGATACCAGGGGCCGTTACCCACCTTCCGCTCGGTGATCTCGATCCCACCGGTGGTGAACCGCTTGGTGCTGTTCTCCCCCGGCATCCTGCATCGGATCAATCCCTTCGAAGGCGAGCGCTATTCCGTGGCTGTGAACATCTGGGAGCAAGCGCCCCTCACCACAACGGCTGCAGAGCCACAGGCTTGAATTTTTCGATCAAAACCGTCCAGGCCCGCGGGGAGAAAGCCTGCAATCCCGCCTTGAACGCAGACGTATCTCCCGTGTTCAACCAGTCCGCCTTGAGCCTGGGCACGTCCTCCGGCAGCCGTTCCATCGGCAGCTCCACCAGCAGCAGGCTGTCGACTCCAGCCGCACGCTGCAGCACACCCTGATCACTGCGCTGCCACACCCGCAACAGCAGCTCAAGCACCAGAGCATGGCCCAACGCCTCCGGAGCCTCACCCTGCGGAGCCACCTCTTTCTGAGACCGTCCACCCAGAGGCAGGGCGCGCCGGCCCTGCTGATCGATCAGCGCCATGGCCACGAGGTAAGGGGAGTCAGCCAACACCAGATGTCGAAGGCCACCATCCTCACCGAACCCTCCCCACAGCAAGCAGTACATGAGTACTATTTAGCCAGTTGTCGCTGCTGCCGTGGAGCTCCAACACAGACCGCTTCCCCTGCAGCCCAAGCGCAGTCGGCTCACGCTGCCCCTGGCTGGGGAACGCGTCGCCGCTGGCTTCCCGTCCCCAGCCGATGACTACGTCGACGTGGGGATCGACCTCAATGAACAGCTGATCCGGCATCCCACCAGCACCTTTTTCCTGCATGTGAGCGGCGAATCGATGACCGACGCCGGCATCCACGACGGCGATCTTCTGGTGGTCGATCGCAGCCTCGACCCGCGCCCGGGCCAGGTGGTTGTGGCTGTGCTCGACGGTGCCTTCACCCTCAAACGCCTGATGCATCATCGCGGCCGGTTGCGCCTGGAAGCCGCCCATCCGGACTATCCGCCACTGGAGCTTCACCGCTGCGGCGAAGTGCAGATCTGGGGCGTCGCCATCCACGTGATCCATCCGCTCTGAAGCGACATCGCCATGCCTCAGGCCACGGCCCTGATCGATGGAAACAACTTCTACGCCTCCTGCGAACAGAGCCTGGATCCGGCTCTGATCGGTCAGCCCGTGGTGGTGCTGTCCAACAACGACGGCTGCATCGTTGCGCGCAGTGCCGAAGCCCGTGCCCTCGGCATCCGCATGGGAACGCCGTACTTCAAGGCGCGCAGGGAGCTTGAACGGCACAACGTGGTGGTGCGCAGTTCGAACTACGCCCTCTATGCCGACATGAGCCAGCGGATGATGAGCCTGCTGGAGGCCCACTGTGAAGAGCTGGAGGTGTATTCGATTGACGAGGCCTTCGGGAGGATTCGTCGTCCCCGCAATGGCGACCTGCAGGGTTGGGCACGCCAGCTGAGGGCACGGGCACGGCAGAACCTCGGCCTTCCGATCGCCATCGGCCTAGGGGCCAGCAAGGCGCAGGCCAAGCTGGCCAATCGCCTGGCCAAACAGGCCCCGGACCATGCCGGAATGTTCGACCTCGGACAGTGCGACAACCCCGATCGCTGGCTGGAAACCATTGCGATTGAAGATGTCTGGGGAATCGGTCGCCAATTGGCCCATTGGTGCCGCCTGCGGGGCATCAGCAACGCACGACATCTCCGGGACATGCCGAGTGGTGAACTGCGCGCCAAATGCGGCGTGGTGGGTCTGCGGCTGCAACGGGAGCTGCGAGGCCATGCCTGCCTGCCGCTGGAGCTGGCACCAGCACCGAAGCAGGAAACCTGCGTGAGCCGCAGTTTCAGCCGCCCCATCACCAGCCAGGAGGAGCTGCACCAGGCCATCGCCACCTATGTGGTGCGCGCCGCCGAGAAATTGCGCAAGCAACGGCAACGGGCAGCGGCCCTCACCATCTACACCCGCACCAGCCCGTTTGCTCCTGGGTTTTACAGCCAAGCGGCCAGCACGCAGCTAGACCTACCGAGCAATGACACAGCTGTGCTGCTGCAAGCGGCACGCCCCTTGGTGGCACGGATCTTCCGGCCCCACCGTCAATTGGCCAAGGCCGGCGTGCTGACGCAGCACCTGCAGAGCCACAACATCCTGCAGACCCATCTGATGGTGCCGATGAGTGAGGAGCAGCAGCAGAAACGGGAGTGCCTGATGCAGACCATCGACCGGATCAATCGGCGTTACGGGCGTGGAACCCTGCAATGGGCCGGTTGCGGACTGCAGCCCAGCTGGCTGATGCGGCGTGAGCAACTCAGCCGCGCCGCCACCACCCGTCTGCAGGATCTACCGGTGGTGAAGGCCTGAGCCATAGCGTTGAGCCAGGCCTCAGGCCTCCTGCAGCAACTGGATGACCTGTTCACGGGTGCTGAGCAGCAAGACCATCCGCTCGCCGTGGGCATTGAGACCCGTCTGCTCCCGCACCAGATCGGCGCTGGCCAGCGCCAAGCCACCGGTTTCGGTGAACAGCACCGGCAGGGTGCCTTGATGCCCCCGCATGCCCTGCAGATCCAGCGCCTGGCGGACAGCCCGCTGGGCTTTGTCAGAGCCCAGACGCTCCACGAAGGCCGGCCAGAGGTGGTTGACCGGATCGAGCGCGGCGAAATCCAGCTGCGAATCGGTCATCAGGACGGCAACAACGCAAGGGCTTCGCTGATCATCTGCGGGGTGACGGCAATGCGCTCAAGCGGATCAGCATTGTCGAGATAGACGTCAAACGAAGCGAAGCGTTCGATCACGGGGTCGGCCCCCTCGGCGGCGCAAGCCTCAACCCAATCCCCCTCCTCCGGCTTCACCGCGACGTAGGCCTGCAGCGCTTCCTCCAGATCACCGCCATCGCCGACGCCCTCGCCGTGCCAGATCGCTTCGAAGAATTCAGACATCTTCAACTCGAGGAACAGATCCTGATGCAGTTTGCCCCGACCACCGGCCAATAGCTCAGGCGGCCGGGGGAACGGTGTAACTGGCGCAACGTTGCTGATCCAGATGGCCGATGTGTTTTCGCTCGGCGTAATAAAGCTCCTGGTAGCGCAGCGCATCACGGTTGAGGTCATCGAAGAGGGCCTGAATCCGCACCTCCATGTCCACGGAGGCCTGATCTGACGAAGCCTCCTGATCAATCAGAACAGCGATGCAGGATTCGAGGGTTTGCAGACGCTGGCCGCCCCAGGCCTCCAACAGGTGCCGGCAGCGCTTCAAACTTTTCTGACGCTCCAGCAGGGCAGCAATGCCCCGCAGCTGCTCCAGGGGCTCCGCTAGGGCAACACGCTGCAATTCACCTGGCTCCAAAAGGGGCGTCAGGCGGGACACCAGCGCACTGCTCTCCAGCAGAAGCTGATCGGTGAGCAAGCGGGGCAGATCGATGAGATCCAGACCCTCGCCGTCGTCGTCGCAACGGCTGATCGACTCCATGCGCCCCTCACCCAGGTTGGTCTCCTCGAGATCCGTAATGGCCGCCCACAGATGGCGGTGATGGGGAATGGCGAAATCCTCCAGTTCGCGTTTGCGCAGTTCCTGGCGGATCGTGGCCCGATGCCGGGGGCAATGCAGATACAGCCGCAGCAGATCGGCCTCACAGCGCTCACGCTGTCCGGATTCACCGGGCTGCTCATGACGGCTGGAGCGCCCATGCCAACGCTGGCCCTTCACCTGCTGCCGCAGGTCATCCTCGAGCTGAAGCGCCAGGCGTCCCTGGCCGCCACTGAGGCGCTCCGCCACCCGTTGGAGGTAGTGGGTGCGCACAGCGGACTGGGGCAATTTGCCCAGCAGCCCCACCAGGGCAGTGACCGCCTGTTGGAACTGGTCGGCCCGGCTGAGATCGCGCTCCGCCAGCACCTGCTCGATCTGCCAATCCAGCCAGAGGGGGGCCTGATCGAGCAGAGCGCGGTAATCGCCAGCCCCGTTCTGCTTGAGGAACTCATCGGGGTCCTTGCCTGAAGGAAGGTGCAGAACCCGAAGCTCCAGCTGGCCCTGCATCGCCAGCTGCTCCACCTCGCCGATGGCCCGATTGGCTGCACGGACACCGGCGCCGTCGGCGTCGAAATTCAGAACGATCCGCTTGCTGTCGCTAACGCGGCACAACTGGGTGATCTGCTGACTGCTCAGGGCCGTGCCGAGGGAGGCCACAGCGTTGGTAATACCGGCGGCATGCAGGGCAATTACATCGAAATAGCCCTCCACCACCACTGCCCTGTCGTCCTTGCGGATGGCATTGGAGGCCTTGTCGAGACCGAACAGATGCTTCCCCTTCTCGAACACTTCGGTCTCGGGGGAGTTGAGGTATTTCGGTTCGCTGCCATCAAGGCTGCGTCCCCCGAAACCGATCACCCGGCCCTGACGGTCATGGATCGGCACCATGACCCGATGGCGGAAGCGGTCATAGAACCCGTTGCCGCCTTTGCGGGGAACCACCAGACCAGCAGCCTCGAGAAGCTCAGGCGCCAGCCCCTCAACTTGTTGAAGATGCTTGAGCAGACCATCCCACTGATCCGGCGCATAGCCGAGTTGGAAGGTTTCCTGGGTGGCGGGACTCAACTCTCGGGCCTCACTGAGGTACTTGAGGGCCTCTGCACCAGCAGGCGCCATCAACTGGCTGCGAAACCAACCGGCAGCCAGCGCCAGGGCACGCTGCAGCTTGTCCCTGCGGGACAACTGTTGCCGCAGCCGTTCCTGCTGCGGACCATCCACCGTCTCGATCGGCAGCTGATAACGCCGGGCCAGATCCAGCACAACATCGCTGAAACTCTGGCGCTGAAACTCCATCAGGAACTTGATGGAGTTGCCGCCAGCACCACAGGAGAAGCAGTAGTAGAACTGCTTGGCAGGAGACACCGTCATCGACGGTTTGCTGTCGTCATGGAACGGACAGATCCCGACGAATTCCCGTCCCTTCTTCTTGAGCACCACGTGCTCGCCCACCACATCAACGATGTCGGCCCGTTCCTTAACGGCCTCGATCGTTCTTGGGTGCAGGCGAGCGTTCACCATCGGTCCATTCTGCGAAGTCGCAGGGTTCCGCGCACCCCGTCATCAGAACAGACATGGCCGAACCGCAGACCCCACAACCCTGGTGGAACCGGGACTCGGTGCGGGGAAGCCGTGCCCTAATCCTGAGTTCCCTGGCCTTCAGCCTGATGACGGTCTGCGTCAAGCAACTGAACAGTCGGGTTCCGGTGGCAGAAATCGTGCTGTGCCGGGCCCTGATCAGCATCGTTCTGACCGCTGTGGGCCTGCGCCTGGCCGGGGTCTACCCATGGGGCCAGCGACGGGGGCTGCTGGTGGTGCGGGGGGTGCTGGGCAGCTTGGCCCTGCTCTGCTTCTTCGAAGCGATTGACCAGCTGCCGCTCGCTTCAGCGACGGTGCTCCAGTACACCTACCCCACCTTCACCGCCGTGGCAGCGCTATTGCTGCTGGGCGAGCCCCTGCGCCGACGCATCAGTGCAGCGGTTCTGCTGGGCTGGATCGGAGTCACTCTGGTGGTGCAACCGCAGTGGCTCACGGGAACAGCGCAACCTGAGCAACTGATCCCTGCGCTGATCGGCATTAGTGGCGCTCTGATGACCGCCCTGGCCTACGTGAGTGTGCGGCGTTTGTCGCAAACCGAGCACTCCTTGGTAATCATCCTCTATTTCCCGATGATCTCGGTTCCCCTGACCCTGCCCTGGGTGCTGCAGCAAGGGGTCTGGCCCCAAGGCATCGAATGGTTCTGGCTCCTGGGGGTCGGGGTGATGACCCAGCTGGGCCAGATCTGGGTGACCGAGGGCCTGCGCTGCCTGCCCGCCGCCCGAGCCACATCGATCAACTACGTGCAGGTGGTCTTTGCCGCTGGCTGGGGCTGGCTTTGGTTTGCTGAATCAATCAATGCCTGGCAGGTGGGTGGCGGGATGTTGGTACTGGCCGCCACCCTGATCAGCCTCTCAGCACGTGAAAAGAAATCAAGCTTGAGGTAACCCAAGGGGGTACAGAAGCCAACTCTGGAGATCATCCGCCTCGCCAGCAACAGGCCGTGCAAGGGTCCAACCCTCACCGCGCTGCCCCCTTAAGAGGAAAAGTTCAAAAGAGCTATCAACCCGCACAGGATCTTGGGGGAGTTGCCAATCAAAGCTTCCTTCAAGGTGGATGAAGCGTTGACCATCCACTTTAAGTGTTTCTTGATGATCGACACGCACACGGCTAACCGCAGGGACCTTGATCGTTGGATTGAGACCAAGGCTCTCTGAGATTGATGATTGGGTGACAGCAATTTGCGCCTGCAGAGCTTCAATCACAAGACTTCTCGGCGGTTCCGAATTAAAGGAGCACGACGTCGATGCGAAGCAAAGAAGAAGAACGCAGAGAATATTTAATGCAACAGACCGAATGCTCCCAGAAAGCAAATGAACTAATTTTCTGTACCGAGAGAGAAACAATCTTCGAGGAAAGTCAGACGGCAGTTGCAGCATCTTTGAAAACTTTCTGAGAAGGAGATTTGTAAGAAGAAACCACGGCAATGGCCATTGCCAAAACACCGGTCGTAGCAGCCCGAGGGAGGGTCAAAATTGGATCAATCGCCAACAGAAGAACGAGAATTGGAGGAGCAGGAACTTGAAAGTACAGAAGAGCCACAGTAATGGTGGGGACAGTCGCCACCCCTGTGAGCCCAGCTGCAGAAATCCCAGTGATAGCCCCCAGAGCAATGACTTCAACAACCCTTAATGGAGTAATGGTCACGTCATAAAGATTCAATGCAAATAGAATGGCTATCACATTGTAGGAAACATTCCCAAGCCTGGCGATCAACAAACTCAGTGAAGCTGAAGCCTCAACTTCAGATTCATCACGGCCCATGCCAGTGAGGGTATCGAAAAGCAAGGGATAAGCCGTCATGCTGCTTCCCGTAGACAGGCTCAATAGGAAAACGGAATCCACTGGATTCACGGAAATACCTGAGCGTTCAGACGTAGAAGTGAAACGACGAAAGACGAGTCTTGAGATGCCAAGGGATGCGATTGCAGTAAGGAAGACGCAGATCGTGAAATTTAGGAGGGCGACAACGATTTCAGCATTGATCGTGGAAATCGCAGCAGAGATAAGGCAAATGAGAACCAGAGGCGCAAGATTCAGTACGATGCTTAAAACTTGAACAGAAATGGTATTAATGCTTCGGAGTAAAGTAATAAGTGGTTGCGTGAATTCAGATCTGAGACGTGCAATTGCCAAACCAGCAATGACAGAACCAGTGATGACTTTCAATGTTTGGCCGTCAGAGGCATCAGCAAAAATGTTGCTGGGTATAAGCTTGGAAAACCAAATATCATTCACTTGGGCAACAGCAGAAACGGCACCAATACGAATATCGGTGACATCGAGCATGAATCGCCCAATCGACAACTTTGCGCTTGGGGAAAGAATGCCTGGACTTTGATAAAGCGAAAGCAGCAGAGCCAGGGAGGATGCAAATAAAATTGCCGCCAGCAATGAAACAATAAACCTTGTGCCAAATCGGATACGGTCGCTGTTGCTTCGAGTTTCAGAGCCAAAGATGTTGGCGATAGAAATCATCACAGCGGACAAAACCAATGGAATCGCTGGAAAGGCAATAAGCTGTACCAACGAAACACCGATATCGTTTAACGTGGAAGAGTAGGAAGACGGGATAAATCTGCCTAAAACAATTGAGAAAGGCAAGATATAGAGGAAAAAGTTGCGCGGTTTTCGCAACTTCGGCAGGAATGCAAAGACGGAGGAAAATAGATTTTGAATAAGTGAGGAATTAAGACGCATGGTCAAGAGGGGAGATAGAAGGATTGAAACTCATCCAGAATGTTGATGTCAGTTTTGATTCCTCCCCACTCTCGGCGCAATGTCATGTCAATAAAGTCTTTCAGGCCAAGCCTTCCATCTTGGGACAAATAGATGGACTTACGATCAATCAACTCATCAAAAAGGATGGGTACATACTTAAGTGACAAATCAGGTTGTGAATAGACAATTGGTTTGATTTCAGTGGTATCTCGATAGATCGCATCAATCACAGAGTCTTCTTGAAACAATGCTTTTTTGGCCGCTGGCCAATTTTTATAGCCAACGAACGTAGCATTTGGGAAATTAGCTTTTGCCTCCGTCTCCCAGGTTGAGTTTTTGATCGAACCAATCCTTACAGTTGAATTCTTCAGTATCTCCCCAAACCTAGGGTCATCTGGATCTACACCCAGTGAAGCAACAAATTCTCGATTTGCAAGGAAGGCATGGCGAAAACTTAAGTATTGAATCGGGAAAGCATCAAAAAGCCGATTGTATGTAAGACCAAGTTTACCAATTGCGATATCAAAATCACCATTACCCACACGTTCAACCAGATTATTGAAACTCGTGGACGAGCGATCAAATTGGATGTCTACGCCGAGTTTGCTCGCCAAAGTTTTTGCAAAATCAACATCGTACCCTTGGAGCTCATCTGAGTTTTCTTCAAGGTAGTAGGCAGGAGGAGTGTTGTAAGGGGGCAAGCCTACTTTAAGGTAACCTCTCCCTTGAATAGCATCCACAAAATCATTGGCTGCGTTGGCCTCGAGAGGAGAAAGTAGAAGCAGGGATGCGCATGCAAATGAAACAATTAATCTCAGAAAAGACTTAACCACGCAACAAAGACGACAAGAGAACTCTTTGGGGATTGTAGGCTAATTCGATTAAGCTGGCATTAAAACAAGGGCGAATCAGCAAATGGAAAACAAGTAGACGTTACACAGCCAATAACGTGTCTGAGCGTAATCCTCTACGAAGAGATTCGACAGCAACGAGGTCACCAAGAGAGATATTGCCAATGTTCACGTGCGGTCCGTAACGCTTAATTAGATAAGTCTGAACTGATTTGATGGGAGCTTCAAACAGAAAGCGACCAATTGGAAGCCTTGCAGTAATCGATTCAAGCAAAACACTATCTACTTGACCACCATCTGAAACATAGCCAGAACGGCCAGATTCCCTGGATTCAAGAATGATAAGAGAAGCACCCGATTGGGCTGAAATCTCGCAGTGATCAATCCATTGCTGGGGAGTTAATTCAAATTCCGGGTCAGATGATTTGCGACCCACCTCACTCATTACAAAGAAATTTGAGGAAAGTTTTTTTATATATGAGCAATAAGTTGAATCATCAAGATCTATTGTTCCACGACTAAGCTCAACACAATCGAGACCAAAGGATTCTATTCGTCGTAAAAATTCGTCAAAGCTATGACGATAAATCATATACTCAAAGAACGTTCCACCAAGAACAGGACGAACATTAAGCTGCTTACAGAGATTCGACTTTCGCGAAAAATCGGGATCTACAAGTGCACTTCCCCAACCAAACTTCAAAAAATCAATATAGGTTGAGTATGAATTTAAGTAGGATTCAAAGAGAGGGAAGGGCGTACCAACATCGAGAACGTGGTTAAGAGATTCAAAAGTTAAGATTGGGTAATCAGTCATTTAAACTTAAGCATCAGAAGATTCTCCAAGTTCGTTGAATCTTGAATTAGATTCTAAAATATTAGCAGTTAATAGTGCAACACAAACGATTCCTACAATACCAAAACCGATTGCGACAAACTTGCCAAGCGTTGTTGATGGGGTTACATCGCCATAACCGATCGTGGTAGACGTGACAATGGAAAACCATAGGGCTCGGGTGATCGAGCCAAAATGCTCTGAATCAAAATCCCGCTCAAGAAGGTAAATACAAAACGCCATAACGTAAGTAACAATGGAAAGCAAAACCAAGGGAAAGAATGTATAACCAGGTGAATCGGTCAAGATAAACTGAACCCGCTTCAAGACACGTTGAAATCTCGAGTAATATATTGACAGCAAAGATTTCAAAATATATATTCCGATCACAACAAACGAATCGTTAGGGAAAACTTCAGTTACCAAGACCAAGACTATGCCAAGATCAATGAGAGCGCCTCTCTGGAAGAAAGAGGCAACAAGACCCGAAGTAGAATAATCAGATAAAGACCATGTATTTGATAATTTACCAACATAATCAGTGATAAAGAAAACCTCGATCAAATTTAAAGCAAAGTCAAGATAAAAATTACCAACCTTGGTGTCTAATGATGGTTCAGTACTCAAAGCGATTTGAGCTAAAAGCAGTATGATTATGCAATTCAGTAGCAAAGAATAGTAATTACCAGGAAGGCCACCCAGGTAATCCCCGAAATACCACGGATCTTTGCCTGGATATTTCATATGGAATCAGAGTACGCCTCTCTTGATGACAAATAAACGTAGAATAGACCAAGCACCAAAGGTAACTTTCAAAGCAGCGATAATATTCAAAGCTGGGATATAAAAAACCGGTGAAAGATTCGAAAATATTGAAGCAGGATATAAAAAAGAAGACAACGTAGCCAACGCTAATAATATGAAGCAAGCAACAGCAAATTTTTCAATTGCAGGTGCATTGGCTTTGAAGTAAAAGTCTTCAACTTTTTGAAGCCTTCCAGTGATCATCAATAGTGTGATAGCAGTGGCTCCTGCTACTCCTGATGCAAAGCCACCACCGGGTGTTAAATGACCCTTGAGGGCAAGATCAATGGCCAAGAAAAAACTCAATAATGCCGCGATATCGAGAAGTAGGCGAACAGCCTGATCATTAACCCCAACAAATCTCTCTTCAGAATCCTCCTCATGCAGCAAGATTTTTACGCCAAGACCAGCGATTGTAAATACACTAACCTCACCAACAGTATCGAAAAGACGTGTTACCAATATAACTGATGTAACCGAATTAGGTATTAGTGTATAAGTAGAAAGATAGTCAACGATTGCCTGTGTATCTCTACCCAGAGTGTCATCCCGCGAGAACAAGACCATGAACATCACTGATGTGATGGCCAACAAGTAAACAAGGGACTTCAAGGATTGGCTTGAAGGAGGAAAGAGACTTGAGTCTGTTGTTTTGGATGGTGGAGTCATGCTAATGATGAAGTCGTGGAAAAAGATAGGTCAAGTTTCAAATCATCAAAATTGACTGTATTTTGCACATCCAATAGAAGGCTTTCTGCCTCAAAATAAATTATTGACTCATGCATGATGGCATGGGGCGAACCTGAATGTTTAGAGGAAGATAAGCAATCAAGAATCGAGACATTTTCACCATTTAGATCCTCAGGTTGATAAACAATATTTAAATGCAACTCATCAAATAATGTTTTTAGCTTTAATTTCAATGAATCAGGAACAGATGAACCCTTATCATGGATTAAAACAATTGAATAACAAGAACGAATGGTTACAATGTAAAGCAATGAGGACAAAAGGGTACCAACCATGACTTCAGTCAATGCGACATCAGGGGCACCAACAAGGGCATAAATAAGTGCAGATATACTTCCAAGGAATGAGCGATAAATAAGGCTGTTGATTGGTGATTGAGAACGTATGAGAAGAATTCCCAGAACCGGAAGCAGGAGTTCAAATGGGAAAATTAAAGCAGTGTTGGTGATGGCGTTGTTCATAATCTTCGGTCAGAAATATTTCCAAGAATGTAACTGGAAATCGTGTTCCATAACGACAAAGAGAGAGCAGTTACAACTAACAAAGGCCAATATTGTGGGAAACGAATTATTAAACTAAAAAGGATTAAAAGTGAACCAACACTGTCTGAAACAGTAAGAGTGTGCAATTTATAGAAGATGGAATGCTCACGATTCAGAATAGGAAAAGTTCCCCAAGTCCAAAAGAACAAGCCAACAAACAGAAATGCGTATGAAAGTATAGAAAGTGTCATGACTTAAATCCTCATCTCAAGCAAAGAAAGAATGAGCATGCCGGCATCCCCAACAATAAGAATGAATGCACCAATACAACCAATCATCCAATCACCTCTAAAAACACCAAAAAGTAGTATCATCATTGCAAGCTTATGCCCAAAGCTTGAGGCATAGGCAATACGCTCAGGTGTGTCTTTAGACCTAGAAATTGCAAAAACGGGGATTAAACTGATTAATAACATCAGATATATAATGATATATTGAAGAACTTCAAGACCAACAGGATTGAATTGAATCATTGCTTGGATACCTCGTGAGGGGGGGAATCCAGGGTGGAAGCAGAAATAACGTTGTGAACCCTCCAAATTTGAGTCTTCTCAAGACGAGTCACCAATGTCATTGGGGTAAAAGTCATTCGAAAAAGATCTAGAAATTTTGAATACCTTGATCCATTTATTGCACGGCTGGAAAGACTCTGCTCAGAAAAATCATCGACAGGATCTGAAATTAAGATCAACTGAAAACTTTCTTTAATCATATCGATGGGCAGACGTAAGGTAAGCAAGATTTCAGAGATCAATGGTGATAGCTTTAGCTTTCTAAAATCACCGAATGGTATTAATAGACAAACAATTAAACCAATTATAATATTATTTGAATGGAAACTTGCAGTCACCAAGCACCACAATGAAAGCCGGAATAAAAGAATTAAAGATAGTCTTATGAAATTTGTCATTAGATTTTCAAGTAAAGGAGATTTGCAAGTAAAAGAGCAGCGACAAGAAAAGGTGCACCAACCAAATCCAGTGTTCGTGTCACCGGCTTGACAAAGTCATCAGCTTGTATACCAACAACTGACACAAACAGAATGCCGCCCAATATTGCAGAAACAACTGCTGACTGGATCGAACCAAGTGTTAACAATTCAGGGAAGAGTAGGGACGAACACGCCAGAAAGATTATAGACAGCATAAGTATATAATTTTTAGGCCTTGCAAATAAGTCATTAAAAGCATTTACTAAATCAAAAGGCGTAGCTTGGTTTAAATTTTGTTTCTTAGAAAAGACACTAATTCTGTCGAAAATCAAACGAGCATATACAGTTGAAGTGAGCAAGGATGCTGTTGTATAAATAAGCCTTGCTTCAAATGGTATATCGTATTTAATCCAGGTTTTCGTGATAAAACCTGCCAGAAATGGAAATCCCATGATGGATAGACTGGCAACAACAAAAACGATTACTCTTAATAGTTCTTTTGGTGAATTTCGATTATTAAAATGCATTGAATCTAGGTTAGAAAGACTATTCGAATGATCGTTTTCATCGCGCAAAGTAGAAAATAGTAATGCCTTGCAGATACCATGCTGCATTGCATAAATGCAACCATAGGAAGGAGATAGGATGGCAATACCTAATTGAGAGACAGAACTCCAGCCAAGTGCCCTGCCACTTTCACGCTCAAAGACCGCATAGATGGCTGCAACAACAGCACTGATCACACCAATAACAATCATGGAATCGCTAATTGGAGTCAGAATCTGACTCATCCGTGCAATCGGAGCGATTCCAGCACAGGTCACACAACCTGAAAGTATTGCGGAAGACTGACAGTTGGCATGGGAATAAATGTTAGGAACCCACAAACCACAAAGAAAAACTCCAGATTTAGTCAGTAAGCCAGCAATAATTAGGCAAAGCGCTGTATCAGGAGCATTTACCAGATCTTCTAACAAGAAACTACCTGTGTATGTGAAAGCTTGCACAACGCCAATCAAATAGATGAGCATTGCCAATCCACCTCCAATCAAATACTGGAAAGAATTAAACAAAGACTTTTTATCATTACGGTCTGCAACCAGCAGAAAGGCACAAAAACCAAGTAACTCTAATGAAATAAACAAGCTGACCAGGTCAACGGCATTGAAGGAAATAAATAGCGCGGTGAGCAGAACCAAACATATTTGGTAAAAATAATGAGTAAATCGATTCGCAAAAAGACCAAATACGATAAGTAGAGTGATACAGCTACCGAATATCAGAGGAAATGCATAAGAATCAATAGAAAATTGAATCCCCCCCTCGCCGACCAGCGTGAATGCATAAGCAAAATCACCTTGAAGTGCAGCAAAGCTTGATGCTGCAAAACCAAGCAGACTCAAAACGCCAAAAGGGAAAACAATTCTCGGGAAAACACAACCTACAAAACCCAAAAATGCAGGCAGGAATATAAGTGCGGGGAAAACAATCTGCAAGTCCATTATTTTTCAAGATCTCTGTAGCGAAGCATTGGCGATTTTCTACCGAGGCGAAGTGCTACCGAACAAAGCAAAGCTTGGGTGGCAAAACCAATAACAATTGCAGTCAAAATAATGGCTTGCGGATATGGATCTGAATAAGCGCTGTATCGTTGTGTGGAAACGATGGGCGTCTGATAACCAGAGGAGGCAGCAATAAGTACAAAAATAGTTATGGTGGCCGTATCAATCACATCAAGCGAAAGAAGCGAACGTAAAATTGATTTTGAATTGAGTAAACCAAAGCAACCAATGATCATCAGCAAGACGATCGGGAATAGCCTTATTTTCTCGGGCGTCAGCTCCATGAGAAACTTATAGCTTTTTCATGCTAACGAGATACTTTTTTTCGTCAAGCAAATCATGCGAATTCGCAGCTTGCACTACAGCCTGCGTCTCAACTAAGATATAGTGACTGGTATCAATTCATGGTTGGCTGGCTCAAGGGTCTAATCGTTTACAAACTACAGCGAGGAAATCGAAGTCAGATCACTCTGAACTGCAACGGTGTTGGCTACGAAGTTCAAATAACACAACGTGAATGGTTAACCCTAGAAAACGATCAAACGATTCAACTTTGGATTCACCAGAGCATCAGCGCGGATAATTGGCAATTTTTCGGTTTCAAATCAACGCAAGAACGAGATATTTTCAGAGAATTGATCAGTGTCAACGGGGTTGGCCCGCAAGCAGGGATGGCACTGATGCAGGAATGCAAGTCCCAAGAACTTGTCGAAGCGATCAGCAACGGCGATCTACGCCGACTCTGTAAGGCTCAAGGCATTGGCAAACGCACCGCTGAGCGTCTGGCGGTGGAGCTCCGGGCCTCCATTGCGGCATTTGCCGGAATGGACCCAGCCCCTTCACTCGCGGAGGGAGTCAGCTCGGAACAAATGCCGGAGAGCGGGGCTGACGTCGAAGCGACCCTCTCAATGCTTGGGTATGACGATCTTGAAGTTCGTCGCGCCATTCGTGCCATCGCCGAGGGTTCGGACGGTCCCCCACCCCCTGGAGACGATCAAGACGCGTGGCTGCGAGGCTGTCTTCAATGGTTAAGCCGCGATTCGGCCTGAACTGGCCCCCGCGAAGGTAAGATTGCCGTTTGCACTGACAGGGTTGCACCCCGCGCATGTCGCTTGATACCACCGAGAAGCAACAGCTGATCAACACCCACCAGACCCACGGCACCGACACCGGTTCGGCCGAGGTCCAGGTGGCCATGCTGAGTGAGCGGATCAACCGTCTCAGCAGACACCTGCAGAACAACATCCATGACTTCTCCTCTCGCCAAGGGCTGCTCAAGATGATTGGCCGACGCAAGCGCCTGCTGAGCTACATGCGCAGCAAGAGCGAGCAACGGTACGCCGACACGATCGCCAAACTGGGCATCCGCGGCTGATCAACCTGCCCCATGCCTGAGCAACGCAATGCCCTTCCCTTCGAGCCCAAAGGGTCTGTGAAGGGAAGTAAGCCTGCCTCAGGGACGCCTAGGCAGGAGGCCATTCCTCGCTACGTGGCCGATCGGATGGCTCGCCGGGTTGCTGTCTTCGCAGGACTCCCGTCCCTCGCTGGGATGGGAGTTTTTGTTGGCAGTTATTTCGTCGTGACCCGTGGCATTGCCGACATTGCCCCTGGTCTGACGCTGACGGGATCCGGACTGTTTTTCCTCTTGGGTCTGGTGGGCCTTAGCGTTGGCGTGTTGACCGCCAGCTGGGATCCAGAACCGGGTTCTCTGCTGGGCTTCGAGAACTTCAAGCCCAACATCCAGCGGATGAAGGAGTCGATCCGGGCCCAGAAGCAGCAGCAAAAGCAATCAAAGTCCTGATCATGCTTTGTTGATCAGCCCCACCTGATCAGAGGATCAGGAGAGCACCAGGCGGTCGCTGCTTCGGGCTGCAAAGGAATGGGTTCGCAGTGAAGCAATCGCTGCATCAACGTCCTTGACGCAGAACTGGGAGCCGAGTCGCACATAGCGAACGCTATCGCCGTGCCACACCTCGGCGACGACAGGCACCTTCACGCCCAGCTCATCCCGCTCGGGGCGATGTTGGTTGAGGCATTCCCTCAGCTTGTGCTGGATGGCGATGTCGCTGGCCTGATCAGAGGGGAGCTGAACTAGCAGCAGATTGAGCTCATCAACGGCGCGGCAGTCGTCGATGATCAGCTGGACGCGCTCGTCACGCCGATCGACGCCAGCCCAAACCAGGAGGCGGGCCTCAGCCATCAGGTGATCCGCAAGGCGGGCGTAGCTCTTGGGAAACACCACAGCCTCGCAACTTCCGGTGAGATCCTCGAGCTGCAGGATCGCCATGCGATCGCCCTTGCGTGTGGTGACTTGGCGCATTTCAGCCACCATCGCAATGGCACTCACCTTGGCTTTGTCTGGCTGTTCTTCCAGAGAGCCCAAACCAATGGGCGCCAGCAACTTCGAAGAGGGTGTGAGCTGTTTGAGCGGGTGATCGGACAGGTAGAATCCCACTAGATCTTTTTCGAGACGAAGCTTCTCCGTTGGGGGATAGTCCGTCACCGGTGCCGCCTTGGGTGCATGGCTGAGATCCGCCGGCCCATCGGCATCGGCGGCAGGAGCCATCAGATCAAAGAGGTTGCCCTGGCCGCTGTCTCGGTCTTTGGCCCGTGAGGAGGCCCAGTCGAGCAGCAGATCCAGATCAGCCATCAACTGAGCACGGTTGGCCTGCGGATCCATGGCATCCAGGGCACCGCAGTGAACCAACGACTCCAGACCACGACGGTTGAGCACCGAGGACGGAATCCGGTCGCACAGATCCGCCAGAGAGCGGAAGGGTCCATCGCTATCGCGGGCAGCAATCAATTGACGGATCGCACCATCACCAAGGTTGCGAACGGCGGAGAGTCCGAACAGGATCCGATCGCCATTGGGAGTGAAATCGGTGAGTGAGGCATTCACATCCGGAGGCATCACCTCAATGCCCATCGCATTGCAATTGGAGATGTAGCGCTGCACCTTGTCGGCAGCTCCGGCATTCACCGTAAGCAGGGCCGCCATATAAGCGACCGGGTAGTGCGCCTTCAGGTAAGCCGTCTGATACGTGACGGCTCCATAGGCCGTGGAATGGCTCTTGTTAAAGCAATATTCAGCGAAGAGAACCATCTGGTCGAACAGTTCGTCGGCGACCTTTTCATCAACGCCGCGCTCTCCAGCACCCTGAACGAAGATGCCGCGGTGCTTCTGCATCTCGGATACTTTTTTCTTGCCCATCGCCCGCCGGAGCAGGTCGGCCTGACCCAGGGAGTAGCCGGCCAGATCCTGCGCGATCCGCATGATCTGTTCCTGATACACCATGATCCCGTAGGTCTCGGACAGGATCGGCTCAAGAATCGCGTGGGCGAAGTCGATCGCCTCCCGGCCGTGCTTACGGTTGATGAATTTGGGAATCAGGCCAGCATCGAGGGGACCCGGTCTGTAGAGGGCAAGAATCGAGGAGATGTCTTCCAGGGATGACGGCTTGAGATCACGCACGATCTGCCGCATTCCGCTGGATTCCAACTGGAAGATCCCCTCCAGATCACCTCTCGCCAGAAGTGCAAAGGTCGCTTCATCCTGGGGCGGCAGTTTGTCGGGATCGACACGGGTGCCACTGCTGACCTCCACCAGTTCGAGGGTCTTTTCGATCATCGTGAGGTTCTTCAACCCCAGGAAATCCATCTTCAACAGACCCATGGATTCCACGTCTTCCATGAAGTACTGCGTGATCACCTGACCATCGTTGTTGCGCTGCAACGGCACCAGTTCGTCGAGGGGGTCAGCAGCGATGACCACACCAGCTGCGTGAACACCGAAGGTTTTGTTGGTACCTTCAATCCGCATCGCCATGTCCACCCAACGCTTCACCGTTGGATCCGCCTCGTATTTCTCGCGAAACTCGGGGTTGGGGGATTCCTCACCGATCATCGCCTTGAGCTTCGCGGGCTTGCCGCGAACCACCGGGATCAGCTTCGCCAGACGGTCGGCATCGCCGTAGGGAATGTCGAGCACCCTGGCCACATCCTTCAAAACCGCCTTTGACGTCATCCGGTTGAAGGTGATGATCTGGGCCACCTTGTCCTCGCCGTAGCGCTCAGTGACGTAGTCGATCACCTCACCACGACGCTCGATGCAGAAGTCAGTGTCTATATCAGGCATCGACTTGCGTTCCGGATTGAGGAAGCGCTCGAACAGCAGGCAGTTGGTGATCGGATCAATGTTGGTGATTCCCAGGCAGTACGCGACAAGCGACCCTGCGGCGGAGCCACGACCCGGACCGACGGGAATGTTCTGTTCCCGTGCAAAACGGATGTAATCCCAGACCACCAGGAAGTAGGTGGGGAATCCCATCTGCTCCATGATCTTGAGCTCATGGGCCATGCGCTCGGCGTAGTCGTCGGGCAAGGAAGCCTCAGGACTGAGCTCGAGCCGATCCCGCAATCCCTGCTCCGTCACCTCACGCAGGTAGCTGACGGGGGTGTGGCCCTCGGGGATGGGGAAGCGGGGCATTTGATAGCGGCCAAGGATGTCGTAAGGCTCCACCTTCTCGGCCACCTTGACGGTGTTGGCGATCGCTTCCTGAACCACCTCAGGCTCGAGGTGATCCCCGAAGAGAAGGCCCATCTCCTCTTCGGTTTTGATGTATTCGGTGCCGGTGTAACGCAGCCGCTTCTCATCGGTGATCAACTTGCCGGTGAGCACGCAGAGCAAGGCATCGTGGGCTTCAACGTCCTGCTTGCTCAGGTAGTGGGCATCGTTGGTCGCAACGATCTGAATGCCGAGTTCCTTGGCAATTTTGACGATCTCCACGTTGACGATCCGATCCTCAGGAGATCCGTGGTCCTGGATCTCGAGGTAGTAGTCGTCGCCGAAGACCTCCTGATACCAAGCCGCCACCTTGCGTGCCACATCGGGGCGACCCCGCAGAATCGCCTGGGCAATCTCGCCTCCGAGGCAGGCCGTGGCGATGATCAGGCCTTCACTGTGTTGCTTCAGCAGCTCCTTGTCGATGCAGGCACGGGAGAAGATCCCGCGTCCCCGCATTCCCCGCAGGTGGCTGATGCTGGTGAGCTTCACCAAGTTGCGGTAACCGGTGGCATTTTTGGCCAGCACCACCAGGTGATATCGCTTCTCTTTCTTGGGTTGCGGATCGTCAATGGACCCGTTGATCACATACATCTCGTTGCCGATGATCGGCTTGAGATCTGTTCCCTGACAGAGCTTCAGCAACTCAATCGCGCCGTACATCACGCCGTGATCTGTCAGGGCGATGGCAGGCATGCCCAGCTGTTTCGCCTCCTCCACCATGGCCGGCAACTGCGACGCGCCATCGAGAAGGCTGTAGTCGCTGTGGTTGTGGAGAGGAACGAAAGCCATGGGGTCAGGTTAGGACCTGACGCAAGATCCAGCGTTCAGGGGGAACACAAGCCCCCACATGTGGCGCAACTCAGGGAACCAGCGCAGCTTCCGGGCGTGATGCAAACACCTGCGCAGCCTGCTCGTACTGATGGGCCACCTGAAGCAGACGCGGTTCATCCAAAACATTGCCAATCAGTTGCATCCCGATGGGCAGACCCGCCGCACTGAATCCACAGGGAACACTGATGGCCGGGAGTCCAGCCAGGTTGACCGGAATCGTCAGCAGGTCAGCGAGATACATCGCCAGAGGGTCGTCGGCGTGGGCGCCAGCCTTGAAGGCCGTGGAGGGCGCTGTTGGCGTGAGCAGCACATCCACACTCTTGAAGGCAGCATCAAAGTCCCGCCGGATCAGGGTGCGCACCTGCTGCGCCTTTTTGTAGTAGGCATCGACGTATCCGGCGGACAGGGCGTAGGTGCCGATCAGGATTCGTCGTTGCACTTCAGCGCCAAATGCTTCAGCTCGGCTTCGCGCCGTCATCGCGGCAAGGCTCTCGGCATCTTCGGCACGGAAGCCATATTTGACACCGTCGTATCGCGCCAGATTGGCGGACGCCTCCGATGGGGCGATCACGTAGTAAGTGGCGATGCCGTCGTTGAACCGGGGGCAGCTCACCTCCACCAGTTCAGCACCAAGAGCCTCAAGCTGGGCAGCAGAGGCCTGCACCGATGCTTTCACCTCAGGATCGAGGCCTTCGGCGTCGAAGCACTCCTTAATCAAGCCCACCTTAAGGCCCTTAATGGACTGGCTTAGGCCGTCGCTGAAAACAGGAACCGCCGCATCAAGACAAGTGGAATCGCGGGGGTCGGGCCCGGCGATCACCTGAAGCAGTTCGGCCACATCAGCAACGCTGCCGGCGAATGGACCCACCTGATCGAGGGAACTGGCAAAGGCCACCAGACCCCAACGGCTGACGCGTCCATAGGTGGGCTTGAGGCCCACCACTCCACAGAAGGATGCCGGTTGGCGGATGGAACCACCGGTGTCGGAACCAAGGGAAGCGACGCAACTGCCGGCGGCGACAGCCGCTGCGCTGCCACCGGAGCTTCCACCCGGCACATGGGCGGTGTTCCAGGGGTTCTGTGTGGCACCGAACGCGGACGTTTCGGTTGAGCCACCCATGGCGAACTCATCCAGATTTGTCTTGCCCACCAACACACCTCCGGCTTGCCAGAGCCGCTCGGTGACCGTGGATTCGTAGGGCGGCACGAACTGCTCGAGCATGCGGCTGGAACAGGTGGTGCGAACACCTTTGGTGCAGAGGTTGTCCTTGATCGCCAGTGGCAATCCCGCCAGGGGGCCAAGCGCCTCTCCGGCGGCCCGGGCTTCATCAATGCGGGACGCTTCAGCACGGGCCTGATCGGCCGTGACTTCAACAAAAGCGTTCAGCGAAGGCTCAGAACTTTCTAGCCGCTTGAGGTGCTGATCAACGAGCTCGCGGGAGGAAACCTCGCCGCTCTGCAGTTGCTGACGCCACGCGCTGATCGTCATGTCCCTGCGATCCATTGCAGCAAGGACGCTATCAGCAGCAGGATCGGCCCTCAGCTGAGATAGTGAGGGGCTCGGAGCGCCGAGTCCGCAGCAGGGAATGGCTGATCGACTGGGGTTGCTCCGACTTAACGTCGTCCAGGAAGGAGCTGAGCTCGGTCTCCAGCCCCTTGCGGGTGATGAAGGGACCGAACCAATAGGTCACATCAGGGCCTGAGGTATGAACACGCGCCCACCAAGCGACTCCAAAGCCATTGGCAAGGCTGCGCAGCGGCCGAATCAGGGGACTCATGAAAGGAACAGGACCTTGGGGCATTGTGCCCCGAGATCGTGTTTTCGGCGCTGTTTTCAGGGAGATAGCTGGATGTTCTGATCGAACGACAAAGCAGCATCCGGCTTCGATGGGTTCAGATCCAGTTCAATCCGCTGTTCCGGGGCCTTCTCCACAGGAGCTTCAGGCTGTTCAGAGACAGCAGGCTGTTTAGACAAAACAGCCGTCTCAGACGCCTCAATTGCCTCAACAGGCGATTCAGCACCCGCAAGTTTGGGCCTCCTAATCGGCGGCGACGGTGCTTGGCCGTGAATGTCCTTCATCCAGTTGCGCCGGGCCACCTCGTACACGCAAAGGGCTGTGGCGACAGAGGCATTGAGGCTCGGTGTGATGCCCCGCAGCGGGATGCGAACCAACTGGTCGCAATGGCGCCGGGTCATCAGCGACAGGCCCTGGTCCTCGGATCCGGTGACCAGCACCATCGGCCCACTGAGGTCAACATCGGTGAGGGTCACATCCCCTTCTGCGGCAAGACCCACCACCCTGTAGCCGGCGTCTTTGAGCTTTTCCAGGGACCGATTGAGGTTGACCACGCGGGCCACAGGCAGGTGTTCCAGGGCTCCAGCCGCCACCTTGGCAGCGGAACCGGTCAAGCCAGCACTGCGGCGCTGGGGGATCACAACACCGTGGGCTCCCATGGCCTCAGCGGAACGAACAACCGCCCCGAGGTTGTGGGGGTCGGTGACACCGTCCAAAGCCACCAACAAGGGGGGTTCCCCCAGATCCGAGCAGCCCTCGATGAGGCTGTCGAGATCAAGGGTCTCCGCCGCCGCCGTCTGCAGGGCGATGCCCTGGTGAACGGACCCACCTGTGATCTGTCCGAGCCTGGCCCAGGTCACCTCTTCCACGAGAACCCCCGAAGCCTTGGCATCGCGCAGGAGCTGGAGGAATTTGGAGGCACTGCGCATCTCCGCAGTGCACCAAATGCGATGGATGGGGCGTCCGGCCTCCAAGGCGGCCTGGGTGGCATGACGCCCCCAAATCAGATCGTCCGCTGGCGGAGTGGCCGCTGCAGCCTCCGGTGCTGCATCCGGCCGCTGAGGACGAGCCTCGTCAAAGCGAGATCTGGAGCGCTGGGACGGTTGGCGCCGCTCATCCCCGGAGCGACGGCGGTCGCCGTACCGATCGTTGCGATCGCGAAAACGTCCAGGCCCTGAGCGTTCGTTTTGAGAGCCCGAACGGGAAGCGTTCTGATCTCGGTCGAAGGAACGGGAACGGTTGCCGAACCGCTCTTTCGGGCGATCACCGAAACGTTCTCCGGATCGATCACTTGGTCGATCACCGAAACGACCCCCAGACCGCTCCTTAAACCGATAACCGGGTCGATCACCGGAACGCTCAGCAAAGCGGTTACCGGGCCGGTCACCACCTCGCGACTGGTCCCACTCTCCATCCCGTGGAGCGCGTCGTTCGCGATAACCGCCGCCATCACGCCCTGGTTTGGCGTAAGGGGAACGACCACCATCGAAACGACGGTTGCTGGGCATGGGGCGACCGCTATCAGATCGCCCCATCGAGGAGCGGCCAGCGGATGCTCGTCCACTCGCCGGCCTTCCTCCTGGTGGTCGACCGCCCCCACCTCCCCCTGGCCCCGAACGTCCATCGCGGGATGGGCCGCTGGAGCGGCGTTCAAAGCGAGGGCTCATGGTGTGCGAGGCAACGTTATGGGTTGGATCCGGCTTGCTCCAGGTGATCGAAGAGCTCCGCAAGCCGGGCTGGTTTGTTCAGAAACAGCCAGCCCACCATTGTCTCAAATCCTGTGGCCCTCCCATAAACCGCAGCGTCCGCACGCCGTGGACCCCGACCGGCACTGTTGCGGCCGCGACGCACCAGGTCGAGTTCCTCTGAACTGAGAAGTTCATGGGCTTCCAACCAGCTCAGCAGGCGGGACTGGGCATCAGCACGAACATCGGCCACCACAGCCCGGTGCAATTGATCAGAGCGCCCAGGCCTTGCTCCATGGCGCAGCCGTTGGTGCAGCTCCCAGACGGCATCGCCAATCCAAGCCAGTTGCAGTGGTCCCAACGGTTCGTAGATGCCGCTGGGACCCTGGTTGCGTATCCAGTCGCTCAAGCGGCCAGCTGGTTCAGAGCTGTCGGAAGATCCTCCACTAGATGGAGAAACTCCTCAAGACGCACCAACTTCACGGTCTGCGACACCCTGGTGTTCCCAACCAGCAAGAAAGACCGCTTGGAATCCGTGCATTGCTTGGCCAGCTGCACCAGGGCACCAAGACCGGATGAATCCAGGAAATCGATCTTGCTGAGGTCAAGAACAGCCGAAAGCTTGTTGGCTTTCAAGACATCAACCACGTACTCCATGAACTGCTTCTCGGAGTACGCATCCAACTGGCCGGTGAAATGAAACACCAAACAGCCATCTTTCTGTTCGAATCCGCCCCGGAGAGAGACGGTCAGTCGCTGCAGTTCGCTGATGGGATCAAGCCCCCCAGGCATCATCGGCACGAAGTGTAGTGACGCTGAGCGTGGGCTACCACCTGATCAACGGCGATCGGCCATCAGCGTCACAAAGCGGCCGAAATGATGATCCGCATCATGGGGGCCCGGACTGGCTTCCGGGTGGTATTGCACCCCGAAAACGGGCTTCTGGCGGTGAGCAATCGCCGCCACGGTGCGGTCGTTCAGATTGAAATGGGTGACGTCCACGACGCCTTGGTCCAGGGAGTCGGCGGACAGGGCAAAACCGTGGTTCTGACTGGTGATCTCAACCTGGCCTGTGGTGCCACAGGGGTGGTTCAAACCACGATGGCCATAGGGGAGCTTGAAGGTCTCGCCACCGAGGGCCAAACCAAGAATCTGATGCCCCAGACAGATCCCGAACAGCGGCAGATCGGACTCGTCCAGCAATGACTTGGCCAGAGCAATGCCCTGGCTCACAGCCGCCGGGTCGCCAGGGCCGTTGGACAGGAAGACACCATCCGGG
This sequence comes from Synechococcus sp. CC9605, assembly GCF_000012625.1. Taxonomy (NCBI): domain Bacteria; kingdom Bacillati; phylum Cyanobacteriota; class Cyanophyceae; order Synechococcales; family Synechococcaceae; genus Synechococcus; species Synechococcus sp. CC9605. The sequence continues at coordinate 1,083,989 of NC_007516.1, read as the reverse complement.
CGATGGGAGCGAACCGTGGCCAGATCCGTGTCTGCCGGCAGAACCGTGACATCACAGCCGTGGGCAACGAGGCGATCGAGAATGGCGCGCTTGATGCCGAAATCGATGGCGACAACGCGGAAGGGCGCGTCGCTGCGGCGCTGCAAGCGTTGATCGAAGCCCACAGAGCAGGCCTGGTTCCACTGGTAAGGCTGCTTGGTGGTGACGCGGTCCGCCAAGTTCAGACCCTGCATCGACGGGGCCTGCTTCAGGAGCTCCAGCAACTGCGCCGGGGTCTGGCCATCACTGCTGATCACACCATTCATCGCCCCAACTTCACGCAGATGCCGCACCAAAGCGCGGGTGTCCAAACCGCTGATGCCCACCAGCTGATGGGTCTGCATCCAGCTCTCAAGGGTCTGTTCACAGCGCCAGTTGCTGGGCAATGGGACCAGCTGCCGAGCAATCACGCCACGGGCATGGGGGCGATCAGCTTCCTGGTCGTCAGCATTGACCCCAGTGTTGCCAAGTTCGGGATAGGTGAAGCTCACCAGCTGCCCGGCGTAGGAGGGGTCCGTTAACACCTCCTGATATCCGGTCATGCCGGTGTTGAACACCACCTCACCGATGGTGGTGCCGCGATGGCCGAAGCCGACACCGGTGAGAACCGTGCCATCGGCAAGGACGAGATAAGCCTTGTCTGATGGGGAATCGGGCATCGAAGGGCCGCCGCAGGTCATCAGTCATTCATTCTCCATCTCCGTCGGACAGGGCATCCCGCAGAGCGACAAGCTTGTCCCAGGCCTTGCCCTGGTTGAGAACAGCCAGAGCCTGAGCAACAGCAGCCGGCAGCTCGCCTTGCAGCCCGGCAGCCCAGAGCACCAGTGCTGTGTTGAAGGCCACCACCTCCGTTTGCGCCTGGGAACCCTGTCCCTGCAGAACGTTCTGAAGGATCTGCTGGTTCACAGCGCAGTCGCCACCACGCAGCTGATCGAGACCGGCACATTTCAGTCCCAGGTCTTCAGGAGACACATCTTTTGTGGTGATGCCCCCGGATTCAATCAGCCGCAAGGTATTGGGACCCGCCAAGGAAGCCTCATCGAGGCCCCCAGCACCATGAACCACAACCGCACGGCTCAAGCCCAATTGCTGCAGAGCTCCCGCCATGGGATCGAGAAGCTCCGGTCGGGCCACGCCAAGAACCTGCGCCTGGGGCTGCAGCGGGTTGACCAGGGGGCCGAGCAAATTGAACACCGTGCGCACCCCCAGGCTGCGTCGCAGCGGCGCCAAATTCACAAGAGCTGGGTGCCAGGCGGGAGCGAACAGGAAGGTGACACCGGTGCCCGGCAAAGCCTCCACCACCTTGTTCAACGGAGCCTTGAGGTTGAGACCGAGCCCCTCAAGCACATCGGCTGAGCCGACTTTGCCGCTGGCGCTGCGGTTGCCGTGCTTGGCCACGTTGACCCCGCAAGCCGCGGCGGTGAAGGCGACAGCCGTGGAGATATTGAAGGTGTCGGCACCGTCACCACCGGTACCGCAGGTGTCGACCATGGCCAGATCGGGCCGGGAGCAGGGAAGGGGGCAGGCCTCGCGCAGGACAGCCGCCATGGCAGCCAGCTCATCGGCCACCATCCCCTTGGCCCTCAGACCAGCCAGGAACGCCCCGGTCTGCACAGGCTCGAGCTGTTCAGCCAGCCAGGCACGCATCAGGGCAGTGGCATCGTCTGAGCTGAGGTTGTTGCCCTGCAGCAGATGCTCCAAGCAACCGGACCAGGAACGGGGGTCTAAGGACATTGAGGGAAGCTGGCAGTAAAAAACCCGGGGTGCAAGGCACTCCGGGCCAGGTGATGGGGACATTCCCACTATCACTCAGATCAGCGGCAAACGACCAGCCGTTGAAGCCGGATGCCTAAGTTGGCCTGCCAACGGGACTCACGAGCTCGCATGGCCGCCCTTCGTCTCGACCTGATCGGCCGCTATCTGCGTCCCCACCGCCGCACGGTGCTGCTGGGCGCCATCGCCTTGGTGGTGGTCAACGTTCTACGGGTCACGATCCCGATGGAAGTGCGCAGCGTTGTGGACGAGCTGCAGGAGGGATTCAGTTACGCCGGCGTGCTTCGCCAGGCGGGATGGGTTGTGCTGCTTGCCAGCACCATGTGTGTGATCCGGCTGGCCTCACGACAACTCATCTTCGGCGTGGGTCGCCAGGTGGAAGTGGATCTGCGTCAGCGCTTGTTCGAGCACATGCTGCGCCAGGAACCCGATTGGATTCAGATCAAGGGCAGCGGTGAAGTGATCAGTCGCGCCACCAGCGATGTGGAAAACATCCGACGCCTGCTTGGCTTCGCGATTCTCAGCCTCACCAACACGCTGCTGGCCTATGCGCTGACGCTGCCGGCGATGTTGGCGATCGATCCGTGGCTAACCATGGCCGCCGTTGGTCTCTACCCCGTGATGCTTATCTCAGTGCGCCTGTTCGGCGGGCGCATGATGCGTCAGAAGCGTGAGCAACAGGAAGAACTCTCCGCCCTCAGCAACCTGATTCAGGAGGATCTCTCGGGAATCGGGGCCATCAAGATCTACGGCCAGGAGGAAGCGGAACAAGAGGCATTCGCCACACGCAACCGCCGCTACCGCGACAGCGCCATCCGGCTGGCGAAAACCCAAAGCACCCTGTTTCCACTGCTGCAGGGCATTTCCTCCCTCTCTGTTCTTTTGCTGCTGGCCATCGGCAGCGGCCAGCTCGAAGCCGGTCGTCTGAGCATTGGGGCACTGGTGGCCCTGATCCTCTACGTGGAGCAGCTTGTCTTCCCAACGGCTCTGCTGGGATTCACGCTCAACACCTTCCAGACCGGCCAGGTGAGCCTCGAGCGGGTGGAGGAGTTGCTGAAACGGGAACCAAAGATCAAAGACCCGGATCCCTCTGATGTTCAGTCCCATCCACCGACCAAACGCCGTGGGCGTTTTGAAGCCCACGGCCTGACGGTGCATTACGAGGGTGCTGAACAGAACACCCTGAATGGCTTGAGCTTCTGCATCGAGCCAGGGGAGTTGGTGGCTGTGGTGGGGGCCGTGGGCTGCGGCAAGACGACGCTGGCTCGGGCCTTCGGTCGCATGGTTCCACTCGAACCCGGACAGCTGTTCCTGGATGGCGTGGATGTCACCCAGATGCCCCTGAAGTCGTTGCGCCGTGATGTGGCGATCGTTCCTCAGGAGGGCTTTCTGTTTACCAGCACCCTGGCGGACAACCTCCGCTATGGCGAGCCTGAGGCCAGTGATCAGCGGGTTGAAATGGCGGCCGACCAAGCCCGCCTGGCTGATGACGTGAAGGGCTTCCCCGATGGTTTCGGAACCATCGTTGGGGAACGCGGCATCACGTTGAGTGGTGGTCAGCGTCAGCGCACAGCCCTGGGCCGGGCCTTGCTGATGTCGGCGCCGGTGTTGGTTCTCGACGACGCCTTGGCCAGCGTCGACAACAACACAGCAGCGGCGATTCTGGATTCGATCCGTGCTCAGGATGATCGAACCATCGTGATGATCAGCCATCAACTTTCAGCCGCAGCGGCCTGTGATCGCATCCTGGTGATGGAAAACGGACGGATCGTTCAACAGGGACACCACAACGCCTTGATTCATCAGCCGGGTGTCTACAAACGTCTCTGGGAGCGTCAGCAGGCTTCGCAACAGCTGGATGCGTTGGCTTCCTGAAGAATCCCCGGGCGGTTTCTGACAACAGCAACGTCCGTGGCTTAGCTGTGAAGGCAACTCCTTGCCTATGACCAGCGGATCCCCCTTTGCGGTGCGCTGCACGCTCACCTTTGGCGATATCTACGGACAGGTGCTGGCCTGGATGGCCGTCATTTTTGTAAGCCTTGCTGCGGGACTTGCCCTGATGGGCTCGTCGCGACCGGTGTTTGCGCTGGTGGGCGTGGGGCTGATCTTGGTGCTCAGCCTGCCGTTTCTGCTTTTCGCCTTCGTCACAACGCTGCTGAATCACATTCAGCTCAACCCCGTTGAAGGTGAAGCCAACGCGTCTTAGGCCCACCCCCTCCGCCACGGCCACCCCAAGATGGTTCGGCAGAACGAGGCCAATGTTCCTTGATCGGCCCACAGCAGAAATGTCTGCTGCGGGCGAGATGACTGTTTCAACAGAAAAAACAGACTATTTTCCTCTTGGGGACACACCTTTTTGAATCAACAAGCCATCAATCAATGGCTCGTTATTGATTGATCCATCACATTCATCTTGCTGGCTGGACATATTCCAGCCAGCAGCACAATCTCCTCAACCCCTGATGGCGTTCTCCATGCTTCAGCATGCCAAACGCGCCTGAAGCTCCGACTTGCTTGAAAACGTCTCAGCTACAGCAGGATTCAGGCCGAAAACTACAGACAAAAGAATCGACCCCAACCTGAACGACATTGCCCAAAAAAGATACTCTCCTCAAAACGAACTTTTGAGTCGTTGCTTGCATCCCTCATTTGCAGAGCAATCACAGGGACGTTCACTGTTTGCCGTTCACACGGCAGCATCACTGCATTGAATCAGCTGCCTAAGCTCAGCAGATCGACGCAATCAACATGCTTCCTTCCTGGCTGTCTCCCCGCGGCGGCGCCGAATCATCTGCACCGGCAACACACGCCGTGTTGGGAACGCCGCTGAAAGCCCCACTGATGGCCGACCAGGAGGAAGCAATCTTTGCCTGTGGGTGCTTCTGGGGCGCTGAAAAAGGATTTTGGCGACTCCCAGGGGTGGTGAGCACCGCCGTGGGCTACGCGGGCGGCCAGACCGAGCAACCGACCTACAACCAGGTCTGCTCCGGCAGAACGGGACACACCGAAGTGGTGCGTGTGGTGTGGAGCCGGCCCGCTCTCGACTTCAGCGACCTGCTGAAACTGTTCTGGGAGTGCCACGACCCCACCCAGGGCAACCGGCAGGGCAACGACACAGGCAGCCAATACCGATCGGCCATCTACACGTTCAATCCGGAGCATCTGCAACTGGCCCTGGCCAGCCGAGATGCTTATCAAGTCGCTCTTTCGGCCAAGGGCTACGGAGCCATCACCACCGAAATCCTGGCGGACCAAACCTTCTATTTCGCCGAGGATTACCACCAGCAGTACCTGGCCAAACCGGGCAGCCGCCCCTATTGCTCCGCCATGCCGACCCAGACGCTCCTGGGGGAATTCGAAGGATCGAACTACAAACTGCCTAAGCAGGTTTGGGACAAATACGACTGGTCCATCAACCACTGCGTGCTTCGATCCGACAACAGCCCAATCGCGATCGGCTGATTCGGCCAGGATGGGGAAGACCCCGAACCATGTCATGCCCGAGCCCTGGAGTGATCGGCAGGTGATCCTGGCCATCGCCCTCACCTTGATCCTTGTGCTGGGCCTGATCCTTGGCAGTGTGTCGCTTAACCGAAAGCAGCAGGCTCCGGTGCTTTGGCGGGACACGCCTCCATCCAAAACAACACCATTGGCAATCTGACCACCCGCCAACTGGCACACCTCTTCTTGGTGCGATCGTGGATGGAGAAGGACCCCTCCGTTCTGCAGTGAGTGAACGGCCTGATCCATACGAAGAGCGACAACTGCATCCCCTGCCGAGGGGGCTGGTGGAGCTCTATGGCTTGATCGCCGTTCTGGTGGTGCTCATCCCCGAATGGCTGGCGGATGGAACCTTGAATCTGGGCCAGGCCAAAGGCTCTGCCTCACTCCCGATGCGTTCGAGAGCCTGGCGCACTCTGCCCGAACTGCGTTTGGCGGCGATGACCCTGGCTGAGCTTCGTCAGGCCGCTTCAGAACTGCGCATGTACCAGTACGGATCCGCTACGAGAGACCAGCTCACCACTCGGTTGCTCAGGCGACTCAGACGCCGGGATGCACTGTGATAACTTAAATCTGACGGGGCGTGGCGCAGCTTGGTAGCGCACCACTTTGGGGTAGTGGGGGTCGTGGGTTCAAATCCCGCCGCTCCGATTCAACCGTCTTGTTTCCCCACCTGAACATCATCACTTCAGGATTTGAGCCGGCAATTTTGCCGGCTCTTTTTTTGTGCCTTCAGCGGCGGCCGGTGCCGCTCACCACCAGATGCCTGGAGGCATCAATCTGCAACCAGCCTTCATCCCGCAACTGCCCCAAAACGCGGGTCACGGTGACCCGTGTGGTGCTCAGGGCACTGGCGATCTCCTGATGGGTCAGGCGAAGGTTGAGCCGCAACCCGGCCTCACAAGGTTCGCCAAAGTCCTTGGCGAGCAGCTCCAGGAAGCCCCGCACCCGCTCTTCAACGCGACGTAGCCCGAGCAGGGCCAGGAGCGACTCCGCCTGGCGGTAGCGGGCGGCCATGGCCTTGGCAAGACCAAGCGCCAATTCGGGAGACTGCTCCAGCTCCGCCAGATTGCAGCAGAGCAGATCGCAATCGGTGAGCGCTACAGCCTCATAGGCCTCCACATTGGTGAATGCGGCACCGAAGGGTTCGTTGGGGCCAACCATGCCCAGCACCAGCTCATCGCCATGCACCGACAGCGCCCCCAGCTTCACCATGCCGCGCACCACAAACCAAACGCTGTTCTTCAGCAGAGGAACAAAACTTCCCGAGGTGACATGAACAACATTGCGATTGTCGTAGCTGTTTTCAAGAAACGCCTTGAAACCAAGAGCTGTTGAACTCAGATCAGCCGACGGAGTAGCAAGCATTTGGAATCCCGTGAATCCAGGAAAACTGTATTGAGGACAACATCGATTCCCAACAAAGAGCTGGGAGAGATTCGGTTAAGAAGGCTCTAACACTGATCGCCATTCGAATCATTCAGCCCATAAAAAAAGGGCCTCGAGGGGCCCTTTGATATTTGGTCTGGAAAAACCAATTCAAGCCAAGATCACTTGCCGATCTTGTTCACAGCGGCCCTGGACTTGGCCAGGATGTCGCCCTTGAGGGGAACGAAGCCCAGGGACGGAGCTTTGTTCTGAGCAGCGTCGCTCAGCATGTAATTGAAAGCGTCTTGCACCACCTTGGCTTTGTCACCGTTACCGGTTTTGTACGCCAGAACCCAGGTAAGGGTGACGATGGGATAAGCACCCTTGGCGGTGGGATTTGGGTTCTTGCCAGCCAGGTCCTTGTCCAGGCTGATGCCATTAAGGGCCTTGGCACCTGCAGCCACAGAGGGCTTAAGGAACTCACCGGACTTGTTCTGGAGAGCGGCGGCAACCACCTTGCCCTTGATGTATGACTGGTTCACGTAACCGATCGCGCCTTCACGGTTCTGGATCAGGCCAGCCACACCTGAGTTGCCCTTGGCGCCCACGCCAGCGGGCCACTTCACGGATTTACCGGTGCCGAGGGTCCAGGTCGTGGAGAAGGCCTGCATGGAGTTAGTGAAGGCCTTGGTGGTGCCAGAGCCATCGGAACGGTGCACCCAGGTGAGGGTGCCGGGCTTGCAACCGAGCTCCTTCCAATCCTTGATCATGCCTATGGCGACCTTGACGGCCTTCTTCTGGGTAAGCTTCAGGTTGCAACCGGGCTTGTTGTAACCGAATGCGATGGTGCCACCCACCATTGGGATCTGGACCACACCACGGGTGACCTTGGCCATGTCCTTCTTCTTCATCGGATCGTCCGATGCACCGAAGTTCACGGTCTGGTCGATAAAGGCTTTGCGGCCGGAACCGGACCCCACGGCCTGGTAGTTGACCTGAGGGCCGCCAGACTTGGCCAGGTCAGCAAACCAACGCTGGTAGATCTTGGCCGGGAAGGAGGCGCCAGCGCCGTTCAGCTTGGGAGCTGCCGAAGCTGACATGCCTGCCCCGAGGACAAGCAGGGACGAGGCGAGAAGGGCCTTTTGTGCAATGCGCATTACGACAACCGAAAGAGGAACGAGGCTGTAGCAACCAAGACCTAATCGGGACTCAAACCACCTGTCGTTATGCGCCCATTAACGAAGGTTAAGGAGCCATAAAACCCTGTTTAAACCATCAAAAAACCCCGGTTTGGCCATCCAAACCGGGGCATGACGTTCAGCCAATCAAGGGTTCGGGTTCAAGGCTGAATCCCTGCCACCGCACTGCGGGATTTTTCGAGGATGTTGCCCCGGAGAGGCACAAAGCCCAGGGCCGCAGCACCCTCCTGAGTGGCGTCGTCCAGCAGGTAGTTGAAGACCTTCCTCACAGCTTCGGCTTTGGCGCCATTGTCCTCGGCATAGGCCAACACCCAGGTGAGGGTTGCGATGGGGTAGGCACCAGCAGCGGAGGGGTTGGGGTTGCTGCCCGCCAGGTTCTGATCAAGCTCAATGCCGTTCAGGGCTTTGGCACCAGCCTCCACGGAGGGCTTGAGGAATTCCCCGGATTTGTTCTGCAACGCAGCAGCCTGCACGTTTCCCTTGATGTACGACTGATTCACGTAGCCGATCGCGCCAACCCGGTTGTCGATCACCCCGGCAACGCCCGAGTTGCCCTTGGCACCGACGCCCACCGGCCACTTCACCGATTTACCGCTGCCGAGGGTCCAATCCGGTGAAAAGGTCTGCAGCGAGTTGGTGAAGGCCTTGGTTGTGCCGGAGCCATCCGAGCGATGCACCCAGGTGATCGTGCCCGCTTCGCAGCCGAGATCCTTCCAATCGCTGATGGCGCCGGTGGCCACCTCCACAGCCTGTTGCTGGGTGAGTTGAAGCTTGCAGCCAGGCTTGTTGTATCCGAAGGCGATCGTTCCCCCCACCATCGGGATCTGAACCACCCCTTGGCTCACCTGCTTGCGGTCAGCCTCCTTGATCGGGTCGTCTGAAGCGGCGAAATCCACCGTGCCATCAATGAAGGCTTTGCGGCCGGACCCGGACCCCACCGCCTGGAAATTCACTTTGATTCCGCCGGAGCCGGCGAGATCAGCGAACCAGCTCTGGTACACCTTGGCGGGGAAGGAGGCCCCGGCCGCATTGAGGCTGGACACACTGGAACTGCCGCCACAGGCAGCGAGGCCAACAGCGAGAACGCTCAGGCTTAAAGCAACCAGGGAACGATGTGCCAAAACCGTTTAGGTGATTTGCTCCATCCTCCCGCGTCGTTGATCCAGGCTCAGGCGGTGGGCACGACGGTGGATGCGACCGTGAGCCGGGTTGCCACCGAGTAACAGCGCAACCAGCGGTTCACCCGTTTGCGGTGAGGAGTGGGAACCTCCTCAATCAACTGGCTGAGTTCATCAGCCCCCATGCGTCGGATGGCACGCACATCCACATGCCAGAGCGCTTCGGCTTCACGAATCAAACGCGCCCAGGTGCGCACCTGCTGCCATTGACGCAGGCGGAAGCGGATGGGGCGTTGATGGGGATGCAGAAAAGCCGTCATGGCTTCAGCCTGCTGCGTTCAGCAGCACTCTCTGCAAAATCACCCAGACGCTTCGGAATGCTGAAGCAAATGCGCAGGCTCAGGCACTGAGGCGATCGGCTTCGAGCTCAACAGGCGCGACCGGAAACTCAAGCTCCGCCACCTCACGGGCACTCAAACGCCGGGTCCAGGCCCCCTTGATCGGATCGTTCCAATGGAACCCCGCTGCTTTCGCCAAATGGCGTTCATCGAACGACACCCGGGCACGCATCAACTGGCGGGGTTCCAGGCCCCGTTTCAACAAATGCTCCAAGTCGTCACAGCGGGCGAAAACATCCGCGATGTAGATGCAATCGCTGAGGGCGCGGTGGGCCGCCCAGACGGGAACGCCGTAGGCCAGGGCAAGGTCCCGCACCGACGGCCGCAAACGCAACTGACGCTCCGCCGGCCAGCGGATGTCGTCCATGGTGCAGAGCCACGGTGTTGCGGTGGCCGGCACCACACCCAGACCGAACCACTGGCGATCGAAGGCCGCGTTGTGGGCCACCAGCAGATCAGCAGCGTCCAGCAGATGCTCAAACCACACCAACGCCTCCCGCCAGGGCTGGGGGCGGCGGGTGACGGCGGCGGGGATCCGGTTGATCGGTTCTGCTGCGTTGGAGTCCACCGGGAGGAGAAACGATTGCTGGGCCAGCACCGAACGACTCGGCACATCAAACAAAATGCAGCCCAGCTCAAGGCATTGGTCCTGCTGCGGATCCAAACCGGAGGTCTCGGTGTCAATGATCAGAAGGGTGGTGGGGGAGGCCTTTGGCGCATCCTCGTGCTGATCATCCTTGGCCTCAGGGTCAACAGCTGGCGAAGCTGGCATCGGCGATGCGGCTGTTTGGGGCTCCGCCTGAGGCCTTGAAAACCCCGCAAGCAAATCGAGCTGTTCAGGCATGGCGCAGTGTCTCCTCCCGCCCCTGATTCTCCCGCCCCGGGCAAGGTGCATGCTGCCTAGGGTTCAGCCACTTAATTTCAATGTGATGGCCCTCGGGATCGGCGACCGGCTCCCCTCCTTCAGCCTGGAGGATCAGAACGGTGACCTTCGCACTCCCGCTTCTGTGCAGGGCCGCTGGCTGGTGCTTTTCTTTTATCCCAAGGACGACACCCCCGGCTGCACAGCTGAAGCCTGCAGCTTCCGCGACAACGCAGAGAGCTTTGCTGCCCTCGATGCAGAGGTTTGGGGCATCAGCGGTGATGACGCCGTCAGCCACCGCCGTTTCGCCACCCGCCACAACCTCACGTTTCCTCTGCTCTGCGACCGCAACAACGCCCTGCGCCGCGAAATGGGTGTGCCCAAAGCCCTTGGTCTGCTGCCCGGTCGTGTCACCTACATCGTTGACGGCGAGGGGGTGATCCGTCACACCTTCAGCAACCTCTTGGATGGCCCGGCCCACGTGCGTGAAGCACAGCAGGTGCTGAATCAGCTGCGCGGTTGAGCATGGCCAACTGGCGTCAGCTGGGTGCGATCTGGCAACTGCGGCCGGCCGAACCCACGGGATTGATCGAATTCATCGGCGGCAGCTATCTGGCGGCCACCCCCCAGATCAGCTACCGCAGGTTGCTGGAAGACCTGGAGGCGGATGGTTTGGCCGTGCATGCCTGGGCCTATGTGCCTGGGTTCGATCATCAACGCCAGGCCCGCGATGCCTGGAGTGCCTTTCGCTCGGCGCGTCGGCAACTTGAAGAGCGCTGCGGGGCCCTTGCGGCTCCGCTGCGGCTTGGCCACAGCCTGGGTTGCAAGCTTCACTTGCTGGCCCCCGATGGGGGTCGCGGCAGCAGGGCCCTGGTGGCCCTGAGCTTCAACAACTTCAACGCCGATCGCTCGATTCCCCTGCTGGGTGAACTGGCACCACGGCTCGGGGTGGAAACCGAGTTCAGCCCCAGTCCAGCTGAAACGCTTCGCTTGATCAGCCGCCACTACCAACAGGAGCGGAATCTGGTGGTGCGCTTCGGGCGCGATGAGCTGGATCAAAGCGGTGATCTGATCCAGGCCCTGCGAGAACGTCCCTCGGACGCCAGCTCAACCCTGGAGCTGCCTGGCGATCACCTCACGCCGGCCAGTGCCGGGCTGCGGCGCAGCTTCCTCGGGGACTGGGCGGATGACCCCAAGCGGGTGTCGGTCATCCGTCAGCTGAGCCGAACCATCGGCGAGGCGATCAGGCCCTGAGGCGGTCCAGAACGGAGCGATCCTCCAGGGTGCTGGTGTCGCCACTCACCTCCTGACCCGCCGCAAGGGCCCGCAGGATCCGGCGCATGATCTTGCCGCTGCGGGTTTTGGGCAGAGCATCACTGCAACGGATCTCGTCCGGCCGGGCGATCGGACCGATTTCCGTTCCCACGTGGGCTCGCAGCTCCTTCACCAGGGCGTCATCGCCCTCGCGGCAGGCCTCCAGAGTGACGAAGGCCACGATGCCTTCGCCCTTGAGGTCGTCGGGTCGACCCACGACGGCCGCCTCCGCCACCGCGGGGTGGCTGACGAGGGCTGATTCGATCTCCATCGTGCCGAGACGGTGACCCGAGACGTTGATCACGTCATCGACACGGCCCATCACCCAGAAGTAGCCATCGGCATCCCGCCGGGCACCGTCCCCCGCGAAATAGAGGTAAGACCCATCGGCAGGCCGGATGTGCTCCCAATAGCTCTCGCGGAAGCGTTGAGGGTTGCCATGCACGGTGCGCATCATTCCGGGCCAGGGGGCACGCACCGCCAGATACCCGCCTTCATCGGCACCACAGCTGTTCCCTTCCGCATCGATGACGTCGGCCTGAATGCCGGGCAGGGGCAGGGTGGCGGAGCCTGGCTTGGTGGGCGTTGCTCCCGGCAGGGGGCTGATCATCACCCCGCCGGTTTCGGTCTGCCACCAGGTGTCGACGATCGGGCAGCGGTTGCCTCCAATCACGTCGCGATACCACATCCAGGCCTCCGGATTGATCGGTTCGCCAACGGTGCCCAGCAGGCGAAGGCTGCTCATGTCGAACTGATCCGGCACGGAGCGGCCGCTCTTCATGAACGCCCGGATGGCGGTGGGAGCCGTGTAGAAGATCGTGATCCCGTGCTTCTGAATCAATTCCCAGAAGGCACCGGGCTTGGACGGGCGCGGTGCACCCTCGTACATCACGGTCGTGGCACCGTTCGATAAGGGGCCGTAGACGATATAGCTGTGGCCGGTGATCCAACCCACATCAGCCGTACACCAGAAGACATCCTCATACTGAATATCAAAGATCCACTGGAAGGTGAGGTGGGCCCAAAGGTTGTAGCCGGCAGTGGTGTGCACCACGCCCTTGGGCTTGCCGGTGGAACCGGAGGTGTAAAGCACGAACAGGCGGTCCTCGCTGGCCATCGGCTCAGCGGGGCAGTCGGCACTCTGACCCTCCACCAAGTCGTGCCACCACTGGTCGCGACCAGAAACCATCTCCACGTCCTGCTTGGTGCGCTGCACCACAAGCACGCCCATCACCGAGGGGCAGGCTCCATTGGCCAGCGCCGCATCCACCGCGGGCTTGAGTGACACAGGCTTGTCCTTGCGGAAGCCACCATCAGCGGTGATCACTGCTTTCACTTCGCCGTCGTTGAGACGGTCCCTCAGTGCTTCTGCGGAAAAGCCACCGAACACCACTGAATGGGGAGCACCGATGCGAGCACAAGCGAGCATGGCGATCGCCGCCTCCGGCACCATCGGCATGTAGAGCGCCACAAGGTGACCCTTGCCAATGCCCATGGCTTTGAGGCCATTGGCGGCTTTGCACACCTCAGCATGCAGTTCCTGGTAAGTGAACCGGCGCACATCCCCCGGCTCGCCTTCCCAGATCAACGCTGTTTTCTGTGCCGTTGGCCCATCGAGATGACGGTCCAGGCAATTGTAGGAAAGGTTAGTGGTGCCGCCCTCAAACCAGCGCGCGAACGGGGGGTTCGACCAATCCAGCACGGTGTGGAAGGGCTCGAACCAATGCAGTTCTCGCCGGGCGGCCTCACCCCAGAACGCATCAGGATCGGCTTTGGCGGCATCGGCCATGGCCCTGTAAGCCTCGAGGCTGCCGATGCGGGCTTTGGCGGCGGTGTCTGCTGGCGGCTCGAACACCCGCTGCTCCTGCAGCACGCTTTCGATGGTGGTGTTGGCGTCGGTCACAGCAGACTGCGCAGTGCTTCTCCTCGAAGGGTAAGGAGCAGGACCCCGCTTGATCCAGCTCCCTCATCAATCCGTCGGACGATGATGCAGTCGATGCGAAAGGATTGAGCTGGGCATCGCCGTTCCGGGATGAAACTGCCACCTGCCGCTTGCCTGTTCGATCTGGATGGACTCTTGCTCGACACCGAGCCGCTGCATGGCCGTGGCTGGAGCGAAGCCGCGGCCCACTTCGGCACCCAGCTGAGTGAGGCTCAGTTGATGCAGCTGAAGGGCCGTCGCCGACTCGACTGTGCGGCCCAGGTGAATGCATGGCTGGCGGAACCGGTGGGCACGGATGCCCTGTTGGCGGTGCAACAGCCGATCGTTCGTGCCCTGCTTCCGGATGCTGCCCCGATGCCTGCCGCCCAAGAGCTGGTGACGCATTGCCACAACCGGAACATCCCCATGGCGCTGGTCACCAGCAGCAGCCGCGACGCGGTTGAATTCAAAGCAGCTCCCCATCCCTGGCTTGAGCAGATCCAGGAACGGGTCTACGGCGACGATCCCGACCTTGATGCGGGCAAACCCGACCCTGCACCCTTCCGGCTTGCCGCCCAACGCTTGGGCCTTCACCCCAACCACTGCTGGGCCCTGGAGGATTCCCAGGCCGGCTGCCAATCAGCCCATGGCGCCGGCTGTCAGGTCTGGCTGGTGAGCCCCAAGGGATCAGACCAAGCCAACTTGAACACCAACCCCTGTTCCATCAACAGCCTGGCTGTTGTGTTGAGGCTGTTGTCTTGAGGTTTTGGCTCAGTAAAGACGGCTGAGGACGAATTTCGGCAGTTCCATCAAGGCGCGTTGCGCCGCAGATTCCGGCAGCCAGGCGATTGATTCACGGGATTCGCGAGCAAAGGTTTCCGCAAGCTTACGGGTGCGTTCAATCGCCTTGGAGGCCCGCACCATCTCCAGGGCCTTGTCCAGATCACCGGGCTCGGAGAACTGGCGATCGATCAACGGCTGCAGCGATGGGTGCTCCTTAAGGGCATAGAAGGTGGGCGCGGTGAGGTAGCCGCTGGCGAGATCACTGGCTGCGGGCTTGCCGAGCTGCTGGTCGTTTCCGGTGAAATCTAGGATGTCGTCAACCACCTGGAAGGCCAGACCCAGCTGGCGGCCGAATTGGTAGAGGCTGTCGAGCTGGGTCGGCGCGCAACCGCTGAGCACACCTGCAGCACGGCAGCTGTTGGCAATCAGGGATGCCGTCTTGCAATAGCTCTTTTCGAGGTAAGTCTCGAAGGTTTGGGCCGTGTCGAAGCGGTAGAGACCCTGCTTGACCTCCCCATCCGCCAGATCCATGATCACGCGGCTGAGCAGCTTTACCACGTCGAGGTCATCGAGGTTGGCGAGGTGCCAGCTGGCCTGGGCAAAGAGAAAGTCACCGGCGAGAACGGCAACGCGAGCGTCAAAACGGCTGTGGACCGTGTCCACACCACGCCGCGTGGAAGCCTCGTCCACCACATCGTCGTGAACGAGCGAGGCAGTGTGGATCATTTCTGTGATCTCGGCCAAGCGGCGATGGCGGGGCGAGAGCTCTCCTTGCTCTGAGAGGGCCCGCGACAGCAGCAGAACAATGCCGGGACGCAAACGCTTGCCGCCGGCACTGAACAGATGTTCCGCAGCAGCCTGAAGAATGGGGTGACCAGCGCCAATCAGGCTGCGCAGGTCTCCGAGCAGGGTTTCAAGATCTGTCTCTACCGGTTGGAGTAGCTCGGTAACGGTGCTCATGACTCCCCTCGGCGCCGCGATCCTAGTGGTCCCACGCTCAGTCCGGCAGCAGCTGAAGGCTGACGTCAGGCCGCTGGCCCAGCCAAGGGGTGGCACGCATCGCGAAGCCATCGGGGTCAGCGGTGACGCAGAAGCGGCAACTCTCCAGGGAAAACGGACGTGGGACCGCCGAAATCGGCCCCGGTGACCTCAAAACAGCATCCAGTTGACGGGCCACCCCAATGGCCGGGTCAATGATCTGGACGGACTCCGGCAGAAGCTGACGCAACAGGGGAACCAGCAAGGGGTAATGGGTGCAACCCAGCACGATCGACTCCACGGAAGCCGCCAGCAAGGGTTCGAGATAGGCCTGGGCCGCACGGCGAAGGTCGTCGCTGTTCATGTCCCCGGATTCGATCAGGGGAACAAAGGCAGGACAGGCCTGCTCGATCACCATCGACCCTGGGTGAAGCGCTTCGATACTGGCTCGGTAGGCCGAAGAGGCAACAGTGGCTGGTGTGGCCAGCACTCCAACACGGCGTGTTTCCACCATCGCGGCGGCGGCGCCGATCAGACCGATCACCGGGGCCCCGGCCTGCCCATCGGCCACATCCCTTGCCAGGGCATTGGTGGTGTTGCAGGCCATCACCACCGTGGAGACCTTTTGGTCGCGCAACCAACCCACCACTTCAGCGGCGATGCGCCGGATGTCATCCGGTTGACGGTTGCCATAGGGAACCCGGGCTGTGTCACCGAGGTAGACGCAGGGCACCGATCCATGGCGTTCGAGCACCCTGCGCAGAACCGTCAATCCGCCCAGGCCGCTGTCGAAGAACCCGAGCAGTTGAGGCGTCATCGCACCTCCTGCTTCAGATAGTTGAGGATGCCGGCCGCCAGGGCCAAGGCCAGGCGGCGGCGATGGTCAGCGTTGGCCAGCCGCGGCGCGTCAATCGCCCCGGTGACAAATCCCATCTCCACCAGAGCCGAAGGCATGGTGCTGCGCCGGATCACGAAGAAGCGGCCGCGTCTGACGCCGCGATTCGGTGTTCCGGGGGACACATCCATCATCTGCTGCTGCAGATAGGACGCCAGGCGTCCAGAACGGGGGTCCGAGAAGAAGAACGTCTCGATCCCGTTCACATCCGGACGGTTCATGCTCAGGGCATTGGCATGGATGCTCACGAAAGCAGTGGCCCCGCTGCGATTTGCCAGGGACACCCGCGGCGGCAGGTCCACATCCACCTCCCGCGTGCGGGTCAAGCGCACGTCCACGCCCCTGGCCCGAAGCAGATCAGCCACCTGCAGCGACACATCCAGAACCACGTCGGTCTCTCGCAGACCGCGAATGCCGATAGCCCCAGGATCAGGGCCTCCATGACCGGGGTCGATGACGATGCGGTAGCGATTGCGGGCCACCGTTGGCAATCCGGAAGGATCCACCGGTGTACGGGTAGGACGAAATCCACCGGGTGGGAGCCAGGCCGTGGCACGACCGGTGAGATCGCCTTCACCGAAATCATCCAAGCCGCGGGTGGGCAGGCCGGTAAACACCAGTTCCCAGCGATCCGGAGCGGTTCCACGCAGGCGCAGATCGTTGGGGTTGAGATCCACATCAGGGCGGAATTCCACCACCAGACGGGTGGCACCGGCACGGGGTTTGCCCAGCCGGATCTCACGGACTGCACCCCGTCCGGCCAGGCGACGCGGGAACCTCAGCTCACCAGGGATATCAATCCAGACCCTGGTGCCGCGGCCATCGCTGGCGGCCTGAAAGAACGCCTCCAAACGAGCATTCCGGCTGGTGCGCAGCTTGAGGACCCCCTGCTCGGTGAAAGCCCAGGCGGCCAAGGCACTGGCGGCTCGGGCAGGCAATGCCTGGGTGAAGGCAGTGCACTGCAGGGCCGCGGCCAGAAGCCAGGCCAGCCGTCGAGACGACGCCGGAACCATGGCGCTCAGAAAAGAGCGGGTTGGCGGTGCCGAAGGCTCGGCATCTGACCCCGAACATGGCCGAGGTGACTCGTGTTGACCGGAGCAATGGCAGCTCCAGCCTGCACACCTGCATCAGCAAGGACCGTGCCCCAGGGATCAATCACCAGGGCGTGGCCATGGCTTTGCCGACGACCGTGATGCACACCGGTCTGGGCCGGAGCCAGCACATAGGCCGTGTTCTCAATGGCCCTGGCCTGCAGAAGCACCTGCCAGTGGTCTTTTCCGGTGAAGGCTGTGAATGCCGCAGGGATCATCAGCAGGTCTGCGCCGGCACCGACGAGATGGCGATAGAGCTCAGGAAACCGCACGTCGTAGCAAATGGACAGTCCCACCTTGCAGAGACCGGGAATCTCAACCACCGGAGGCAAATCCCTACCTGGGTTCACAGTTGCCGACTCGCGATAGGTGTTGCCGTCCGGCAAATCGACATCAAAGAGGTGAATTTTGTCGTAACAGCCCAGGAGCATGCCGTCACGGTCGACGAGCTCAGCGCGGTTCAGAGTTCGCGATCCATCACCCACCGGCACGGGAAAGCCCCCGCCGAGCAGCGCCACCTGATAGCGACGGGCCATGGTCACCAGAAAGCGACTGGTCTGCTCCGCCAGGGTCGGGGCCAACTCCAAGCGGCGGGTGTCCTCACCCATGAAGGCGAAATTCTCCGGCAGGCCGATCAGCTCGGCACCACGGCGGGCAGCCAGGTCAATCTGCTCTTCAGCCGCATTGAAGTTGAGCTCTGGATCCTGACCGCTCGTCAGCTGGACAGCAGCCGCCAGGAAGTCGCTCACTTGCACTGATCAGATGTGCAGATTTTAATGAGGGTCAGGCCGCCCGAAGCACCCCGGGCTCGACCTGTGTCGGAACGACACCCAGCTGATCAAGCCCTGCACAGCAGCGGAAATCAGCGTCGTGATCGCCAAGGCGAATCAAGCGCTGACCGTGGGTCGCCGTGCGCAGACAGGCCTCAGGATCGGATTGCCACTGACGCCAGAGTGAGACGGCCGCGGTGAGTTCGTCATTGGCGGCGCTGCTCCCGGTGGGATCCAGCTCCAGCAAGCGATGCCCCAAGGCACCAGCGGCCAGGGAATCCTCGAGGGAGTAGGCCCCCTCCCAACCGCTGCCGACAATCGCCACGTGGCTGGGTTGCTTGGCCAGCACGCGCTGGGCCACGGCCTCGCGGTTCGGCAACGCCGCCGTTAGCAGCAGAGGAACCTCGCGGACACGATCGAGAGCGCGGGTGCCATTGGTGGTGCTCATGAACAGACGCTTGCCAGCCACCTGCTCAGGCGTCACAGCAACGGGTGAATTACCAAGGTCAAACCCTTCGAGCATCTGACCCCCGCGCTCACCAAGCAGCAGACGCGCATCAGCAGGCCACTCCGCTGCCGCAGCGCGCAGGTCCTCGAGGCTGGCGAAGGCCTGCACCGCCTCAGCGCCGTTGTGCAGCGCCCTGGCAATGGTGGTGGTAGCCCGCAGCACGTCAATCACCACCGCCGCATCGGGGCGAAGGTCCTGCGGCATCTCTGCCGGCACATGGAAGTAGGAGATCTGCATGGCCACGCTGAACACCGGCGTGCGACACAGTACCGACATCGCTTGTGCCAAGACCGTTATCCCATGGCCCTGTTCCAATCCGGTCCGGCCACCCGAGATCTGCGGGGCTTCCTCAAGTTGCTTGAGGACCGCGGCCAGCTGCGACGGATCACGGCACCAGTGGACCCCGACCTTGAGCTGGCAGCCATTGCCGACCGGGTGTTGAGCCAAGGAGGGCCCGCCCTGCTGTTCGAGAACGTGATCGGCTCGTCGATGCCGGTGGCTGTCAACACCCTCGGCACCGTCGAAAGGGTGGTGTGGAGCATGGGTCTCGAACGGGCCGAACAGCTGGAGGAGCTGGGGTCACGCCTGGCCCTGCTGCAGCAACCCCGCCCCCCCAAAGGCCTGGAGGAAACCAAGCAGTTCGCCCGGGTCTTCTGGGACCTGGTCAAGGCCAAGCCCGACCGCGACCTCTCACCCCCCTGCCGTCAGCAGGTGTTCCGTGACGAGGAGGTTGATCTTGACAACATCCCCCTGATCCGGCCCTGGCCTGGGGATGCCGGGGGCGTGATCACGCTTGGACTGGTGATCACCAAAGACCCCGAAACCGGTGTCCCCAACGTGGGTGTTTACCGGCTTCAGAAGCAGTCGGTGAACACGATGACCGTGCACTGGTTGAGCGTGCGCGGCGGTGCCCGTCACCTGCGCAAGGCTGCCGCCATGGGCAAGAAGCTGGAGGTGGCGGTGGCCATCGGCGTGCACCCGCTGCTGGTGATGGCCGCCGCCACACCGATCCCGGTGCAACTCAGCGAGTGGCTGTTCGCAGGCATCTATGCCGGAGAAGGGGTTCGTCTGGCCCCCTGCAAAACCATCGACCTGCAGGTGCCCAGCCACAGCGAAGTGGTGCTGGAGGGAACGATCACCCCTGGTGAAGTGCTGCCGGATGGCCCCTTCGGAGATCACATGGGGTTCTACGGCGGTGTGGAGGACTCACCTCTGGTGCGCTTCCACTGCATGACCCAACGGCGGGATCCGGTGTTTCTCACCACCTTCAGCGGCCGTCCTCCCAAGGAAGAAGCGATGCTGGCCATCGCGCTGAACCGGATCTACACGCCGATCCTGCGGCAGCAGATTCCAGAGATCACCGACTTCTTCCTGCCAATGGAAGCCCTCAGCTACAAGCTGGCGGTGATCTCGATCGACAAGGCCTATCCGGGGCAGGCCAAGCGTGCTGCCATGGCCTTCTGGAGTGCCCTGCCGCAATTCACTTACACCAAGTTCGTTGTGGTGGTGGACAGTCACATCAACGTGCGCGACCCGCGTCAGGTGGTCTGGGCCATCGCGGCCCAGGTGGATCCCCAGCGCGACCTGTTCACCCTGGAGAACACCCCCTTCGACACCCTGGACTTCGCCAGCGAGCAGTTGGGCCTTGGGGGACGACTGGCCATTGACGCCACCACCAAGGTGGGACCTGAGAAAAATCACGAATGGGGTGAACCCCTGAGCCGTCCTGCGGATCTGGAACAACGGGTCAGCGACCGCTGGGCCGAGCTGGGTCTGGAGGACCTCGGCACCGACGACCCCGACCCCAGCCTGTTCGGCTATGCCCTCGATCGCCTGATTCAGGGACTGAAGACCAGCCAATAGGATCAGCCCAACGACGAAACAACCTTGAGCGGCACAGGCCAATCCGACGACCCCCGTGAGCTCAAGGCCGGAGGAAGCCTCCAGGGACGGGTGAAGGTTCCAGGCGATAAATCGATCTCGCACCGATCGCTTCTGTTCGGCGCCATCGCAGAAGGAACCACAACCATTGATGGTCTGCTCCCGGCCGAAGACCCCCTGAGCACCGCCGCCTGCCTGCGGGCCATGGGTGTCAGCATCAGCCCGATCACCGATGGCGGCATCGTCACCGTTGAAGGGGTTGGCGTCGATGGATTGCAGGAGCCAGCAGAAGTGCTCGACTGCGGCAACTCCGGCACCACGATGCGATTGATGCTGGGCCTGCTGGCGGGCCGCGACGGTCGCCACTTCGTGCTGGATGGCGATGCCTCCCTGCGCCGCCGCCCGATGCGTCGGGTGGGCCAACCGTTGGCCTCGATGGGTGCGGAAGTGCGTGGCCGTGATGGGGGCAACCTGGCGCCGCTGGCGGTGCAGGGGCGCCAGCTGAAAGGAACCGTGATCGGCACGCCCGTGGCCAGTGCTCAGGTGAAATCAGCGCTGCTTCTGGCTGCGCTCACGGCCGAGAGCCCGACCACGGTGATCGAACCGGCCCAGTCCCGGGATCACAGCGAGCGGATGCTGAAGGCCTTTGGCGCCGATCTCACCGTTGGCGGCGAAATTGGGCGGCACATCAGCGTGCGTCCCGGCGCGACACTGCAGGGTAAGAACGTGGTGGTCCCCGGCGACATCAGCTCGGCAGCCTTCTGGCTTGTGGCTGGAGCCCTGATCCCAGGCGCCGATCTCACCATTGAAAACGTGGGGCTGAACCCGACCCGCACCGGGATCCTGGAGGTGTTGGAGCAGATGGGTGCCCTAATCGAGGTGCTCAACCCCCGCGATGTGGCGGGCGAACCGGTGGGCGATCTGCGGGTGACCCACGGTCCGTTGAAACCGTTCAACTTTGGAGAGGAGATCATGCCCAGCCTTGTGGATGAGGTGCCGATCCTCAGCGTCGCCGCCTGTTTCTGCGAGGGCGAAAGCCGGATCAGTGGAGCGTCTGAACTTCGGGTGAAGGAAACCGATCGGCTGGCGGTGATGGCACGTCAGCTCAAGGCCATGGGGGCCGACATTGACGAACATGAAGATGGCATGACCATCCGCGGCGGTCGACCGCTCAAGGGAGCCGCGCTGGACAGCGAAACCGATCACCGGGTGGCGATGAGCCTTGGCGTAGCAGCCATGCTCGCCGACGGCAACTCCAGCCTGGCGAGAAGCGAAGCCGCAGCCGTGTCGTATCCCTCGTTCTGGGACGAACTTGAACGGCTCCGCTGCTGAGCTCGGTGCGCTCCGCGTCTATCCGACGGCGGATGGAAGCTTCAGCCTGCTCAGCGATCACTTCAGAGAGGCCTTTCACAACTCTGCTGGGGCCCTGAATGAAGCCCGGGCCAAGTTCGTTCAACCCGCGGAGCTGCAGCGCTTCAGCAGCGGCTCTGAGCTAAGGATCCTGGATGTGTGCCTGGGGCTCGGCTACAACACGGCCGCTGTGCTGGAAGCTTTGCCGACCGCTGGGCCGAAGCTGCATTGGTGGGGGCTTGAGCTGGACCGCCGCCCCCTGGAACAAGCTTTGGAGCAGGCGAGCTTCCAATCCCTCTGGTCAGCCCCTGTGCTGACGAAGCTTGTTGCCATCCGCGACCACGACGGCTGGCAGGAGAACAACAGCCAAGGGATCCAGCTCTGGGGCGATGCCCGATCGATGCTCAAACAGATACCTCAGTCCGTTCACTTTGATCTGGTGCTGTTGGACGCCTTTTCCCCTCAGCGCTGCCCGGAACTGTGGAGCGAGGAATTCCTGGGAGCCCTGGCCCATCGCTTGGCGCCACAGGGACGGTTGCTCACCTACAGCCGTTCGGCCGCAGTGAGGGCCAGCCTGAAGCGAGCGGGCTTGAGCTTGTTTTCACTGCTGCCGGCCCCGGGCGAACGGGTGTGGTGGAGCAGCGGCACGTTGGCCACCCCCGCAGACTCTGGTTGTCCTCCAAACGGCCCCGGTTGGCGCCCCCTCTCGGCGATGGAGTGGGAACACCTGCAGACGCGAGCGGCCGTGCCGTTTCGCGATCCCCAGAGCAATGCCACGGCTGAGGGCATCCTTGAGCGCCGCCGCCTTGAACAGGAGCATTGCGGTTACGAACCCACCAATGCCTGGCAGAGGCGCTGGCGCAGGGACAGTCCGTCCTGAGCCCAGTAGATTCCGCCCGTCTTCCCCTTGCTCCGCATGCTCGCCGTAGCCGTTCTGGCCGCTGGAAAAGGCACCCGCATGAAGAGCGCACTCCCGAAAGTGCTCCAACCGCTAGCGGGAGCCACCCTGGTGGAACGGGTGCTCGCCAGTGCCGGGAATCTGCAACCGGAACGGCGGCTACTGATCGTGGGGCATCAAGCCGAGCGGGTTGAGCAGCAGCTGGCTCCGCTCGGCGGCCTGGAATTTGTTCTGCAGCAGCCCCAGAACGGCACGGGCCATGCGGTGCAACAGCTGATTCCGTCGCTGCAGGGCTTTGAAGGCGAACTGCTCGTGCTCAACGGCGATGTGCCGCTGCTACGAAGTGAAACGGTCGAAGCATTGGTGGAACAGCACCGGGCCAGCGGTGCAGATGTCACCCTGCTCACGGCACGGCTCGAAGATCCCACCGGTTACGGGCGTGTGTTCGCCGATGCCGACGGCCAGGTGAGCAGCATCATTGAGCATCGCGATTGTACGGACGAGCAACGCAGCAACAACCTCACCAACGCCGGGATCTACTGCTTCAACTGGACAGCCCTGGCCAACGTTCTGCCGAAGCTCAGCACCGACAACGATCAGGGGGAGCTCTATCTCACCGACACGGTGGCGATGCTGCCGAAGGCCATGCACCTGGAGGTGGCCGATGCCGATGAGGTGAACGGCATCAACAACCGGCGGCAACTGGCCCAGTGCGAAGCCCTGCTGCAACAACGGCTGCGCCACCACTGGATGGATGAAGGGGTCACCTTCATTGATCCCGAAAGCTGCACCCTCAGTGAAGGCTGCAGCTTCGGCCGCGATGTGGTGATCGATCCGCAAACCCACTTCCGCGGCCGCTGCGTGATCGGCGACAACTCCCGGATCGGCCCCGGCAGTCTGATCGAGGACGCATCGGTTGGAACCAACGTGAGTGTGGTGCACTCTGTGGTGCGAGAGGCCAGCATCGGCAACGACGTTGCCATCGGTCCCTTTGCTCACCTGCGGCCGGCCGCCGATGTCGGCGATGGTTGCCGCATCGGCAACTTTGTGGAGGTGAAAAAAAGCCAGCTGGGGGCTGGCACCAAGGTGAACCACCTCAGCTACATCGGCGACGCCCAACTCGGGGAGAAGGTCAACGTGGGAGCCGGAACGATCACCGCCAACTACGACGGCGTGAACAAGCACCGCACCATGATTGGCAGCAACAGCAAAACCGGTGCCAATTCCGTGCTGGTGGCTCCCATCAACGTCGGTGAGCGCGCCACCATCGGTGCCGGGTCAACGATCACCAAGGATGTGGCGGACGGCGCCCTGGCGATTGGACGCGCCCGCCAGATGACCAAAGAAGGTTGGGCTGAACGAAAGGTCTGATCTAGCCTTTTCAAAGGCGTGGCAACAGCGGCATCAACCGTTCCAGGGCAACACCGCGGCTGGCCTTGAGCAGCAGAAAATCCCCGGCCTCCAGCCAGGCGGCCAGAGGTGCTGCTGCGTCTTCCGGATTCGACACCAACTGCAGATGGGGCAGGGATGCCGCCACTTCAGCCATCGCCTTGCCCTCCGCACCGCCATCCACCAGCACCAGACCATCCAGGCCCAGTTGCACGGCGCGGGCAGCAACCTCTTGATGCAGCTCCAGGCTGCGGTCCCCAAGCTCCAGCATGGTGCCCAGCACGGCAAAACGTCGCCCCGGTTGCGCCGCCAGCAGGTCAAGAGCCGCCAACACCGCCTCAGGCGAGGCGTTGTAGGTCTCATCGAGGAGTGTCAAACCACCCTGCTGAAGGCGGCGGTTGCGTCCTCCCGGCACCGTCACCTGTATGGCTTGCAATGCCCTGCGAGACACGCCCAACTGGTCAGCAACCGCAACGGCCAAGAGCAGGTTGCGGGCGTTGTGGCGCCCCTCCAGCTGAAGCGGGAGACGATCCGCATCGATCAGCAACTGGTCGCCGTTGATGTCTCCAACCAAATCGGATTCGACCTCGGGATCGTCAGCCAGGCGCACGCGCAGCACGCGGCCGGACCAGACCGCCGACAAGGCGGACTCCAGAAGGGGATCACCGGCGGGAATCACCACGGTCCCCTGCGGATGCAGCCCAGCCGTGATTTCACATTTGGCCGCTGCAATCGCCTCGCGGCTGCCAAGACGACCGATGTGAGCCGTTCCGATGTTGGTGATCACCGCAAGATCCGGCTCGGTGCAGTAGGAGAGGCGCTCAATCTCCCCAAGCCCCCGCATGCCCATCTCAATAACGAGCGCAGCATCAGCTGCGGTGGCACCGAGAACTGTGAGGGGGACCCCAACGTCATTGTTGTTGTTGCCTTCGCTGGCCTGAATCGCTCCCAGCGGAGCCAATGCCGCTCGAATCAACTCCCGGGTTGTGGTTTTGCCGGCTGAACCCGTCACCGCCACCAGAGGCTTGCCCAGGGCACGGCGATGCAGCAAGGCCAGCTGTTGATAGGCCAGCAGTGTGTCGTCCACCCGCCAATGCAGCAGGTCTGGAGGCAGCGGTTCAGCCCAGCAGCGGCTCACAACAGCGGCCTGGGCCTTGTGTTCAGGCAGTTGCTCGAGGAAGTGATGACCATCGAAGCGCTCGCCCACCAGGGGGACAAAAAAATCACCCGCCTGAAGCTGTCGGCTGTCGGTGCAGACCCGTCCAAGCAGTGCATCGGGTTCCAACCTGCCGCCCTGGGTGGTTCCCCAGACATCCATCAGCTGACGCAGCGTCAGGGTCATCCCGCCAACCCGAGGTCAAACAGGATCATGCCGCCCCCAACCCGAGCCGACCGCCCCAGCAGATCGCCCTGTTCATTGACCAACTGAAGACTGGCGTAATCCAGCTCGAGCGCCGACTGAAGCCAACTGGAAGCGAGGGTCTGGCGCTGATCAGGCGGCAACTGCTGCCATACGCCAACAGACAACTCCAACAGCAAGAGGTCCTGCTCCGGTAAGGGCTTGGCCGAACGGAGCAGGCCTTCGGGAACGGACGTGTCCTGAAACAGCTCGAAGAGAGGATCGAAACTGAGTTGGAGTTGGAGGGGCTGCTCCGGCTCCGATGGCTGAAATGGCTCTACGGCCGGCTGCGCATCCATCGCTTCCGGCACGGGTGATGGCTCCTCCGCCTTGCGCTGTGGTGCCGGAATCAGCTCCTGCACGGGGAGCTCAAAGGGAGAGGTCCGCTGCAGCTCAGCCGGCTCCGGACGCGGGGCGGGACGGGCATGGTCCTGCCAGAAGCGGACCCCAGCCAGCGGCAGCAGAAGCAGCAACACCAGCAGCAGTGGCCAGAAGCTGGGGGCCAAACCCCGGGGCCAGAAGCCTGGAACCGAAAGCCCACCCTCCCGGTTCCGACGCCAGAGTTCTTGGCCCCTGAGCCGAAGATCGGCGGCCATCGCCTGCAGGTTGCGGCCGAACTCCTGCCAGGGACTGACGTAGGGAGCCGGGAGATTGCCCGATGGCTCTACATGCTGGGGCTCAGATTGAGCCTCAGGGGGAGAGTCGAATCGGGCGGGCTCGCTCAAACTCAACTGGATCGACGACCGAAGAGACGGTTCAGGGGATTCCGGCCGGCGGAGGTCACCTCAGCAGGAACCCTGGTCTCTTCAGTCTGCGCCTCGGAACGGGAGGGATCAGCAGCCTGACCCTGAGAGAACTGTTCCACCAGGGCAGCATCCGGGGTGGGTTCCTTGATGCCGCAAACGTCCTTGTACATGAGGTCGTAATCGACCGCGGAACGATCCCAGCTGTAGTCCTGATTCATGCCGCGTTTCTGCAGCTCGGTCCAGCTGTCGCGGTGGCGGAAGGCCTCCCAGGCCCGCACCAGGGCTGTGTAGAAGTCGACCGGTTCAAAGCGATCGAAGCAGAAGCCTGTGCCGCTATCGGCAGCGGGGATGTGGGGCGGAACCGTGTCAACGAGACCACCCACCTTGCGAACCACGGGCACCGAGCCGTAGCGCATGGCGTAGAGCTGGCTGATGCCACAGGGCTCAAACCGGCTAGGCATCAGGAAGGCATCGCTACCGCCATAGATCAACCGCGATAGGTCATCGTCGTAGGTGAGGAAGACAGCGCACTTGCCCGGATGACGGGATGCGAGTTGCCAGAGCCCGGATTCCAGCCCCCGGTCCCCGGTTCCCAGCACAACGATCTGGGTGTCGGTGTAGGCCAGCAGGCGATCAGCCACCTGCAGCAGCAGATCGACTCCCTTCTGGTCGACAAGGCGACTGACCATGCCGAGCACAAAGGCGTCCTCCCGCACCTCCAGCCCCATCCGCTCCTGGAGCACTTTTTTGCAGACCGCCTTACCGTAGAGGTCGTCGGCGCTGAAGTTCGCCGGCAGGGAGCGATCCGTGGCTGGATCCCAGGCGTCGAGATCAATGCCATTGAGGATGCCGCGCAGCTTTCCGGAGACAACATTGAGCAGACCCTCCAGCTTTTCCCCGTATTCCGCCGTGCGGATCTCCTGGGCGTAGGTGGGCGACACGCCATTGACGCGGTCGGCGTAGAGCAGCGCAGCGGCCATGGTGTGATCCCCCTGCATGTACCAGGGGCACCAGGTCATCCGATCGAGCTTCCAGCGCCAGGGGCCCTGGTACTTGAGGTTATGGATGGTGAACACCGTGCTGATGTCAGGGTCCTGATGCATCCACACCGGGATCATCCCGGTGTGCCAGTCGTGGCAGTGCAGCACCTGGGGCTTCCAGACGTTCCAGGAGAATTCGGCAGCAGCACTGGCGAAGAAGGTGAAACGCCAGTCCTCGTCCTCGCCGCCGTAGATGCGCTCGGGGTCGAACACCGGGTGACCCACCAGGTAGATCGTCATCCCATTGGTCGGATGCTTCGTTTCATAGACGGCAAATTCGGTGCCCATCGTCTGTGCCCGCCAGATCGGATCCGCCGGCACGTTGAGGCGGCTCCAGAGCTTGGCGTAGCCCGGCATGATCAAGCGCACGTCGTGGCCGAGCTTGGCCAATGCCGGCGGCAGAGAGCCAACAACATCGCCCATCCCTCCAACCTTGATCATCGGGGCGCATTCCGCTGCAGCGAAGAGGATGCGCATGTCTCAGATCGGCGTTGGCGCGGCGACTTTAAGGGGAATTTAGGAATCTGTTCCGTCAGAGAAGAACCGTCACCTGTGTTCCAAGCGACACCTGGCGATACAGGGCACGCACATCCTCGTTGTAAAGCCGCACGCAGCCATGGGAAACGGCCCGTCCCACCGTCCAGCGGTGGGGGGTGCCATGGAACCCCGTGGTGGTGCATCCTTGATCATGATCCAGGCATCACCGTCGTGGGCATGACGGCCGAGGCAATCGCGATGGAAAGTGATCCAGTGGCTGCCCAAGGGGTTGTTGGGACCTTGCTCCTCCACCCGCTCGCCACTCACCGGATGCACCCACACCGGATTGGGAATCTTCTGCAGCACTTCAAAACGTCCGGTGGGGGTCTCCCAGCCGGGCATGCCGATGGCCACCGGAAAGGCGTTGCGCAGCGTGCCGTTCTCGAGCAGAAACAGACGGCGATGGCCGCGAAGCATCACCACATGGCGACTGCTCTGCTCAAGCAAATCCTGAGGCAGTGAAGCCAGGCCTGCCGTCACGGAATCCGCAGCCGCCGCATGCAGCAGGGCCAGCGGTTCCGGCGGGGAGAGAGAGCGCTTTTCCGTCAGGGTAACCAGCCTGTCTCGGAAAAATCCGGAGACCGCTTTTCAAGGAAGGCATTGCGGCCTTCCACGGCTTCTTCGGTTCGATAAAAGAGATGTGTGGCGTTGCCGGCCAGCTCCTGCAGCCCGGCGAGGCCATCGGTTTCGGCATTGAATGCGGCCTTAAGGCAACGGATGGCCGTAGGGCTGTGCTTCAGCACCTCCCTAGCCCAACGCACCCCCTCCGCCTCCAGCTGCTCTAACGGCACCACGGCGTTGACGAGACCCATCTCCAGGGCCTCCTTGGCGCCATAACGGCGGCAGAGAAACCAGATTTCACGGGCCTTGCGCTGGCCCACCACCCGCGCCAGGTAGCCCGCGCCAAAACCGCCATCAAAACTGCCGACCTTGGGACCGGTCTGGCCGAACACAGCGTTGTCGGCGGCGAGGCTGAGGTCGCAGAGCAGATGCAACACCTGGCCGCCGCCCATGGCGTAGCCGGCCACCAGGCCAATCACCACCTTGGGCAGGCTGCGGATGATGCGCTGCAGATCGAGCACGTTCAGGCGCGGCAGACCGTCCTCACCGACGTAACCGCCGTCGCCGCGAACACTCTGGTCGCCGCCGGAACAGAAGGCGTAACCGCCATCGGGGGCTGGGCCAACACCCGTGAACAGCACCACACCGATGTCACGGTCATCCCGGATGCGTGTGAAGGCATCACAGAGCTCCATCACTGTCTGCGGGCGGAAGGCGTTGCGCTTGGCGGGGCGGTTGATGGCCACACGCGCCAGGCCGTCCGCGCAACGGTCCACCAGGATGTCTTGGTAGCTGCCCCACGGTGTCCATTGCGCGGTTGGCGCACCGGGGAGCACCTGACGCATGTCACTCATCGGGCTCAGAGCTCAGTGCCCTCATTCTGAGCAGCAGCGCGCAACTGCTGACGCAGGACAGCATCACGACCGCGGTCGCTGCACAATCGCAACAACACCGGCCGTTGCTGCGACAAGCCCCAGGCCAAGGCCTCCTGCAGATCCTCCAGACAGGCCACCTGGCGACCAGGCACACCATGGGCTGCCGCCAGGGCCAGGGAGTCCACCTGCTGGGGCATGGCGAAGAGCGATTCGAAGCCCGGTGTGGCAATGGGCAGCTGCTGAAAAATGCCGCCGCCGCCGTTGTCGATCAGCAGCACCAGCAGAGGTGGAGGTGCGGCAGCGGACGATGCATGCAGCCAACCGTTGCTGTCGTGCAGCAGGGCCAGATCACCGGTCACCAGCGCCAACGGACCGAGATTCGCCGCCAGACCCATGGCGAGCGACAAAGTGCCGTCGATGCCCGAGGCCCCACGGAAGCTGAAGCAACGGTGGCGGCCGCAGGAGTACCCGCCCCAGGTCAACCAGTCGCGCACCGGTGAACTGGCGGCCAGCATCACCGGCAACTGCTCCGGAAGCAGCTGGGGGAGCCAGTAGGCCAGAGCAGGCTCAGTGACGGCGCCACGCAGGGGCAGCTGGGTCTCAAGCCACGGCGACAGATCATTGGTGCCAACAGATGGTTTGGTCGCCTGTTTCAGACCAGGCTGTTGAGCGATCCAGGCGGCCATGCCCCCCGACCATTGATTGGCGGTATGCAGCGGATCCAGCGGCCTTGGATCCCCTTCGGTGATCAACAGCTGGGGGCCCTGATGGCGCTGAAGCCAAGCCTCCAGCCGCCGGCTGGCGGGCATCGGTCCCAGCCGCAACACCTGAGCGTCGTCAGGCAGGCTCAGCCGATCGAGCTGCAGCTCCCAGTGCTCGATGCGGTTGGGGCAATCGGGGGGCAGGGCGGCAAGGGGATCGGCCAGCAGAGGCCAACCGCTGAGGTTCAGCCAGCGATGCAACGCCTGTTGATGGGCCTCCAAGGAAAGCGTGAGCCCACGCCACGGGCCCGCAACTACAACCCCCGGGCGCTCTGGATCGAGGCGAAGCGCAGGCCCGATCCCGGGCGAAGGCTCAGGGCAAGCCGTGGGCGGGAGCGCAGCCGAAGCCAGCTGTTGTTGCTGCTCGAGCGTGGTGTGCAGCGGCTCCTCAAAGGGCAGGTTGAGGTGAACCGCTCCCGGCGGCCCAGTACCTGCACCCTGGGCTTGCTGCCAGGCCTTAACTGCCAGGGCATTGAGGGCGTCGTTGGCCTGCGTGTGGATGCCGTCTGCCGCACCACTGCCGAACCAGCGGCAGGCCGCGAGCAGAAAAGATTCCTGATTAACCGTCTGGTTGGCGCCGCAGTTTTTGAGCCGGACGGGGCGATCCGCCGTGAGCAGCAGCAAGGGCTGACAGGAGCGGTCCGCCTCCACCGCAGCGGGCAGCAGATTGGACACCGCGGTGCCAGAGGTGGTGACCACTGCCACGACACGGCCATGGGCGGTTGCCATGCCGAGGGCCAGAAACGCGGCCGAGCGCTCGTCGATGGCCGTGACCAACTGCAGCTTCGCCTGGGATGCCAGCACGCCCGCCGCTGTTGCCAGGGGACCGGAACGGCTGCCAGGGCAGAGTACCAGCTGCTTCAGACCCTGGAGACATAGAGCCTCCAGCAGCGTGAGGGCGGCCTGCAAATTGGCGCGAGCGATGGTCAGTGCAGCAGGCCAGGCTGGTGTGATCTTCGGTCAACGATGACCCAACCCACGACACCCGCTCCAGGAAAAGACAGCAAGGGCTTCTGGCGCAATCTGATTCTCTGGGCCCTGCTGGCGCTGCTGCTGCGCTGGTTGGTGGTGGAACCGCGCTGGATTCCCTCCGGCTCGATGCTGCCCACCCTGCAGCTGCAGGACCGCATCCTCGTGGAGAAAGTGAGGCCCCGCCTGGCCCGCAGCCGCCACAGCCATCTGCACCGGGGCGATGTGGTGGTGTTCGCGCCTCCCGAGCAGCTCGTGGCCGCTGGCTACGACGCCTCCGCTGCGTTGATCAAACGGGTGGTGGGGCTGCCGGGCGATCAGCTGGACGTGCACGACGGCAGGCTGTTCCGCAACGGCGAACCTGCTGCAGAACCCTGGTTGGCGGAACCAATCAACTACAAAATGGACCCGATCACCGTGCCGGCGGATCAGCTGTGGGTGATGGGGGACAACCGCAATGCCAGCCTCGATTCCCACCTCTGGGGATCACTGCCGGAGAACAATGTGCTGGGCACGGCGGTCTGGCGGTATTGGCCGCTGCAGAGGTTCGGTCCGTTACGGATCACCGACAGCAGCGATGGCGGTTGATGCCGATGGCTTGCGTTATGGTCAGGTCCGTGATGTAGATCACAACAGAATGTTTAACCCCGAGTTTCTAACAACTGACAGCAGTGATGGTCACGCGGGAAACAGCCTGATCCAGTACCTGCAGGAGCAGTCACCCGACACCTTGCAACGGGTCGCCAAATCAGCAAGCAATGATATTCAAGACATCATTCGCCACAACGTTCAGGGCCTGCTGGGAATGCTTCCAGGCGAGCACTTTGAGGTGAAGGTGACGGCCAACCGCGACAACCTCGCCAACATGCTGGCCTCAGCAATGATGACTGGCTATTTCCTGCGCCAGATGGAACAGCGCAAGGAGCTGGAAGAGACGCTGTTCGCGGACGAACAAATGGCAATCGAGCCGGAAGACGAACTCATGCTTTGATCAACGGCTGATCTGGCACAACACCAAGATCGAGCAAACGCTGATCAATCGACCCCAGAAACTCCCAGTTTTCTGAACTGGGAGCCCAGTCCCTTTGTTGCAATGACGCGAGCAGTTGTTGCACGTCTTCGGGCGTGAATGTGACCGGCGCGTTGTAATGGGCCGGAACCAGCCAGCGCAGCTCAGCCCGGCCGCTCAACTCCTGCAGCCATCGCAACAGAGCCTCCTGGGCCCTGGGCAACACCAACCGCTCAAGCACCGGAGCCACCTGCAGCCTGGGCGCTTCTTCGCCAATAAGGCCATCGGCAGCCGCCTGCCAACCGGCCTTCCAACGGAAGGGGTAGAGGCCGTAGTGGGCTTTGAGGGAACGGAGCCCGGGCTTGAACGCATCCCGGAGCAACTCCGGCAGCTCTGGCACCTCCAGCGGTTCAGGCCTGAGGTAGGAGGCAAACAGCACCAGCCGGGCCCAGCCGCGGCGGCGGGCTTCCGCTGAATCAGTAAGGGGCTCATCGCCGCGTTCGCGGGCATGGAACAACAGCGGCGTTGGATCAAGATCGAACAGAGCCGGGGGTTCAGCACTGATGCCCACAAGGGCGTCGGTTACCAACAGAGCGCCTGACGGGCGATGGAAGCAGGAGACTTCCTGGAAACGGCCGACGCCAAGGTCGAGCGGTCCAAGGGAGAACCACTCACAAACATCGCCATGGGGAAGGCCATCGTCGAACAACACCTTGGTGCGACGTGCCGGCACACCCAACCAGGACAGAGGCAACTGCACCGGGAAGCTCCACTGACCCGGACATACCCAAATGTCCGCATCCGGGAAGGCGCGGGCCAGGGGACCGAGGGGAAGCTTGTGCTCCAAACCAGAGGCGGTGGGCAGCACGATCGTGCGCACGGGGCCGTGCATTTGCACCAGCCTGGCGATGGCTTGGCGCACTTCACCGGTGGGGGGCAGGGGGTTCACCAGCATCAAGCCGCCGGGCACCTTGGCCACGGTAAGCCGCACCGGCACGGCCACGTAATACACCCCCTGCAGCTGCTCCAGACTCCAGAGCTGCCCAGGGATCAGCTCACTGAACAGCGTGCGGCGGCGGCCGTAGGGGTAAAGCGGCAGCAGCGGCCACCAGGGCCAGCGCTGGCCTTCCGCCGAGACGCCCTCAGTTGCACTCAGATCGCCCTTCATGACTGCTCTAGCTGGTGTTGGGAGCGCTCTGATTTCTCTAATATTAATGCTTAGCCAGAAATATTGACTAAAGTCACAACAGCTTTTGAAGCTTAAATATGAATCAGATCAAGCCTGCTTTTTGTCTTGCGGCTGTCATCGCAGCGACCTTGGCGATGAGCGCCAATACTTCTGGTTTTGCCAGCAGCAGGCCATCAGAGTGCGACGACATCAAGCCTGCTCTCAAAAAAGAAAGTTCAACGACGAAAGCCATCGTCAATGCAGACAACTACGCGTTTGCTGAAACCGAAATAATTCTCGGTGATTATGTTCAAAAAATTGCCAAGGCAACCTGTTCAGAAGGGATGGGCGTGTTCATGCATTTCCGAAAGGCAATGGATCCAAAAGATAAAACTATATTGAGGCCAAACTTCGATACATTGTACTCAGCAGCTGTTGTCGACTTAAAAAGTTCAGCAACAATTACCCTGCCACCTGCCGATCGGCTGCAAATCCTGGAAGTCGTTAGCGCTTATCACTGGATTCCATTGGTAGCGAGCAAGCCCGGCGCCTACGAAATAACAGAAGAAATGGTGGGCAGCCGCTTCGCATTTGTCATCATTCGCACCCAAGTAAACATGCAGGATCCTGCTGACATTGAGCGGGTTAGCGGGATTCAAGATGAAATAACAATTCGCCAAAAGAATCGCGGCGAATTTGTGCAAACCAAAGATTGGGATAGAAGTAAAATGCTTTCAATGAGATCTGACTACCAAAAAGAAAAAGATGATAAAGGCATTAGCAGCGAAGAAATCTTTGGCGACAAGGGTGAAATCAGTTCGGAGATGAGAAATATTGGGGTTGCCTTCGGGTGGGGGGCCCTGACAAAAGAAGGAGCCGTCTATCCTTCAATTAGCATTCCTGGATTTGATGAAGAATTCACACTCGTACTGAAGGATGTCCCTATGGCAAGCAATGCTTTCTGGTCGGTAACTGTCTACGACAAGGATGGATTCGCCCAAGGAAAGAATTACAATGTAAACAGCTCCTTTGCGAAGCAGGATAAAGATGGCAACTATTTGCTTAATTTCGGAAAGAATTCAGCCAAAGAAAATTTCTTAGAAATTTACCCAGGCTCCAACGCAACCCTACGCATCTACTCTCCGCAAAAGCCTTATTTTGATGGAAGTTGGAAAGTTCCCGAAATACAATCTGCTGCCAGTAGTCAGTAAATATGGTGAGTAAGCCTGCATTAGTCGGATTGCCCCAAAAACCTCCCTCGCAGTGATAAAGACCACGTTCTCCCTCCAGAATTTCTGAGATGTCTCACCGCCTTCGTCGTTTCCTCTGCCTCCTGCCTCTGCTGACCTTGAGCCCAATAGCAGCAGCACAGGAAATTGTCGAGTCCTACTTGAGGGAGTATCCAAATCAGGAACAGGTCAATATGATGAACACTTGACTGGAGAAGAACGAGAAGGGCACTTTCAAATTCACCAGCTTGGTGGATCCCAGTGACACCACAGTGGTCACACCACAAGCGACTGTCGACTACAGCTACAACTGGTTCTCGATCTCAGACGGACCGGCAATCCTGACGACGCCGACTTACAACAAATTCTCGTCGGTGTCAGTCTTCGATATGAAGCACAATCTGTCGGCTGTGATCACCAACCCAACCAAGCCGATCCTGCTCAAACGACCCAACCAAGCGATCCCCGAGGGCGACTTCGAGGTGGTTGATCTTGAGACGGATCAAGGTCTTGTGCTGACCAGAATGGTCGTTGTCGAAAACCTTGACGCAGTCGTCGCCTCCCGTACCCAATTCCAGATGCAGGGCGGCAAGGGGGACATGCAGCGTGAGGTTCAGCAATTCAGCCCAGAGACGGAAAAGAACGCCCAGGCCGTGATCGACACGGTGATCACCTACATCAACCCCGATGACGCCTTCGGTCGAGTCAGCGGTGACGTCAGCTTCCTCGACCTCGCAGCCGGAGTGAAGTTGGGCTAGCTAGGAACGCCCTCAGGCACGGTCCGTTACGGCACCATCTTGGTGGACGACACCGGTGCAGCTTTGCGCGGTGATGCGACGTATGTCGTGACTGTGCCTATAGGGCTCTACAACCCGGGAGGCTACTTCTCGGTGACCCTCTATGGAACCGACAACAAACTGCTGATCCCGAACGATCTGAAGATCTACGACCGAACCACGTTCTCTTCAGAGCCGAACCAAGACGGAACAACAACCATCACTCTCAGTCCGAGTGGGAGTGGAAAAAACGGAATCCCAACTGGGACAGACTTCTATGGGGTCCTTCGTGCGTACGTGCCAGCACCCGGTGCAATTATGAAAGTGAAGGTCGAACGGAAATAGCGAAAAGCGATGTGGGGATACCAGCTTCTTCAGTAACGACTGATCGAGCAGCACCATCACGCCATTCGAAAATCGGATGAACTTGCTGAATCCAGCGGTTGCCCACAATCACCTCCAGTTCCACAAAATTCCAGGGACAACTCAGGGACAAGCCCCTCAGAACTCTTCCTGCAACTGATAGCCAAATGGCAGCAGCGGCCAGAAACCCCAGCGCTGATCAGCAGGATTCACACCAGCTCCAGCCACCACACTCCCCATCAATGCAGTGATTCTGCAGAGGAATGGATCAGGCCAGGGTCAAACCACCCCCCCCCCGGCGCTGAAAATGAACCACGAACTATCACCGCAAAACAGACAGCTGAGAACATCGCAGCCAACACGACAAACATTTCAAAACGCCAAACAGGCCACTTGAGCCGGGACAGTGTTTGGAGTTAGGTAAGACCAGAACAGAGCATCTGTGAATGTTGGCTACCGGATCGATTGCTCGGAGGCCTTTCCCGAAGCTGGAGCTGGATCGCATCCCAGAACGCAGCCCGATCAGCAAGCACTTGCCTGCGAACCGTACGGACCGCCTGATGCGCGGCAGAGTCATTTCCGGCCAGGGTGAGCACCATCTTTTCCGCCAACGGCCCATGGCTGTCGCCGTCCAGGGTGATGTGGCGTTCGAGGTACCAACGCAGGGTCGGGCAGGGCAGCTCCAACACGATCAACCGATCGAGCAGCCCGCGAAACAGGTCGGGCACCAACAGCTCCCGGCCATATGCGAACGCCGCTGCTAAGGCATGCACTTCACCGGTGGAAATCAACTCCTGGGTGGTGCGTAGGAAACGAGCTGATGAAGCAGGGATTCCTCTATGGCGCACAGCGCCATAGAGGTCACCTCTCGAGGCCTGCTGGAGCACCGCATCGATCACCACGGTGTCCGCACCGATCTCCACCATCGCGCGTCGATAGATCGCGAAATGTGAGAGATGAAGAGGTCCCCCGAGGTTTTCGGGCACAAGATCACATTCCTCTTCCGCCACCAGGCTGTTCACCAGACCTGCGATCTCGGGATGGAGCGGCGGCACCCAGGGGACACCGGAAGGCGCCAGGTGCTGCTGCAAGGACTTGAGCAGCAGCATGAAATCCCACACCGCAAACACGTGGTGTTCCATGAAAAGCCGCAGGTCCGCGATGGACGTGATCGCCTGCGGCAGCGGATGACGGTGCAGCTCCATCAACTCAGAGTCCCAGCTCCGTCAAACCCGGAAAATCATCCGGACGCGGTCCATCCCCCCAGGTGAAAAGGCGGTCACTTTCAGCGATCGCCACATCATTGATGCTGGCTTCGCGCCGACGCATCAAGCCGTTCTCGGCGAACTCCCAGTTTTCGTTGCCGTGGGCCCGGAACCATTGCCTCGAGGTGTCGTGCCACTCGTACTGAAAGCGAACCGCAATCCGGTTGTCGCTGCAGGCCCAGACTTCTTTGATCAGTTTGTAATCCAGCTCCTTGGCCCATTTGCGCTGCAGGAAAGCCAGGATTTCAGCGCGGCCGCGGATGAACTCACTGCGATTTCTCCACACGCTGTCTTCGGTGTAAGCGAGTGAGACCTTGTCGGGGTCCTTGCTGTTCCAAGCATTTTCCGCCATGCGTGCTTTCTGGCGGGCCGTTTCCAAAGTGAACGGAGGAAAGGGAGGTTTTCCAGACATGAAAAATTAATCAGTGAAAATAACAATTAAGAAGGCTGTCCGATAACACGAACCGTATCATCGGAGCTGTAGCGAGAGACCCACTGGCGCAACTGGGATTCTTCTTCGTCTGCGCGCGTGCAGGCAAAGCCGTACCGCGCACGAACACGCTCAGAAGCAGCACGAAGCGCTTCAACTCCGCGCTCTTCAAGCTCAGAAACCAACAGCGAATCGCCTGGCCGAAAGTAATCGAGAATCACCGTCGATGGTGAATATAACGTGCTGGATTGCCCGTCTGGCCACTCCAGTTGAAAGCGAACTTCAGGCATGGATTGATAGTCAATTCAATGATCCTGCACGGCAAGATTGACCATGACTGTCTCATCGAACACAGCCAAAACCCGTCAGCGCATCAGTACCATCCCAGAAGTGATGCGTGTCACCTGAATGGTTCACAACTACACTACAATTGCCCAAGGCAAAGTGACCGATACGGCAACAAATCAGCGTCGAATCGTGTGAGGCCAGTTGCGCCAAGCCGTCCGTGCGCGAGGGGTTCACAGCCAGCAGATAGCCGAAACTCGGAAAACAGGTCAGCCAAACCTCATCGTGGATGCCTTCAGGTCGTTCCACGGCGTCGAGGTCAAGGACTAACTGATGACCACACGCCTCGGCAAACATCACGGCGGTGCCGGTGATGCCTCCCATGCTGATGTCTTTGGCGGCGTGCACCAGCTGTTCAGCGGCCAGCATGGGCAGCAAGGCAAGTTGCGAACGAAGACGCTCGGGCGGGGCATGGGTCGCGGCATCCCAGAAGGGGTAGTGGCGATAGAAGCTTCCTGCTTTGTTCACCAGCATCCACAGCTCATCGCCGGGTCGTGCTGCACGAGCGGACAGGACGGGACCTTCCGCCACTCCCAGAACGGACACCGAGAGCGCCTGATAAGTGCTCTGCTGGTTGGAGTGGCCGCCCACCATGGGGACACCGAAGCGATCACACGCGAATCGCATTCCCTCCATCAAGGCGCTGATGTCTTCAGCACCGGCACTCCAGACACTGTTCACTAGCGCCAAGGGACGACCACCCATGGCAGCGATGTCACTGAGGTTCACCAAGACCCCACTCCAGCCGGCAAACCACGGGTCCTCTTCGACCAGACCGGGATGCATCCCCTCACAGGCCAGCAACAGTTGGCCGGTCTGAGCGGGCAGCACAGCAGCGTCGTCACCCAGCATCCCGGCCAATCCCAGCTGCGGAAAGGGCTGATGGCAAAAGGTGGCAGCTGCCGAGCGGATATCGCGCTTCGCCAACAGGCCACTGGTCCTGCGCAAGGCGTTCACAAGGCCCACGTCATTCATGCCGCAGCTAATACGTGATGCGAGGCGATCGGCCGCTGCTCACGGGAGGGCAGGTAGTAGCCGAGATCCGCTTCCATCAGGTGATGGCGGATGCCCCGGATCTCAAGTTCATCGATTGAGGTCCAGTGCAAGCGGCGGAAAAAGCGGACGTTCTGAATCTGCACCGTGGCCAGGAAACGATCACATCCCCAACCATTGGCGGTGGTAACAGCCTTCCAGATCAACCCCTTGCCAATCTGGTTTTGGCGGCGGAAATCGGCATGCACGCCGAGGCGACCGCCATACCAAAGTCGCGGCTCTGTTTCCACAATCCGCACCACGCCAACCACATCTGTTTCAGCGCCATCGTCATGCTTTGGCTCTGAACTGTGATGCAACGCCGCAATGGGGTAGGCGATCGCATCGAGCTCATCACGATCAGACTCTTCAAACACGTGCTGCTCGCTGCAGAAGATGCTGCGCCGCAACGACCAATACCCCTGGATTAGCAACGCGTCGGCACGCAAAAGATGAAAGGTGAAACGATCCGAACTCGCGGTGGGAGACAGACGGAAATCATCGGCATCAATGCCGATGCCAGCGCGCACCGAGGGCGTGAATAAGTGGGGCGCGGAACTGATGCTGCGGCCAATTCCGCAGCTACTGGGATCAAGACACGAGACCATGACTACGACACCTGCTCGAACAACGAGAGTGCGGAGCAAGCTCCGCATTTGGCACAACCGGCGGACATCTGCTCCGAGCGCAGATCCCCCGCTTTCAACATCGCGGCAACACCTTGATACACATCAACCATGAAGGAGCTGTCCGGTGATGGATGGCTCTCCAGGGGTGTGCCAGAGATCGGCACAAAAGGCACCACAAAGGGGTAGACCCCGAGTTCAATTAGACGTCGGCTGCAGTCGAGCAAGGTCTCCTTGCTGTCACCCAGGCCGGCCAGCAGATACGTGGACACTTCACCGCGACCGAACACCGCAACGGCATCAGCGAAGGCCTCGTAATAGCGCTCAAGACTGAGCTCCGATTTCCCGGGAAGGATCCGACGCCGCACATCCGGCTCCACCACCTCCAAGTGCATGCCGAGACTGTCAATTCCAGAGTCCTTCATGCGCTGATACCAGCGTGGATCTTCCGGCGGTTCACACTGGCCCTGGATCGGGAGATTCACCCGACGCTTGACGGCTTCAGCGGTTTCAGCCATCAGACGGGCTCCGCGATCGTCACTGTTGGGCGTTCCTGTGGTCATCACCAATTGCTTGACCCCGTCCAGCCGGACAGCCGCTTCCGCCACTTCCGCCACCTGCTCGGGCGTTTTGCGAACCAAGGCCCCATCCACGATTGACTGTTCAATCGCACAGAACTGGCACGACTGGGATCGATCCCGAAAACGAATGCAGGTCTGCAGCAACGTGGTAGCCAACACATCCTTGCTGTGCAGCAAGGCAATCGATCGGTAGGAGATTCCGTCGGCTGTGCTTAAGCCGTAAAACGATGGCTCCCGTGGGGTTGTGATCCCTGGAGAGCACTGCTGCTCTGGTCCCTCAATTGCAAGAGCAGCACCGGAGGATGCCAACTTGTAGGGAGACGCTGCGGAGGCATCGTTGTAGACGGGCACCATCACGGTGGTGCCATCGAAATCCAAGGCACGGTGGTCGGAGGGACCCGCACCTCCCCGTCGTCCCGGGTTGCCCTTAACAGGGTCAACCCGAACGCCATGCACCTGCAATTCCGTGACCAGGCGACCAAGCTCAGACATGGTTCAACGCCTCCATCGAGGACAAGGCATCGGTAGCTGTGGCCGGCTCCAATGGAACCGATGCAGTCGACATGTTTTGAACGGGAACCGCCGGCGAACTGTTGATCTGCAACGACAACAGTTCGGGGCGGCTGTAATGGCCGACGCTGTCCATCATCCGTTTGCGCTTGGTGATCAGGGCAAGATCGAGATCGGCGATCGCCAAACCCTCACCATCTGGCAAGGGTCCTGCCAGATACCGGCCCTCAGGGCTGATCACAGCGGTGTGACACCCCCCTTGAAACGCCTTGTGAAGACCAGACTCCGACGTGATCGACGCGTAATCGTCGGGGTGCAACCAACCGGTGGAACAGATCACAAAACACCCGGCTTCAAGCGCGTGATGGCGCATGGTGACGGCGGTCTGTTCCGTGAAGATCGGGCCCACCAAGGAGCCCGGGAACTGAGCGCAGTGGATCTCTTCCCCCTGGGCCATTAAGGCGTAGCGAGCCAAGGGGTTGTAGTGCTCCCAACAGGCCAGAGCCCCGACGCGAGCCAACGGCGTCTGCACCACCTTGAGACCAGAGCCGTCTCCTTGGCCCCAGACCATCCGCTCGTGATAGGTCGGCGTAATTTTTCGCCGCTTAAGAACCAGTTCGCCGCAGCTGTTAAACAACAACTGCGTGTTGTAGAGGGTTCCACCATCACGCTCGTTGACGCCCAACAGAACCTGCATGCCGTACTGACTGGCAGCAGCCGCAACGGCATCGGTGACAGGGCCAGGAACCACCACAGCCTGCTCATATAAAGCCAGATGGGATCTCCCCATTAAGACCGGGGGTTCAACAAACGAGAAATAGGGGTAATAGGGCAGAAACGTTTCAGGAAAAACGATCAGTTCCACCCCTTGAGCCGCGGCTTCGGCCATGGCATCCAGCACCTTTTGCAGGGATCCGTCCAGGCTGAACAGGACGGGACGGATTTGCGCGGCAGCAACTTTGACTGTGGTCACAGCGGAGAGCCTCCGGAAAGAATCAGAGCGTCCAGGTGTCGAGAATGAAGGCGCCTTCCTTGCGGTGCATCAAGACGATGTCAAGTACATCAAGTGGATTCACGGGCGTGATTCCAGGCATCAAGGCTTTTTCTCCATGGCCATAGAGAGCCTGTAAGGCAAACCGGCAGGCATACACTTTTCCGCCTTGATCCATGAATTTCTGCAGGCGTGCATTGAAGTTCAGGTGACCATCAAATGCCGCATCACCAAGCTTGGGGAAGCCGCGCATCACACCCAACGTGACACCTGGACCGTAGAGCAGAACTGAAGTTTCGAAGCCTTTGTTGATCAGACGACTGGCTTGGAGCAGATTCACCAAGCCAATCGAGCCCTCGAAAGCAACGGTATGAAATGTGACAAGAGCCTTTTCCCCAGGCTCGGCCTTCACATCAGGAAAAACTTTTTCCTCATAGTCAACCAGGAAGTCGCCGGGCTGATTGGCAGGACGATCTACTGCAGGCATGTAAAGTTTTCATAAGCACTCCAAGCGTGACTCTTCTTCAGCGATCAGCGATGTGCCTATTGCAACCAAATCAACGACATCAGCAGACCAATCAATCAACAATTCCGTGCTTTTCACTACAGCATTCATCGTTTTCCGAGAAATGATCTTTTAAAGATGTTTGCCAATTGACGTTGCCAGTGGACGCGCAATCCAACTCCTCAATCCAGCGACGTTCGGCAGTGGTCATTGGTGCAGGCCAGGCTGGTCTGTCTGCTGCCTATGCCTTGCAGCAACAAGGGATACGACCGCTCGTTCTTGAAAAGAACCGTGTGGCGTATGCCTGGGACCAACAGCGCTGGGATTCCTTCTGCCTCGTCACGCCGAACTGGCAATGCCGTTTGCCCGACTTTCCCTACAGCGGTGATCAGCCCGACGGCTTCATGGGCAAGACGTCGATTGTGAATTATCTCCAGCGCTTCGCTCAGCACGTC
This sequence comes from Synechococcus sp. CC9605, assembly GCF_000012625.1. NCBI lineage: Bacteria > Bacillati > Cyanobacteriota > Cyanophyceae > Synechococcales > Synechococcaceae > Synechococcus > Synechococcus sp. CC9605. Next base: position 1,041,780 of record NC_007516.1, on the reverse strand, counting down.
AACGCCGACCTTCGCGAAGGCGTGGCCGTCTCGCGGTTGAAACCCATCGTGAACGGGTATCGGCTCGACACTAATGAGGGAGTCATCGAAGCCGAACACGTCATCGTTGCCACTGGGGGCTACCACATTCTCCGACGTCATCCACTCGCCGAACGTCTACCAGCATCTGTGCAGCAACTGGATGCTCGTTCCTACCGAAATCCCGAGGCACTACCCGATGGTCCGGTGCTGGTCGTCGGCAATGGCCAATCCGGCAGTCAGATCGCTGAAGACCTTCACCTTGCGGGTCGTTCCGTGCACCTGAGCGTGGGCCGAGCCCCACGATCTCCGCGTCGCTATCGCGGCAAAGACGTTGTGGATTGGTTGGATCGCATGGGCTACTACGCCATGCCAATAAGCGATCACACGGATCCACGCTCGGTCCGAGCCAAGACCAATCACTACCTCACAGGCCGAGACGGCGGGCGTGAGATTGATCTACGACAACGGGCGATTGAGGGCATGCATCTACATGGCCGACTCTCGACCATCTCCCGCGAACACATCGGTTTCGCGAATGACCTAGCCAGCAATCTTGATCAAGCCGATGCGGTGTATTGTCGCATTCGCACCAGCATTGACAACTGGATCAAACAGGAAGGGATCGATGCACCGGCTGAACCGGCATATTCCCCCTGCTGGCAGCCATCTCACATCGAAGATCCAGGGATTGATCTGAGCTCACAGCCGCTCGCCGCTGTGATCTGGTGCACGGGGTACCGCAGTGACTTCAGCTGGATTGAGGCGCCCGTCTTTGATGGAAGTGGGTTGCCGGGCCATGATCGCGGCGTCACCCAAAGCGCTGGCCTGTATTTCATCGGCTTGCCTTGGCTGCACACCTGGGGCTCCGGTCGCTTCTGCGGCGTAAGCGACGACGCGCGTTATCTCGCCCAAGTGATCAATCTGCGTTTGCAACGCCGTGATGCCTGCCAAGAACGACTGGAATGCACAGCAATCCTGGGTTCATAAACCTGGGACTTAACTGATCAAAGCCAACCATTAATAGACGATTCACAAGACAGCTTTAGAAAACCACGAATGCCCCAGTTGCACATCATTCAGCCTAATTGCACAAAAAATGAGGGACAGTTCAGGAACAAGCCCTTCAGACCTGTTCCAACAATTGGGAGCTAAGTGGCAGCAGTGGCCAGAAACCCCAGCGCTGATCAGCAGGATCCACACCAGCTCCTGCCACCACGCTCCCCATCAATGCAGTGATTCTGCAGAGGAATGGATCAGGCCAGCGGCAAACCACCCACTCCGGCGCAGAACAGCACCACCCGCCAGGCCGGTTGCCGCCAGCGCACCAGCAACACAAACACCACCAAAGGGATGGGCCGACCTTCCTGATAGGTCAATAGCCTCTCCCGAGCAGAGCATCAGTAGTGATTCAAGAGATTCACTTTTCCCTCACCAGAAGGGGGAGGTGATGGTCCACTGTGGAGAGGAACTTCGGTCCGAGGACCCAGCGAGAGAACTCAACAACCAAATCTCGGAGCTTCAAGCTCGGGTTGCCTACCCACAGCACTGGAGCAGCGGAGAGCATGAGCAGCACATCGAAAGGCTCCGCCAGCTCACCTACGAAAAAAGCCGTCTGAGCGATCGATCAGGCTCCTCTCCCATTGTGCGAACTCATCACTGAAGAACTCTCCTACAAGTCGGTTGGCGCGTGGCTTGTCAATGAGCCACAGCAGCTTTACTACCAATTCACCCCTTCCAAGGATGGCTCTCGAGGCGAGTCGATCGTCATGCGCAGTTTCCATTGGCGACCACCTGACGACCCGATTCCTCAGGGGAGTCAACTGATGACACGACAAGAGGCGCTGGAAAAATGGAATGCACTCAAGTCAATGGGCTGGAGGCGCTGCGCCGGTCCACTTCGGTAGGGCAGTGAACTGGGCAACCAAGTGCTTACGCGTAGTTGGCAATTGGAGCAAAACCAGCGGTAGTCCAGAGTGCGGTTATGAAACAGCCGAACACACAGCGACTTAGGGCTCTACGGCTATCTGCACTCGCAAGGGACAACAAAGTCGTCAATGCCATTCGCGCCTCGATCACTCAGGCCCCTGATGCTCTTGTTAAGGAGTTGATGGACGTCCATGGATGGCCAGCGCATGAAGCCCTCTGCGCAGTTCAGCAGCTTCAGCAAGATGTCCTTGATGACACGACTGAACAGGCATCGGCGTGAAAGAGATCATTCGCAACGGCCAAGATTTGGTCGAGCGATTGAAGCCCCAGTCAGCTCTGGCCATCGCTTGAAGTGAGGGCTCACTGGCATTCGATGCATGCTCGATTCGTATGTCTACCTTGCGAGTGTCGTCCTCTTTAGGGACATGGGATTCGACGGAGTCGATAAGACAGACCGCTTCATCATTGCCGCCAGGCGACGTGCGGAAGCTGCAATGCATGAGACAGACCCAAAGCTGACGGCGCTTGAGAAAGCGATGTGGCTCAAGTTGAAACGAGGTGAACGCCCGTGCAAAAACAGCAAGGCGTCCTAGGGAACTGCTCACCTGCACTTCAATAAAAGCGGAGGCGGCCCTTCCAGATGGAAGAGACGGCCTAACTCGCTCGTTTATGCATTGCAGTCGACCTAGTCAGTACGTGTTGCCTTTGGGGATCTCCTTGGCAATGGGCCTGAGAGAGGAAGGTCGAAGCGTCTGGCTTGTGGCAACCCTGGGGCCATTTGGACCAGGTGTGAAGCGGGACTCCTACGGGGCACCTAGACGAACGGTGCAGAGGAGTGTCGACTGATCAGACGCACATCAGTGTCGTCACAGACGAGGCGCTCACGGTTGGGTTGAAAAGTTGGAGCAGGGGCCAGAAAAGTCAGGCTGCTTCTGCGATTTGCTCAGGTGGGGTTCGGCCGTCATGGGCTCCTCCGATCTCGATGCACACACTCTCGGAAGCGGTGGAGCATCAGGCAATCAGCTGTCGTGCTCATTGCCTTCTGGGCCGAATCGGTCGATTTTGGAACCGGCGTGCTGAATGCTGACTGTGTTTCGTCTCAGTGCAGCGGAAAGGCGTTTCGCCCTCACTTCCTTTGCCGTGAAGGTTGCGATTTTTTGGATTGCTCAGTTGATGGTCTGCGTGTTGGATCCGCGTCGGCTGGTGTGCGGTGTCGTAGAGAAGGGGTTCCTGCCCTGCCTGATCAGCTTTGCGGTGATTCTGCAGAGGAATGGATCAAGCCAGGGTGAAACCACCCACTCCGGCGCAGAACAGCACCACTCGCCAGGCCGGTTGCCGCCAACTCACCAAGAGCACAAATGCCACCAACGCCAAGCTGAACTCAGCGCCTCCGCGGATGCCTGTCTGCCAGACGGGTTGAAACAACGCCGCCAGCAGGATGCCCACCACCGAAGCATTGATACCCAGCAGGGCTCGACGCATCGGAGCCAAACGGCCCAGGTCACTCCAGAAAGGCAAGAGCCCACCAATCAACAAGAACGATGGAAAAAAGAGGGCCATGAGCGCCATCACAGAACCGCCGATGCCCTGAAGCCCTGGCTGCAGATCAAAACCAAGAAAGGCCGCGAAACTGAACATCGGCCCTGGCACCGCCTGGGCAGCGCCATACCCCGCCAGAAACTGCTGCAGGTCGATCCAACCATTGGGCACCAAGGCTTGCTCCAGCAAGGGGAGCACCACATGGCCACCACCGAACACCAAGGCACCGGTGCGCAGGAAACCACTGAGCTGCTGCACCAGCAGCGGCCTGGCTTCGGCTGACAGCCAGGGCAGAGCCACGAACAGCAGCACAGCGAAACCAAGCAAAACCACCGCCACCGAGCGCCGCAGCGGAACCATGAGACGTTCAGGTGCCGATGGCTCCAGCTCAGGTGGCATCAGAGCGCACCAACCCACCAATCCGCCAAGCAACAGGGCCAACAGCTGGGCCCAGACGCGAGGCACCAACAGCACCAGCACAGCAGCCGCAACCATCAGGCTGGCCCGCTGCCGATCGGGAGCCAGCTTGCGCTGCAGGCCCAGAACGGCCTGAGCCACCACGGCCACAGCCGCCACCATCAAGCCATGCACCCAACCCCCGTCGATCCAACTGGGATGAGCCGAAAGCAGCGACGCCGCCAGCACCATCAATACAGCCGAAGGCAAGGTGAACCCAGCCCAGGCGGCCACACCGCCGAGCCAACCGGCCCGGATCAGCCCCAACCCCATCCCCACCTGGGAACTCGAAGGGCCCGGCAACAGTTGACATAGACCAACCAGATCGGCGTAGGCCTCAACTGTGATCCAACGCTCCCGCTGCACAAACCGCTCGTGGAAGTAACCGAGGTGCGCCACGGGGCCACCGAAGGAGGTCAGCCCCAACACGAAGAACTGGACGAACACCTGTAGCGGAGCGGGCATCACGCTGCTCCTCTCAGGCGGGGAACAGGCGTCGGTTTCGGTTGGCCATCGCCACCAGCGAGAGCATCACCGGAACCTCCACCAGCACGCCAACAACCGTGGCCAAGGCAGCCCCGGAGTTCAAACCGAACAGGCTGATGGCCACCGCAACCGCCAACTCAAAAAAGTTGGACGCGGCGATCATGGCCCCGGGTGCGGCAATCGATCGTGGCTGTCCTGCTGAGCGCATCCAGAACGCCGTGATCCAGAAGATCAGATAGGTCTGGAGGATCAAAGGGATGGCAATCAAAACGATGGCCAGCGGATTGGCCAGGATCGACTGGGCCTGCACCATGAACAGCAGCAACACGGTGGCGATCAACGCGCAAATCGACAAGGGCTTGAGCCGCGTCTCCAACCGCTTAATCCGGCGAACACTGCGCAGGCTCAGCCTCGTGAACCATCCGGCCACCAGGGGGACCACTACGAACAGACCCACTGCCGTGAGCATCGTGTCCCAAGGCACAAACACATCTAAAACCCCCAGCAGGAGCGCCGCAATCGGGGCAAAGGCGAAGACCATGATCAGGTCGTTCAACGCGACCTGCACCAGGGTGTAGTTGGGATCGCCGTCGCTGAGACGACTCCACACGAACACCATCGCTGTGCAGGGCGCGACGCCAAGAAGAATCATCCCTGCCACGTACTCCTGGCCAATGGCTGCCGGGATCCAGGTAGAAAACACGCCACGGATGAAGAGCCAGGCCAGGGCTGTCATGGTGAAGGGCTTGATCACCCAGTTGACGACAGCTGTCACCAAAAGCCCCCGCGGGTGCTGGCGAATCGCTCCGATGGAGGAGAAGTCGACCGCCAACATCATCGGGAAGATCATTCCCCAGATCAGCACCGCGATCGGCAGATTGATCCCCGCAGCCTCCAGGGCTGCAATGCTTGCCGCCGCATCAGGAAACCAAGCACCAAGGCCAACTCCCGCCAGGATTGCCAGACCAATCCAGACGGAGAGATAGTGCTCAAACAAACCCATTATCCCATCAAGAATTCTTGATGGGATAACACTACCTTCGACAGGCTCTGGTCACAAACAGGTGTGTTCCGAGATACACGAAGGGCTATTCCAAACAAACCCGAGAGCACAGATTACTCAGACAACGACGACAAGAACAACCAATGACTATCTCAAAAAATTAAATTATCGAAAAAGTAAGCAGCTTATTAGCCGAGGTTTTAGATTCTTTTTTCCAACAAAGACAGGGCTTTGTCATGGCGCTTTTTAAAAACAGCTTTTAGCGCCGAATGCTGGGCCATGAGCTGAGCACGGAGGCCAACCCGCCGCTTCAACTCCTCAAAAACTGAGTCACACAGCTGCCAATAGAGCTCAACAATGCCCAACTCTCGTGCATAGTCCTTACGCTTGCGAAGTATGCTTGTAACCCGCTTGAAGCAGTCAGGCGCAGGAAAAACAAAATTGCTCTGAGATGCCTCAATCTCGGCCTTGCAACAAACCAACATCAAATCTAGATTTTTTTTGTTCTCTGGAGAATCCTTCACAGCCTTCCAATCCTGCTTCTCAACACCGCGCGTTTGGGGGAACATCATCGCCAAGATCTCGCCAGGGGTTTTGCCTACAAGGTCGGCTCCGAGAGACCAGTCAAGGTCAGAATCGAAAGTCTCAACCAGAGTCGGCCTGGAAAGTGCAGGCGGCTCTGCATCAGGCGGTAACGATGAAGACGGCGTTAACCCAGAAACTTCTGCTCGGAGCTCAGCGGATCGCGAACCTCTAAAGCCAGATACCCTGATGGGCCTCGTGTTCTTGAGCTTTCGAGCTACGCGCCTGCCAATCGCCTTGGAGAGAACAAAAGCAATCGCCAGGACAGCCAGCAGAAAAGCAAACATCTCCATTGGGGAACTGAGTGAGGATCGCCAAAACAATGAGGCGAAGCTTACTTTGATATCGCCCACCCTGGTGTTGTGGTCAGCAGCAAGATGGAATCAAGACTTGCTCAGCTAGTTCGAGCTATCAGGCGTCCACGGCGCGAGGCGAATCCCACTGATTATTTGCACTTTCGAACGAATTACATTCACGACCAAGCCAAAACCGCCGCACCTGAGGTCTTGTGCTGGTGAGTATCGAATCACCTTCAAACCATTGTTTCTCGGGCCGGCAGCATCAGTCTCAGAAAGATAATCCTTGATTTCATTGATCACAAAACTTTCATCCACAGCATGCTCGCGAACGATACTGACAAGGTGGCATCAATCATGTCTCGAATTTCTTTTCGCGCGTGATCTGTCGCCCGCACCAGACCGCTTATGTATCGTTTTGTACACTTTAATACCCGCAGGGATTTTTGCCTAAAAGCCTGATCTCAGTAGCAGCGGGAGCCTTCAAGCTTCCGCTTGGCCTTCTCTGCTTTTCTGATCAGCTTCTGTGCGGAAGAGCGATCAACGCACGCTCGAGCCTCAAGCTCAAGGCGATGCAGCTTCAGAAATTGCTTTAGCGGATTCATTACAACCACCTTTTAACCAATCATTTATCTCTACCACCTCATAACGCCAGGGGATTCATGCCTATGCGGATCTCTTAATCACGTTGCAATCAAGCCTTGACCTTCAGGCCGTAAATAGCACTGATCTGGGCAGGAACCCTTGCAAGACCTACTCTTGAGATCACCGTTCTGGTCGTGGCTGCTGGCAGCGGGCATCGTGTGGGGCCCAGGGGCGGTCGCACTTCACCTACAACACAACGGTGTTGTGCCGATCCCCTCTGATCAAGCGTTAACGGTGAGCCAGAAACGCCAGGACGTAACCAATCACTAGGCCATTAGCGAAGGTGAGCTACAGGAACTTGACCTTGCTCAGTCCAAGCGACTTCCTAAACAACTTTGTTGCGCTTTTGCGTCAACGAAACATCGGATTCGTGATGCGGAGTCTTGATCAACTCCTACACCACAGTCATGCATGATCACGAGGCCCAGCATGAGAGTGTGTTGGCTTCGGCCTGGCCCAGTTGGATTACAAATCGGTTTGCCTCACGCTTCTGGTTGTACTCGCAGCGATCAACACAGTGATCAACCTCCGGGCGCATCGCAGACGTTGAGGAAGAGGGGCAACTCATACAAGCTCCAGACTCCTGATTGGGTGAACCCACGAAACGAACAAGAGGATACCGGAAGAATGAGCTGATGACAAACCCAGTCACGTTCAAAGGCAATGCATCAAACAGCCCCAAAGGTTATGAATGCAATAAGGTTAGGCCAAGAAATAAAAAAGACTGAAGAGAAATAAGCAAACCTCTACCAAGTCTTATTCATTTGTTAATTGTCAGCGCCAGATGAAGGTTAGATTTTCTAAGTAAGTTCTTTGCAGAACAAGGCAATGAAAGAGCTGTTAAGCATCCAGCAATTGTCGGTTTCATTCGGGGAAAACAATTTCGCAGTCCAAGATATTAGTTTCTCGCTCCAAGATGGAGAATTCGTTGTTCTTCTGGGCTCCTCTGGGGCCGGAAAATCAACACTGCTTCGCTCCCTAAATGGGTTGGTTCAACCCTGTTCGGGAAGCATCCAATCACGGCACCACGGAGAGATCAGCGCCAGCACCAACCGCCAACTCCGCACCCACCGACGGGACACCGCAATGGTGTTCCAGCAGCACCAGCTCATTGACCGCTTATCGGTCCTCGACAACGTGCTAATGGGGCGCTTGGGATACCACTCTTTCCTGCGTTCACTGCTTCCACTTCCGGAGAGCGATCGCCAAAAAGCTCTCTCAGCCCTGGAGCGTGTTGGTTTGATTGATAAAGCACTGTCCCGCGTCAAAGACCTCAGCGGCGGCCAGCAGCAACGCGTTGGAATCGCTCGGGCCCTTGTGCAGGAACCCCGTTTGATTCTCGCGGACGAACCGATCGCCAGCCTGGATCCGGAAAGTTCAGTGCAGATTCTTTCGCTGTTGAAAGACATCTGCCAACGCGACCGAATTGCTGTTCTGGTCAGCCTTCACCAGGTGGAATTCGCACGCCAATTTGCTGATCGAATCATTGGCATGGCCGCTGGTTGCATCATTTGCAACCAACACTCCACGAAGCTGGAAGAAAGCGAGATTCACGCCCTGTATCGCCACAAGCTCGAGGCAGCGGTCACCTAAACATCCGCCGTCTCGACTTCAGGCTTGCTCTTCACTTCATCACCATGTTGTCCCAAGCTGCGCGTTTTTCAGCCGTTGCTTTTGCCTCTGCTGCGATTGTTCTGACTGGTTGCTCCAGCCAAACAACAACTGGTCATTCTGCCGACTCCAGTGATCCTGACAAGCTGATTGTTGCCCTAATACCGGATGAAAATGCCGCAACGGTGATTCAGGACAATCAAGGGCTGAAGGATTACCTCAACCAGGAGCTCGGCAAGGACATCGAACTGGTGGTCACCACCGATTACTCCTCAATGATCGAGGCGGCTCGCAACGATCGCCTCGACCTGGCCTACTTCGGACCGCTGTCCTACGTGCTTGCCAAGACCAAGAGCGAGATCGAACCATTCGCCGCTCGGATCAAGGGCGGCACCAAGACCTACCAGTCATGCCTGATCGGCAACACCGAAGCCGGTGTAACCGACTTTGAGACGATCAAAGGCAAAACCTTTGCCTTTGGAGATCCAGCCTCAACCTCCAGCCGTCTGTTCCCGGAACTGACCCTCAAAGAGAATGGCCTCACCAAGGGTGAGGACTACGAGGGTGTGTTCCTCGGCGCCCATGACGCTGTGGCCCTGGCCCGCTTGTTGGTGTTGTCGTCCCAGTTGCCGTTGCCGTTGAGGTAAGAGGCACCAACACCAGCGCTAATGGAAGGCATCCAGCTGGAATCTTCAGGACGCCAGAAGGCGTGGGCAGACCAGCTGTGGCTGTCAGCATTGCTGCGCTTGTCAGCATCACCAACGGTGCAAGGGGTGCCGAATTTATCGCCAGCGGCGTACTCAGTGGCGGTGCGGAACTTGGCACCACACTGGCCGTAGCGATAACCGGCGGCCAAGCCCCACTGCTTGTTGCCGTAGGCAATCTGCGTGGTGATGTTGCCTTCGGAGTTATCGGTCATGAAGCCACCCGTGTTGGGGTTGCTGTCATTGGCCTCTCCGGAATCGGCAACGTAGTTAGCAGCCACGGTGAAGTAGGGGTTGCCCTTCTCCACTTGCTTCTTGTTGCTGTAGATGGCACCGAAGCCACCGCCGGTCTCCTTGTTCCAGACGCCGGGGGTACCCAGGGAACCACCGAAGAAATCAAGGATCTTGCTGCCGCCCTTGCCGTAGGCGCTGGCCTTGTAGCCCATCATCTCGGTGTTCCGGGTCAGAGGGCCGGCCTGGACCGTGAAGCTGTCGCCGAGGGGGAAGCGGTAGTAGAGGCGATCAATCTCGACGATGTTGCCGCCGGGGGCAGCGGTGTCGAGTTTGTTCATAGGAACGCCGTTGCCGTCCCACACGCTGCTGTCGCCCATGTTGCCGGCGCGCAGACGGGTGTACAGCAGATCCTTGCCGCTGAAAGAGGTCTTCAGCGCAAGACGCACGTCATAGCTGAAGGAGAAGCCGCCATATTTCGCGTTCCAGTCATCACGGGCACCCTTCTCTCCACCGGTGTTGTAGTTGTCACCTTTGGCGCGTGTCGCACCAGCCACCCAGTTACTTGTGCCACTGAGCTTGGTGGTGGTGGAGAACTGGGTGGCTTCCAGTTCGCCGACGCGGGCCTCGAGGCCGTCAACGCGACCCTTGAGGATGGCCAGCTCGGTTTCGAATTCCTTGAGCAGGCGACGCAGCTCGTCGGTCACTTCAGTGATCCGGTCGAGGCAGGCGTTCAGCAGGGCAGCCGCTTCGTAGCGGGTCATCGCCCGGTTGCCACGGAAGGTGCCGTTGGGGTAGCCGGCGACGCAGCCGTAGGTCTCCACCAGGTTGGCCAGAGCCTGATAGGCCCAGTCGGTGGGGTAAACGTCAGAGAATTGGGTAACGCTGGTGACCTGATCAAGGCTGTTGCCACTGGCAGTAGCCGCGTAATCAGAAACGTCGTTGATGTTCAGCTCGGCGGCATTGGCTGCTGGGCTGTTGACAACAGCCAAAGGGGCCAGAAGGCCAAGGGCAGCAGGAGCCACCAGCAGTTGCTGGAAAAGCTTCATTTTGGGTTCTCACACCAAGAGAAAAGTGCCGGCAAGACATGCCAGCGGCCTTACGCTATGGGCCCGGAATCACGGTGTCGGTAAGAGCTAGCCAAGGGTCGTTTATGTATCGGTTAAGACCATCCACCCCGGCGCCAATGAAGCCAGGTGCGTCCCAGGCGAATGACTTGCATCAATCCCTCAATTGAGGGAGTTCCCAGGGTTTCTCCCCCCCTCAACTGGGGGATCAAGCTGAAAGAAGAGGCCGAGCGCACGCACAGATCGAACGAGCCAACAACCCGCACGAGGAAAAGATCCGGCTCAGCGGCGACTGGACCGCTTGGAATGGCTGTGTTTCGACGACAGATGCAACAGGTTGGATGCCTTGTCTTGCTCTTCCACCTTGGTGAGCTTCTTCACAAGAGTCCAGGTGTCTTGGGCAGACATCTCACCATCTTGCTCCCATTTGATGCTCGACAATTCAGCAGGAGACATCAAGGGAGGACGCGGCTCATCAACTTAAGGAACGTGATATCGATGTGGCCGTTGCCACCAAGCGATGTCACTTAAGACAATCGAAAGTTGGTCTGCCTGGATACAACGTTTGAAACAAGGCAATAAAAAAGCCTCAGCCGCATGGGCTGAAGCCAGGTGATGGGGAACGAATGAAACATACCGGCCCTGCACCCACAATCAAGGGCTGAGGACACCACATCTGGTGGCAGGAGCAGCCTTGCCGAGGCACATAACACCACTGAGCTCCAGCTGCCAACGCGAAAAGGTCAGTGCGAACCGAGCCAAGAGCAACAGGTGCCAAGACGGATCGTCAACAACGCCAGAACGCCAACCGCCGCAGCCACAAACGACACTCCCATCAGCTGCTGACGGCGCTTCTCACTGCTGGCCTCGACCGATTGGCTGCCATTCAACGGAAAAATTCAGACGAGCCAACTTAAGCGTTTTCGGTAGCATGAGCTACCAAGACAGGAGTTCTGCCGGGGATGCCGCGGCGGCTGCGTGCACTGAGTTGCGTGCGCGCCCTGAGATGACGGTGACGGCGACAGGGCCTCGCATACAGATCGGCGCTGTTTTTCCACGAGCGCGGATATGGCCAGCTGCGTTTGACCGCAGGCGAATTGGTTGTTCTGCAACACCACCAGGCGTGGAGCCACAGGGCGGTCATGCCACAGATCAAACCAGTCATGGCTGCATGATGTAACCCATCGGGGCGGCGTCAAGCAAAGGCCAGCAACCTAAGCAACGCTGAGTCATCCCCCCGCAGCTCTGCGTGAATGAGTGATACGGCCGGTTGCCAAGTGCCCTTTGGCCGATGCAGAACTGGTGCATCGGATCAGCAGCCATGGCCAAGCGTCGCTTTCTCGAAAAGCAACCGCTCACCGAAGCGGAAGGACTGACCGTCCTGATCATGATGGGGGTGGGGCTCACCCTGGGTGGCATCAGCGTGACCATCCTGATGGCGCTGAATGCCTCAGCCGCAGGGTCTTGGCAGGAACTCTGGCTTTCAGGTCAACTGAATTTCTGAGCTCAGGCCAGCCAAGGCCAACGGATCCCGAAAGCCTCCAAGGGATCCATCACAAGCTTGTTGAGGGCCCGGCCCAACAGCACCTGGGGTTCTTCAGGACGGATCGGACGCACCGGGTGCTCTTGGCGCCTTGATGCATTCGCCCCCCTCACAACCCTACTGCGCACCAGTGCATTGGCTGCCTCAAGACCACAGACGTAGGCCCGTTCCTGGCAAAGCCCCTTGGCACCGTGCTCGTGTTCGCCCATCCGCACCCAATCGCCAGCGCAGACCACAGATGGAAGTGCCGTCTGCAACGGCGGCCGTTGGCTGAAACTGCCGGGGGAGAACAACGACACCGAGCCCGGGTAACGGCGCACCTCAAACTCCAGCACCTGGGCAAGCCGAAAGGCTGGCACCGTTTGGGGCAACAGCTGATTCAGCAGGGTGTCGACGATCTCCTGATCACTCAAGGCTGCGATCGCCGTGGCGTTGTAGAAGTCGCTGGCCACCACGGAGCCCTGGGGCTCGCCGCCGCCCCAGAGTGCATCTTGATCAGCGTTCTGCAGCTGATCGAGCATGAAAAAAGTGGCGCCCGCACCCTGCAAGGCATCAAAGCGCGAGAAGACATTGGCGGGATCGGCGACCGCGATGGTGCGATCCAGCCACAACCGCACCGACACCACATCAATCGCCCCCAAACCGCCAGCAGCCGCCAGCTCCGGCAGCACATCAATGCAGTGCGGCGACTCCGCCATCAGGGCATGCATGCCCTTGGCACCCACCGCCAGCACAACCGCATCAACGTCATCAACAAGGCTGGAGCGTCCTGTCGCTTTGAAGCGAATCTCCACCGACCGAATCGCTTCGCCTGGCTGATCAAGATTCAGGCGCGTGGCCAACGTTCCTCCCAAAACGGTTAGCAGACCAGAGTTGAGCAAGCGTTCCGCCAGGGGAGCGATCAGCTGCTCGGCGATGCTGCCGGAACGAATCCAGCGCACATCAAAGGAATCTTGATGCGCCAGGGCGTAGTAGTAGAGCAGCTCCATGGTGACGGCTGCCGATAATTCCTCCGGTGGCTTGAACAGCCCCACCAAAAGAATCGGACGCAAGAATTCGTCGATCATCCGCTCCGTGATTCCCAGTTGGCGGAACAGGGTCAACGCATCGATGGCGTCGTAGCGCCGGAAGGTCTCCTCGTTGCGATTCAGATCCAGCATCGCCACCAAAAGGCCGGCAATGCTCAGGCGATCGGCAAAAGGCAGTCGCTTGAAGTTCTTGATTGTTGCCATGGCCTGGCCCAGGGGACTGGGCAGCTGCAGCCCATCACCGAACACCGGCGCGGTGGCCTCAAGACCGGTGGGAGACCAGAAGGCGCTGGTGGTGAATTCAGTGAACGCATGGGTGAGCCCAAGCTCATCGGTCAGCGCATTGATGTTGGGGTAATCCCTCCAAAAGCCCCGGGTGCCGGCTTCGAAGGGTTTACCGCTGGCGGTGCGCATCGGCGTCCGTCCCGTGGGATCCGACATGCCATCGACGAGGGTGACGCGAACACCGGCTTCACAGAGGACTTTGGCTGCACCCCAGCCAGCCCAGCCAGCACCGATCACCATCACATGGGAAGCATCAGCGTTAGCGGCCTTGGATGGCTCAGGCATCGACCACAGAGAGAGAGGCTTGGGTGAGCCTCACATCATGCAGCTCTGGAGAGGAAAAGGTCGCCATCGCCACAGAGAAGAAGAAATGAATAACGTCGCCCGTAGATGAAATCGTTTTATGGCTTCCGATACGGCCGTCCGCTGGCCTGTGTTCCTGCCGTTGGTGCTGTTCTTTGGTGGCATCGGCGCTGCAGCAGCGATGACCCAGTTGCTGGGATCGTTCTGAGCTTCAGGGTGCAATCAGATCAGGTTCAAAGCCCTAAGCACTTGAGCTCGAATCCCGCCGAGACGAAACCAAGCTTGAACGGCATCTGCCTTGCAGGTGTAGGGACGCCAGTCGTCTTCATCAAGGCGCCGTTGGATGTGACGCACCACCCGTTCAGCGACGACACGATCACTGGATGCTTTCAAAAGGATCTGCCGGCCGTTCAGCTCAAACGTGTCAGTCATTTTTTGAGCGGTTTGATCAGCTCACCGGTCTGCAATGACACCACAGCGAAGCTGCCCACAAAGACAACCGCCACCAGGAGGAGGAAGGCCGCTGTGAGATTGCTGATCTCAAGCTGCCCGAGCATAAAGGCCAACAAGTTAGTCATCAAAAGCAGGCGCTTTTGAACCTAGACGGATTCGTCGTTGTTCAGATTGCCAAGAACCACGCTCGCCATCGACAAACCGATGGCGAGCATCACAACGGCTTCGATCACGCGGCTTTGTTGGTGATGCTCGGCGTTTTGAGCAGAACCGCGGCGGAGGAAGGCTTCACGGTCACCTGACCAGAAGAAGCAGATTGAGCTTGGGGCTGCCAGGTGGATGCTGCTGAGCAACGGGTGGGATTTTTCAACCAAGAACTGCGTCCCATCAACCTTCAATCAGCTGCGTCAAGGATTGCGGCTGCAGCGCTGAAGATCTGTCTGATTGGCGACCGATGCAGGAAGTGAGGTGGTTCTTGATCAAGCACTTACGGCGTCAGGCGGTGCTGCCAACAAGCGATCACGAATCTGAACAGCGGCCTGGCAGTAAGCCGACCATCCCCCCATGCGGCGCAGATCGGCACGACCACGATCATCCACAGCATTCGACACACAAACACCCTCCACCTCTGCTTTTTCAAACGCCGCCAACAAGGGGATTTCCGCCTGCATCACATCCACATCAAACCCCTCCAAAATTTGGCGCGCTTCCTGGGCAAGCCGTTGTTTTCGGCTGTCCACCTTCACCAACAACGCGGCATGTCTCGTGTCCATCTGCCTGAGGATTGAGGAGAGCTCAACGGTGAGCTCAACCGATCTAGCCTGCGGCGTGGTGGGCAGCAAAACCAGGTCTGCTCCGGCCGAAAGGTTCTTGAGTTCATCTTCGTGGCTGCTGGCCTGCCCGTCGGTGATGATCACCTGGGCATGGCGGGTGGCCTTTGCTGCAGCCTCCACAGGCACCACCTCGTATGGGAGCATACCTCGGGCGGCATAGGCGGTTGCCGAGCGGTTGCGATCCGCATCAACAACACACACCGGTAGGCCCTGCTGAGCCCAAACACAAGCCAAATGAATGCTGGTGCAGGTTTTTGCCACACCACCTTTCTGGCCAAAGACAGTCAAAAACATGGCGGAGGTTTAAATGCGCGGAATGATCGCGTCGTTGGGGAAGAACTCTTCAAACACACAGATGCGGTCGGCCCAACGAGCCTCCACTTCCAAGCGCATCAAGCGATTGCGCACCCACATCAAGGTGTCCACATCAATGGGTTTATGGAACTTGTGCTGCTGCGCCTTCACCCAATCATCCTTGCTCTGAGAGCTGTTCATGACCGCGAAAACTGTTGTGTCCATACCGTACGGATGGCATCTCTGAGCGCCAGCAGCTTCACATTGAGTAAGCATCAAGCATCACCCAATCGCAGCCGAACTGTTCAGCAGAACAACGAATTAATGGAAGCTTTGAGTCCGGGCCAGAAGGTTCAGATCTGGAACCTCGAGATCGGTAGCCGATCCATCATTCCGACCATCCCAGCAACGACAGAATTGACTTAGTTCATCTTCAGCCTGTGATGACGCAAAAAGCACCCCAACTCAAGCCACGCCCCGTGCACACACCTCCCAAACGCGCTTGAACCACTTGAAGGCCTGAATCAAACAGCCTGAGCCGAACAGAATTCCTGTTTTGTAACGGTACGAACGACGCGCGGATTGACAGTCCTTCTGTAAGAGGTGTGTAGCAACTGCTACGCGACCACGTTCACCTCGTCTTCGGCGAGGCGCAGTTCGACTCAGGCCATGGAACGGGGACCTGAGCTTGCTTCGAGGAACTCATCATGACCCTGACCTATCGCGGCCAGAAGTACAACCAGAGCAACGCTGCTGCTTCCGATGTTCAGCGCCCTGTTCTTGTTTACCGCGGTCAGAAAGTCGCTCGCTGACAACAGCACGACGACCTCTTTCAAGCCCCGCCGAAGCGGGGCTTTTTTTATGGCTCATTCGCCTTCAGGATCGGGCTGTCTTGCCTTCCAACGTTCAAACCAAACGGCGACGGCGAGGGACACAGCCACAGCAAAGCCAGCACCAATCAGCACCACACCAACTTCCACCGGCATCAACACCACCTGTTGCTCCTTCAAATCATCGGACAAGACCGATCAACACGGGAAAGGCGGCGTTGTCGAACCAAGGTGTTACTGAACCAACGACTGATACGCCTCATTGACGCGTCGAAACGCCTCAGCAGAACCACCGAGATCGGGATGGTGCTGCTTCACCAGTTTTCGATGCGCTTGCTTGATCTCCGCCAGGGATGCGTTGGCATCCAAGCCCAACACCTCTAAAGCTGCACGGCGTGATTCATGGGCATGGCCATTTTCCGGACGATCGGTTTGACGTTGGTCTGTTCGGGTGCGGCGCCCCTGCCGTCTGGAACCGGATTGCTCCTGACGCTGACGCAGCTGCTCCACCACACGCTGTGAATCCTCATCCAGCCATTCACTAGCGCGAACCCCAAACAAGGCAAACGCCGCCAGAACTGCCGTTGTTTGCTTGTTCGGCTTGGCACCCACCGCCGCCAGGAGATCTGTTCCCAGCCCCGGAACCAACCGATCCAACCGCTGTTCAAGGCTTAAGTGGGCAGGAAAACCAATGCGGTTTAGCTGCTCAATCAACAGCTCCAAACCCCGCTGACGCAGTGCCGTCCATCCCGGCTGCTGAGCAAGGGCCTGCCCCCAGGCCTGCACCTGTTGGCTGCTGATCCGCGGTGAAGCTTGAGCCGATGGCTCACTCCAGGGGCGATGGGATCTTGGTTGCGTGCGAATGCGTTGGCGTTGCAATCGCTCCAACTCACGGTTGAGCCGCAACACCTCGCGACGCAAAGCATCGTTCTCTGCCAGCAACGCCTCAACATTGCTTGTGACCCGTTGTTCAGGACGTCCACCAGACCAATGCCGCGGATCAAAGCCCAAAGCGTGTCTCCCGTCTCACCACGGCAACAACTCACCATTGGCATGCCAGAAGCTGCCGCTGGTGGCCATGGTTAAGCCATCGATCCGTGCCAGCAGACCCTTCACCGACTGCTCGGGGGGGATCCCGCTGGGATTGAAGCGAATCATGCGGGTGCGCACCAATCCGGGATGCAAAATCGCCACGGCGATGCCCCGCGATTCCAGGTCAATCGCCAACGATTTTCCAGCCATGTTGAGGGCCACCTTCGACATCCGATAGCCATAGGAACCTCCCGAGCTGTTGTCGTCGATGGACCCCATGCGGCTGGTCATCAGCACCAACTTGGCGCCACTGGGCATCTGATCCACCAACGCCCTGGCCAGCAGCAAAGGAGCAAGGGCATTCACCTCAAACTGGCGTCGAATCCCGGTGGGATCCAAATCCATCAGGCCCATCGACTGCAAAATCCCGGCATTGAGGATGACGCCATCGAGGGGCAAACCATCCAGACGCTGCACCAGGTCATCAATGGCTTGGCTGTCGCTCAACTCAAGGCCGGCTTCCACCCGCACCCGCAGACCCTCGAGTTCATCACTGGTTTGACGGCAAACCGCCACCACGTCATCATCCCGGGCCTTGAGCTGCCTGCAGTATTCCAAGCCGATCCCACGGTTGGCACCGGTGACTAGAAATGTCGCCATCGGGAGGTTTCAGCAACCGCCATCCTGCCGGCTCTTGCGTCGATCCCTTGAAACGATCACACCGGAAAATCCCCCTCCACGCCGTACTGATGCAAACACTGTTTCACCGTGAGCACTGAGACCGTGCTGCCCGTCTCTGCATCCACCAGCAGGTAGGGGCAGCCTCGGAGCACGCAGCGCCGCCGTGCATCGATATAGGCATCAAAAGCGTTGGCATGGGAACACTCCTCCACCCAACCTTCACTGCTGAGATATCGCGTGAGGATCATGCCCACAGACGCCTAGGCCACTGGTTATGGCTCAGGACATTCCGCATCTCAGGAAGTGACTTGAAGTCTTCGGGATCACAACGGAAAGAATGAACCTGAAGTAAGGCAGATCAATGTGATTCAGCTGATCCCTGCACAACGGTGACCACCTGATTCCAGGTGGCATGCACCACGCGATAGGTCTTCAAGGTGGCGCGTGATTTGGTGCGGGCGTTTACGAAGGCTTTGAACTCCGTTTTGAAGCAGATCTCTTGGATCCACTGCCCTCCATTATCAAGCCTCTCGATGCAGTACATCAGAGATCAAGCGGTTAAAAACATCACAACCGCAAAACTTTTGCTGAGCACAAAAACAAAAGATGGTTTTCGGGATCGGTCAAAAAAGCCCCCGCGCTGAGCGGAGGCTCGGGTGGTGTGAGGAGTCGACGATTTTGCAACTGCCGACTCTGATTTCATAGCCCGATTTCAGAACAGCAGCTCCCCCAGCCACAAAGCTTTATCCACTACAAATAGAGAAAACTGGCGCGACAACGCCGGAGCGCATCACGCACAGCCTCCAGCCCCGTTTCGTCTGGCCGATGCAGCCCGGCAGGCACCACCATCACGTCGTCCGCATCCAAATGAACCCGTGCTGAGAACCAGGTGCCAGGTCCTGGCACAGACGCACGGCAGATCGGATCCTGTTTGTCGTCCAGACGTCGCTCGATCAACCAACCCTCCACACGATCCAAGGGCTGAAACGCCGTTGAGGCAGAAGCGACAGGCACCATCAGGATGAGCAGCAACACGTGAAAGGCCTGCATCACAAGGCTGGAGCGAGCAAAGCGCACCCATCGTCACAGAGAGCACCGGTTCAACCGCACTGTTGCGTTAGAAGAGCTGCGTCGCGGAGCCGTCGATGCCGTTATTTCGCTGTGAAGGGTGCTCCATGCGCATCGAACGCTCGATGGCGGCGTACTGGCGCAACAAGGGGAAACTGCTGTGCTCCACCTGTCTTGATCGCCAGGAGATGCCTCTGAAAACGGCCGAGACCGGTCGGAAGCAAGGTTCTTCCGAATTCCGTGCCAACAGCAACAAAAGCTGACACCAGCTGTGGGAATGGTGCTCATGTCGTTCCCTCCCCCCTCAACCATGGGTTTCCTGGCCGTCGCCGGATGCATGCTCCTGGCTTCCGCCATGTCTGCTGCACTCACCACCAAGCCTTCCAAAGCCTGAGCGTTCAAAACGCCAGCAAAAGCTGAACAAAAACCGGGCCAAGCCCGGTTTTTGGCGATGGGCTTTCAGCCATGGATCTTTTCTCCCGCAGAAGAGATTTAGAACTGCAAATCAGATGTGCATGCAGCCCCCTTACGGCTGTAGATCCTTGATCCACTGAGCGAATCCCATGGACAGTATCAGTCGCATCTGTGCCACCTCCAAAGGCACCACCATTGATGCCATCGGCCAGGGCCGCTACCGCGTTTGCAACCGACATGCGGTTTGCTCTGACGTTGAAGGTCTTTGGCAGGCCTATGAGATTCTGCGGCGTCAGGAACAATCCTTAACTTGATTGAAGGGGGCCAGGAATAAGTATCAACACTTACAGCGCTTGAGTGTTCAGCACACAACACTTGGCGTACCCCGGTGAGGGGTAATGCGTCGACTCCGGGAGGGCTTAGGGAACCCTCCTTTTTTATGGGGTTTTTCAGAAGCCCAGCGTTCCTGCACTGTCCTCTCCGAACTCCAGGTAAAGGCAGCGAGCATCCTCAGCCCTGCCGCAATCAATTAGATGTTGAACCCGTTCGCGCCACCACTGCGACACACCAGAACTCAACTGTTTGTTGGGCAGACCACCGAAGGATTCACACACAGCAATCATCCGTGTTGAGCAAACGCCAAGCAGCACGATTGACAACGCGAATTGGCCTGTTAAGTGCTGTTAGCAGCTGTTGTTACCCAACAGCCATCTTCTGCAAAATCTGCCACACCAATCATTTGTAGCGGTTCACACTCCGCAGAGCATCAAAGCCGCAGACAGTTAAATTGCGGATGAAATCTAGGGTTCCGATCTCTTCACGGGGATGCCTGGTCCAAGAGGTTTCCACCGGCCTTGCCGGTTGCACGGAGGGACAAAAGCCCGGGAGACCGCCTCAACGCACACTCCCTTGTTTGATGTCATCCCCATCGGACCCTTCAGGGGCCTTCCAGCGTTCGTATCCCAGCGAAGGCATGCAGGCACTCGAGAAAGAACGCAAGCTTCCACTCACTGGCTGGCAGCAAGAAGTTGACCAGGCCAAACGCTTCGGGCTTGAAGCCGCCGAAAGCATTGTTGACCGCAACATCTCCACCTTCTCTAGAGGCGAGCTGCCGCATTTCGCCGGCATCAACACCTTCATGAAGGCGCCCTATTTAGAAGATGTGAACCAGGTGGGCAACTACGACGTCGCCATCGTTGGTGTACCCCACGACTGCGGCACCACCTACCGGCCCGGAACGCGCTTCGGCCCCCAGGGGATCCGACGAATATCAGCGCTTTACACCCCTTACAACTACGAAATGGGTGTCGACCTGCGTGAACAGATCACCCTCTGCGATGTGGGTGACATCTTCACGATCCCGGCCAACAACGAAAAGAGCTTCGATCAGATCTCCAAAGGCATCGCCCACGTCTTCTCGAGCGGCACCTTCCCGATCATCCTCGGTGGCGACCACTCGATCGGTTTCCCCACGGTGCGTGGGGTGTGTCGCCATCTCGGCGACAAAAAAGTGGGAATCATCCATTTCGATCGCCACGTCGACACCCAGGAGATCGACCTTGATGAGCGGATGCACACCTGCCCTTGGTTCCATGCCACAAACATGGCCAACGCCCCGGCAGAAAACCTGGTGCAGCTGGGCATTGGTGGTTGGCAAGTGCCTCGCGAGGGCGTCAAGGTCTGCAGGGAGCGGGGCACCAATGTGCTCACGGTGACCGACATCACTGAAATGGGGCTGGAAGCCGCAGCCCAATACGCCATTGAACGAGCCACCGATGGCACGGACTGCGTCTACATCTCCTTCGACATTGACTGCATCGATGCCGGCTTCGTGCCGGGAACTGGCTGGCCTGAGCCCGGTGGCTTGATGCCGCGAGAAGCGCTCAAGCTGCTCGAGCTGATCGTGCGCAACGTTCCCGTCTGCGGCCTGGAAATCGTTGAGGTTTCACCTCCCTACGACATCAGTGACATGACCTCCCTGATGGCCACCCGGGTTATTTGCGACACCATGGCCCACCTTGTGGTGAGCGGTCAGTTACCCCGCAAAGAGAAGCCGGAGTGGATCAGCGACACCTGCAACATGAACGTTGATCAGAAGTGGAGATAGGCCATGCATGAAGTCGACATGACCAAGTGCCTGCTGATCTCCCTGAATGAATGGCGCGACCGTCGCGAAGACACCTCTGCGATGGTCGAAACCGTTCATCTCGATGTGGGGCGATTCACCTGCGTTGAACCCGATCAGTTGGTGACCACTTACAACGCTGCGGTGCAGGGCACCTGGCTGGATGGATCCCGGCTCACGATCACGGAAATCCCCTTTCTGGGCCGCTGCTTGATCTGCAACGGCACCTACGACCCCGTGCCCGAAAACGCCTATCGCTCTCCCTGCTGCGATCACCCGCTTGAGGAGATCGTCAGCGGTAGGGAATTGCGCATCCGCAGCATCGATTACCGCAGCGATGCCGCCGCTGCCCTTGAGTCCGCTCCAATCCAGCGTCAGCGCTGAAACCAATACCCCCGCTTTTGCCATGCATATGCCTCTTGAGGACACCCTCGGCCTCAATCTGCTTGCCGCCAACAACCATCAGGCCGAACACAACAACGAACATTTCCAGAGCTGGGAACTGCTTTGCCTCAACCTGATGAGCAGCCCAGGCGCAGGAAAAACCGCCCTGCTCGAACGGTCCCTCCCTGCCTTGGCTCGCGAACTCAGCATGGCCGTGCTGGAAGGCGACATGACCACCCAGCTGGATGCCGACCGCTTGGAAACTGTTGGCATCCCGGTGGTGCCCATCACCACAGGCAGAGCCTGCCACCTTGATGCGGCCATGGTGAGTGGTGGCCTGAAGTTGCTGCAACAACGGCTCGATCCTTCCGCGCTGGATTTACTGCTCGTGGAAAACGTGGGCAACCTGGTCTGCCCTGCGGAATTTGACGTTGGGGAACACCACAAAGTGGCGTTGCTCAGCGTGACCGAGGGCGATGACAAGCCGCTCAAGTACCCCCTGATGTTCCGCAACGCGGATCTGGTGCTGATCACCAAGGTGGATCTTCTGCCCCACCTGCCTGTGGATGTGGCAGCGATCCGCCGCAACATCCAGAGCATCAATCCCAACGCCACGGTGATCGAGGTCTCCGCCCTGACAGGTGAAGGCCTGGATGCCTGGCACATCTGGGTGCGGCAAGTCCTCGCCAGCCGGACCACCACAACCCCTGCTCTGGCCACCGCCTGAGCAGATCAATTCAACGTCTTGTTCCTCCCGCCCATGCCATGACCAAACAACTACGCAACCTACTTTTCGCCGGCCTCGCCATCGTGCTGGCTGTCGCTTGCTCCAAGCCCTCCACACCGACGGTGGGCGGCACACCAATTGTTTTGGGCTACAGCAACTGGGCCGGATGGTGGCCCTGGGCGATTGCCGTGGAGGAAAAGCTGTTCGAGAAGAACGGCGTAAATGTGGAGATGAAGTGGTTCGACGGCTACGTGCAGTCGATGGAAACCTTCGCCGCTGGCAAGATCGACGGCAACTCCCAAACCTTGAACGACACCATTTCCTTCCTGCCGGGTGAAAACGGCGGTGAAGTGGTGGTTTTGGTGAACGACAATTCTGCTGGCAATGACCAGATCATTGCCGATGCCTCCATCACATCCATCACCGATCTCAAAGGCAAGACCGTTGCTGTTGAGGAAGGCGTTGTGGATGACTACCTGCTCAGCCTGGCCCTCAAGGATGCGGGCCTGAGCCGCGACGACGTGGTGATCAAAGGCATGCCCACCGATCAGGCAGCCACTGCATTCGCGGCAGGTCAGGTTGATGCCGTTGGTGCCTTCCCTCCCTACACAGGTACCGCCATGCAGCGAGAAGGTGCGCAGGTGATCGCCAGTTCCAAGGAGTATCCCGGTGCCATTCCTGATCTGCTCACCGTCAGCGGTGATCTGATTAAGGAACGTCCCGACGATGTGCAGAAGATCGTGAAGACCTGGTGGGACGTTCGCGAGTTCATGGAAAAGAACCGCGAAAAATCCGAGGCGATCATGGCCAAGCGTGCCGGCATTCCCACGGAGGAATACGAGCAGTACAAAGACGGCACCCGCTTCTTCTCCATCGAGGAAAACCTCGAGGCCTTCAGCGCTGGTGAGGGAATGAAGTTCATGCCGTTCGCTGCTGAGTCGATGGCCGACTTCATGGTTTCGGTGGGCTTCATCCCTGAGAAACCAGACATGAGCAAGCTGTTTGACGACAGCTTCATCAAGAAGGTCGCCGCCTCCTGATGGCTGCCACGGCCGCTGCTGCCCGCAAGGGGAGAAGCAATGGGCTTCTTTCCCTGTTTACCCTTGGTGCCATGCCATCCAAGGCCGTGCGTGGCGGCCTGCAGGTTGCATCACTGCTGGTGCCACTCCTGCTCTGGACCGCCATCGCTTCCCTAGGACTGGTGGATGAAAAATTCCTTCCCTCTCCGCAGGCCGTATTCCGCTCCCTGGCCTCCATGGCCGAGAGCGGAATCCTTTTCCAGGATATTGTGGCCAGCACCGGTCGCGTGTTTGGAGGATTTCTTCTCGCCACACTTCTGGCGGTGCCGATCGGCATCTGCATGGGGGTGTACCCAGCGATCTGCGCGATTTGCGAGCCGCTGATTGCCATGCTGCGTTACATGCCTGCAGCGGCATTTATCCCTCTGCTGATCATCTACCTCGGCATCGGGGAGGAACCCAAGATCGCTCTGATTTTTCTCGGCACGATCTACTTCAACATCCTGATGGTGATGGATGCGGTGAAGTTCGTTCCCAAAGAACTCATCGAAACCACACTCACCCTGGGTGGTCGCAGCCGGCAGGTGCTGGTGCAAGTCGTCGCCCGCTACAGCCTGCCCAGCATCATCGACACCTTGCGAATCAACATCGCAACCTCCTGGAACCTTGTGGTGGTGGCTGAGCTGGTGGCCGCGGAAGTGGGCCTTGGCAAACGCATCCAGCTGGCTCAGCGCTTTTTCCGCACCGATCAGATCTTCGCCGAGTTGATCGTTCTCGGCTTGATCGGCTTCGCCATCGACATGGGATTCAGGCTGTTGCTGCGTCTCAGCTGCAAATGGGCGGTGTGAGCCTTGGAACTGATCATCAACAACCTCAGCAAGCGTTTCGGGGAGAAATTGATCCTCGATCACCTGTCGTTTTCCATGAAATCCGGAGACTTCATGGCCCTTGTGGGCAGCTCTGGGTCCGGGAAGAGCACGATTCTGCGGCTGGTTGCTGGTCTGGATCAACCGAGCAGCGGCAGCATCACTGTTGACGGCACCCCAGTCTCCGGTCCCGGGCCAGACCGGGGCATGGTGTTTCAGAAATACAGCCTTTATCCATGGCTCAACGCCGCTGAAAACGTTGCCTTCGGGATGCGACTTCAGCGGATGAAAGCAGCAGAGATCAAGGAGAGAACCGCCTATTTCCTCGAAGTGGTTGGCCTTAGTGACGCCGCCACAAAATTGCCGCGCGAACTGTCGGGCGGCATGCAGCAGAGGGTGGCCATCGCCCGGGCCCTCGCCACCAACCCCAGCATCCTGCTGCTGGATGAACCCTTCGGGGCTCTAGATCTACAGATCCGCGAATCGATGCAGGACTTCCTACTCAAGCTCTGGCAACGAACAGGCCTGACCGTTCTGCTGATCACCCACGACGTTGAAGAAGCTTTGGTGCTGGCCCAGCGAGTCCACGTGCTTGCCCCAAATCCAGGGCGAATCATTCGATCCCTCGATGTCGATCTCGATAAAACCGATCTCGATCAGCTGCGCCTAAGCAGCGACTTCCTCTCCATGCGTCGTTCCCTTTCCGTCACCATGCGGGAGCTGGAGCCGGCATGTTCCTGACTGAACTGTCTTAAGTGAAGCCGTGTTGAATCAGACGTTCCTTCCTGCATCGCTGTACCGCGGCGACGAGATGCATCAATGGGACATCCACACCTATGCCAACCACTACTGGCATCCGGTTGCAGCTATCAGCCATCTCCAACCGGGAGAGGTGCTGGCCATCACCATGCTGGATCAGCCAATTCTGCTCACCTGGCCCGAGGGAGAGCATCCCCGTGCTTTTCGCAACCGCTGTCCCCATCGCGGTGTTGCCTTTCGGCATGGCGGAGCAACGGGGCAGTCCTGTCGACGCTTGGTTTGTCCTTATCACGGCTGGACCTACAACCTGCGCGGAGAGCTGCTGGCCGCGGCGCGTGAAGCCGATTTTGAGCAGAACTTCGATCGGCAGAAATGGGGGTTGCAAGAGCTTGCCTGCCGCATCGATGGCCCATTGATCTGGATCGCTTTCAGCGACCATGCTCTAACGCTCGAGGAGCAGCTGCAGCTGGTTCATACCGAAGCCGGAGCAGCCTGGAACACTGCATCCACCCTGCTGCGACAGAGCCGAAGCAGCCTGGCCTGCAATTGGAAGATCGCCCACGACAACACACTTGACGACTACCACGTCGCCATTGCTCATCCGACAACGCTGCACCGCGAACAAGGGCCGGTGAGGGATTACCGACATCGCTTCAGCCAACACAACAACCTTCTGGAGACACCCCACCCGGACGGTGGTCGATTCCTCACCTTCGGGCTGCCGCCATGGAGCCATCTGCTGGTCTGGCCAGACGGGAGGTTGGCATGGCTGGAATTCATACCCAAACGACCCGACCGCTGCACGATGCAATTGCACCTGTTTGCAGGCAGCGACGCCATGGATGCAGCCACAGCCGACGCCTGGCTGAAGGACATGCTCACCTTTCTGGACGAAGACAAGGCTTTGGTTGAATCAGTCCAACACGGATATCGAGAGGATTTCCAGCCAGGGCCTCCGCATCAGCTGGAAGGAAGGATCCTGCATTGGCAGGGTCTCTACCGAGAACGGTTGGGATCAGCAGGAAACAGCATTGAGGAACGCAGCCATGAGGCCATCTCTGCATTGAGGAGCTGAACATCCGCAAGGGGCGCAGCTGTGAATGGCTGAAGCGGCATATAGCCATCGGGGCCAAACTCAGGCGTCATCGTGATCGGCCGTTCGGGCCTCGCGCTCTGATCGAGAAACAACTGCCAACAGCGGCGATGGCTCTCGAGGGCCTCAGCCCATTCCGGTGCGAAAGGGTGGCTGACGGAGGGGCCCTGAGCATGGCCGATTCGGGCATGAATGTGATCAACCCGAGCGGCCACCGCCTGAATGGGGGGGAGTTCAGGTGTCATTAACCGTTCCGATACCGCACACCAGTGACTGAGATCCGCTGTGAGCCGAAGCCGTGGATGGCGGGCCAGCCAGGCGGGCATGCGCCATGGGTCGAAGAGAGAACGACTGCGATGCGTCTCGAGCGTTACCGGAATCGAACACGCATCAATTTGATCCAGAAGTCTGTCGAGAAAACGATGCTGCTCGACTTCGTCCCAGCTGTCGCTGCCGGTGATCAGAGTGATCTTGAGCGGTGCCAGCGCCATGGCGCGCTCCAAGCCACGCTGAACTTGATCAAGATGCTGCGATGGGGAGCAGTTGAGATCGGGGGTGTAATCCCCCCCCGTAACAATTTCAACAATCAGATGCTGTTTTGCATCGGAGAGGCAGCGTCGGATCCCTCCAGGCTGAAGAGCCTTAAGACAAGGGTGATCAAGGTTCACCTCAAGGCCATCAAAGCGCTCGCCTTCAGCGGAGGAGCAGGCCTGTTCAAGGGACCCAGTCCAGCCCCACAGTGTTTTTAACAGCAGCAACCTGGGGCTGCTCAATGGATTTCCGTAAACACCTGCGGCTGAATGCCGAGATAGATCGCTTCGCGGAAGAGAGCCTGCTTCGCCTTGGCATCACGGTTCTGTTCCGCCAAGCGAAACCTTTCACTCAACGATGCGATCAACGTGGTTTGACGTGGGTTGCCCGGGGTGCCGAGAGGAGAGCTTGTCACCACCAGAGCGCGATCTTGGCCTCAGTATGGGTGAGCATCAGCCAAAGGTGTTGCCGTTCCATCCCCAGCAGCTGGCCTGCACATCCTCAAACCCGATGTACACCCGGTTGGCGGGGATTCCCGTCCTCGCCTGAATCAGCTCACAGAACGCAGCTGTCATCGCAGGCGGACGCAGCGCACCGATCGATTTCACCTCGACATAGGCACAGGGCTCATGACTGCCGGCGAAGGTCATCGGAACGCCTGTCTCCAGAAGCGTCATCACGTAGGCCTCCGGTTTACCCGTCTGATCGGCCAACTCATACGAAAGCTCCTGCAACAACGCCGATCCGTCTTTCAGTGCTGGAAGCGACGTGCGCACATTAATCAGAGGCATCGGTTCAAGAATGCTGGGAGAAGCTTGGCACTCTCAAGCCATGAGTGCCAATCCCTGGATGTTGATCTAATTGAAATATTTCCAATAGCAAAGACTATCAACCTGAACTATTCGAACAGAGAAAGGCTCATAAATTTCACGCAAAAGTGATCAGCTCAATGATCCTTCTTCACTTCTTTGGCCTTGGAGACGTTCTGCGACGCTTTGAACTCGAGCAGATCACAGGCCTCACAATCATGGGCTTCAGACCACTCAGCCTGGATGAATTGATGCGCTGGTCGCAAAACATGGCCGACCAGCACCACTGGGATGGTGAGGCGATTCGTCACGACGTGATGAGCACCTGGCTTGATCAAGCCGAAGACATCACCCGCTGGAGGCATCGGCTGGATCAGGCGCCTGCTGAGGTTGAACTTTTGGCAGGTATTGGCGATCAGCACACCTGGCGTGATCATTGGGAAGGCATGCTGCGCCAAACACCGCGTGCCGGCTGGTGATCACGAGCGGAGTGCAATGACAGGCTGTCCACCGATCAGCGGACGAGAAGCGGACGTCGCTGCTGCGATGCAAAAACAACGGCAGGTCTGGTCGAACAGTGCGATCGATCTTGATCACCTGCATTCCGGCTTTGCCTGTGCTCTTCACATGCACCAACCAACGGTGCCGGCGGGGGCGAACAAGAGCTTGATCTCTCATCTTCAATACATGCTGGATCACCCCAATGAGGGTGATAACCACAACGCCGAACCATTCGCCCACTGCTATCGGCGTCTTGCCGACCTGCTGCCGGAACTGATCAATGAGGGCTGCAGCCCAAGAATCATGCTCGATTACTCGGGCAATCTGCTCTGGGGAATCGAGCAGATGGGGCGCCGCGACATTGGCGATGCACTCAATTACCTCGCCTGTGATCCTTTGATGCAGGGGCATGTGGAGTGGCTTGGAACCTTTTGGAGCCATGCCGTGGCTCCGTCCACACCCATCCCAGACCTGAAACTGCAGATCAGCGCCTGGCAACAGCAGTTCGAGGCCTGTTTTGGCAGCGCTGCCCTGGAACGAGTCAAGGGCTTTTCTCCACCGGAGATGGCGCTACCCAACCATCCCGACACCCTTTTCGAATTCATCAAGGCCCTTAAGGAAGCTGGATATCAGTGGCTCCTAGTGCAAGAGCACAGCGTTGAGTGCATGGACGGCAGCCCACTGCAACGCAGCCAATGCTTCGTTCCCAATCAACTTCTAGCCAGGAACAGTCGGGGCGAGGAGGTCAGCATCACGGCACTGATCAAAACCCAGGGGTCTGACACCAAACTTGTGGGGCAGATGCAGCCCTATTACGAGGCATTGGGTTGCGAACGGCAACGTCTTGGTGAAGTCGAGGTGCCAGCACTGGTGAGCCAGATTGCCGATGGAGAAAACGGTGGGGTGATGATGAATGAATTTCCAGAGGCTTTCCGGCAGGCCAATCGCCACATCCGTGACAACCCCAAAGGCACCGCGGCAATCAACGGCAGTGAATACCTGGAGACTCTGGAGCTCAACGGAGTAGATCCTCACCACTTCCCCGCCATCCAGGCGGTGCAACAACACCGCCTTTGGAGTGAACTTGGCGACAACACCTCAACCGAAGGGCTGGAGGAGACCATCAGCAAACTGACTGCTGGCGAAACCAGCTTCAGCATGGAGGGTGCGTCCTGGACCAACAACCTGAGCTGGGTTGAGGGTTACGCCAATGTGCTGGCCCCGATGAATCAACTCAGCGCTCAGTTTCATGCGCGGTTCGACCCATCAGTCGCCGCAGACCCCACCACCACCCGCACCCGGGCTTATCAGGAGTCATTACTGCATCTGCTGCTGCTGGAAACCAGTTGTTTTCGGTACTGGGGGCAAGGGGCATGGACCGAGTACGCCAGGGAGATCCATCGACGTGGAGAGGATTTGCTGAACCGGAACACCGTCACGCCCAACCAAAACTGAGAAGTGCTTTACAGAGCGTTACATTCGTGTAGCGTAGGCCTGTCCGAGCAACTCCATGGGCGATTACACAACGGCAATCATCGCCATGGTTGGCATCGGCATCGTGTTGACAGCTGCTGTGGTGTTTGCCCTGATTCGCCCCAGTGACATGCCACCCATCGACGAGAACTGAAATTGAGCATGGGAATTGTTACTGAACTGCTGATCGCCGCCACTGAAATCGGAATTGCCCTTCTGGTAGCTGTTTCTCTGCCCGTCGCCGAATCCCAGAACCGATTTCACCCTTAGCCCGTACCTTTCAAGCGAAATTCTGTGTAGATCGAGGCGGCATCACGCTCACGATCCAGCTCTTCCAGGTCGCTGCATCGCATTTGCATCCAATACACCGTTTCCCTCCAGATTTCCAGGCGATAACGGCGCTCGAGATTTTGTCCGGAACCGTCCAAAGCTCTCTCAGCATCTCCATTTCAATCTAGGCAACGCCAAATCGATTTGTTTGTGATGTCAACATTTAGCGATCGGCTCTGGATGAAGATCAATCCATCAACAATGAAAGGCGATCCTTTTTCATCAAAACAAAATTCGCAACAGCACACATCGGCAATGAACCGTGCCCGTTGATACGACAACACAGGGTCAAGTCAATAATTTGAATTCAATCTGCCGACGTCACCATGGAGCCCATCGCTCTGACACTTGGCCAACAGTTCGTTATCGAACAGCGTAGTCGTGATATCAATTCAATGACTGACGTCAAACAGCTCCAGGAGATCAGCAAAGATCTGCTTTTGGCTTGGCAAAAGGAGATTGCCCGCTCACGGTCAGCAGCACGCCCACACCAGAAGTAACGCTTCGTTACAGTTGGTTGACCTGCTTGCGAGTCATGAACCTCAGCTTGCCCCAGCAGTTTGAAGCAGAAGCGATCAAGCGGTCCATCGATGACACGGACGATCTCGACCAGTTGAAGTCTCTGGCACGGGAGCTCGCTGACCTCTACGTGCGTCAGAGAGCTGCAACAGCCTGGGTGATCGCCGAGAAATAAGCCTCACACCTTGCTGTCGCTTCGCCAGCGACGTTCCAGGCGCTGGCGTGCTTCGTCAACGGTTTGCCCACGCAATAGAGCAGTTTTGTCGCGGTAGGGGCGCGTGATCGACCAAAACTTGAAGGCAGAAGCCAGCGCCACCACCAGCCACGCGAGCACAATCCACCCAGGATTCGTCATCTTTGCCCAGCACTGCGCTCCATGATGGCGAACGGGAAGCGACTTTTGCCCGCATACCCCCGTATCAAAACAACCATGAATCCTGAGGAGCGCCAGTTCGTGATCAGCCAGTTGGTGGTGATCGCACTACCGGTTGGAACCCTTTTTGGCATCTGGGTTTGGATGCTCAACTGGAGAGGTCATTCCCGCAAAGACCAGTGACCTTCCTTGCCGGCCTACTGGCCCCCGTACTGATGCTGTTCCATCTTGCTGGCCCCGTCCCAGGGGATCTCGGCGTCAGCAACGGGGCTTTACGCGACTGCCCGACAACAGCTCACTGTTCCAGCCAAACCTGGGAGAGCTCTAAGACGATGGCTGAATTCAACAGGCTGAGTGAGTTGGTGCAGGAGACGCCGCGGACGGTTGTCATGGATCAAACCGAGACCTACCTCCATGCCGAGGCCAGCAGCGCATTCTTTGGTTTTGTGGACGACCTCGAACTGTTTGCTGATCGCGATAACAACCGGATCCAGGCAAGATCCGAGTCGCGCCTCGGCGACTCGGATCTTGGTGTAAACGCCGCAAGACTGGCGGCACTGCAATCCAGGCTGAAAGGCTGACGCTGGCTTAAACCTTGGCGCGACGCAGGTTGCTCAGATCAATGATCATCTGCTTCATGCCAACAACGAATCCGACGGCAGCCAGGGCCACGATGCTGACGATGATCACTGTGTCAAGCAGTGAACGTGGATCGATCCAATCGGGCATGGCATGAACCGTGAGCTGATCTCGTGTTAGCCAGAGCCGATAAAATCCCAGCACGTAGCGCGTACGTTCAACACAAATCGTCAGACATGCACGACATCATCTGCCCTCACTGCAACACAGCCTTCAAGGTGGATGAAGGCGGGTATGCCGACATCCTCAAACAGGTGAGGGATCGAGAATTCGAGCAGCAACTGAACAAGCGGCTCGCCCTGGCGGAACAGGACAAACGAAACGCCATCGAGTTGGCCATTGCCAAAAAAGACAGGGAAATGCAAACGCTTGAGGCACAACTCAAGCAAAGTGCAATGCATCAAGAACTGGCGATCAAAGATGCTGTGAACAAAGCGGAGAAGCAGCGGGATCGCATTGCCATTGAACTCCAGCAAATGCGTGAGCAGCAGGCCACAGAACTACGCCTAGCCGAAACCAAATTCGCCAAAGAAATGCAGGCGATGACGCTACAAAAAGACAATGAGGTGAGAGATTTGCAAGCGCAGCTCCAGGCCGGGGCCATGCAACGCCAGCTGGCCGTGAATGAAGCCGTGAGTTCCGTGGAGAAACAACGGGATGCACTTCAAAGCGGCTTTAAGGAAGCAGAACTAAAGCATCAGCTGGAATCTCAATCACTGAAGGATCGCTACGAAGCCCAGCTCAGTGATCGGGATCAGGCCATTGAACGCTTGCGCGACATGAAGGCGCGGCTCTCCACCAAAATGGTGGGGGAAACCCTCGAACAACACTGCGAAACCGAATTCAACAGGATTCGTGCAGCCGCTTTTCCGATGGCCTATTTCGAAAAAGACAACGACGCGCGCAGTGGAAGCAAGGGTGACTACATCTTCCGCGACCAGGACGACCACAACAACGAAATCATCTCGATCATGTTTGAGATGAAAAACGAAGCTGACACAACGGCAACCAAGAAGAAAAATGAAGACTTCCTCAAAGAGCTGAACAAGGACAGGAACGAAAAAAATTGCGAGTATGCAGTGCTCGTCTCCCTGCTTGAGCCCGAAAATGAGCTTTACAATTCAGGCATTGTTGATGTATCTCATCGCTTCCCTAAAACCTATATAATTCGCCCACAATTCTTCATTCCATTCATCACATTGCTCCGAAATGCAGCCATGAAATCTCTGGAATACAAAGCTGAACTGGCTCTTGTAAAAGCCCAGAACATCGATGTCACCAACTTCGAGAACGACCTGGAAACCTTCAAAACGGCCTTTTCCCGCAACTACGACCTCGCCTCCAGACGTTTCGAAACGGCAATCGATGAAATCGATAAGTCGATCGATCACCTCCAAAAAACCAAGGATGCACTGATGGGTGCTGATCGAAACCTGCGGCTTGCCAATGACAAGGCACAGGATGTAACCGTTAAAAAGTTGACCCGACGCAATCCAACGATGGCAGCCAAGTTTGCCGACTTAAACAACGCTCCTGATCAGAAATCCGCCTGACCAATGCCATCCAGTCCACGCAACCGCATCGGCGAGGTTTACGGCAAACTCACCGTGGTTCGCGCATCCGAACGGCGTACCAAAGCAGGAAACGCCTTCTGGTGGTGCCGCTGCAGTTGCGGGGCCGAGCGGGAAGTTCCCAGCGACAAGTTGTCGCTGAACACGGCCCGCCGCAAGCCCACCGTGAATGCCTGTGAAACCTGTGCCCGCGAATTACAGATTGAAGGGGTGTATCTCAAAAACGATCGCGAGGAAAAACAACGCCGCCAAGCTGCGCTTGAAGCCAGATCACAGCTGAATGGTCAGGTGCCCGAACGCTGGCTATCTCTACCGCTCACCGATTCCCACGCGCGCGAGCTGGGACAAAAACTCTTCTTCCGTGGCACAACCTGTCTTCGTGGTCACTTAGCGCCGTACCGGATCAACGGAGGTTGTCTGGCTTGTTCCGGTCAGACGCCATCCGCGGCAGATTCGCCATCAACCAAGCCCAGAGGGTCATAACTGCGGCACCAAAGGCCAACATTGCTAGGAGCTTGGATTCCATTTAGAGGAAATCGAAATCGTCTTCCGAATCACCGGCAAATGCATTCATCACGAGGGCAGAAAAGGGCATAAAAACGGCCGCCATCACAAGTATTTCCACAGGCCAAAGAAAAGCAGTAAGAAGTTAAAGGATTTGACTTTACAAAAAGTCATCAGCACTACCGTCCCGCAGGAGTGAGTCCAAATACTCATTTCTGATTGAGGCATAGGCATTTCACTCCGTTGTCAGTCCAGACGGCCGAATCAGACTGAAGTGAGTCGGGTAACGACGATGCCAAAGGTGCTGAAGGCGGCCTCAAAGAGGATTCGCAATCTGCTCAAGCCGGCAGCTCAACACAGCTTCTCCGAAGACCGGCTGCGCAACGACCGGCAGAGCTACATCACGATGACGCGGGCGCTGGTCAAGGCCCAGCTCGAATGGCGTGATGCGCAGCTCAGCTCGCGCCTCTGGAAAGACGTGGCCGACCGAGGGATGGACCGAGGCAGGCTGCTTCACCTCATCTACAGCGTGGAAGCTCATCACGATGATGAAGCCCTGCAGAACACCGACGCGGCCTATCTGCAGCTAGTGGATCCCATGGATCCCTGAGGCGGAACTCCTTCAAAGTTCGAACAGAGTCCCCAGCAGCATGGCGGGATGGGTCGAAGCTCCTGCCGTGCTGCGTTCGAGCTGAACGGCCATGACGCAGTGGGCCATGAATCGAACGGCCGAAAGAACAGCCAGACCAATGCACAGGGGGCAGTGCGTGAGGGTCAAGACAGGGGCCTACCGGAGTGATGGACCCATCCCAAAGCAGAAGCTGGGACGCGCCACGATCTCTTCAACAAGCGTCATGCAAGAGACTCAGCCCACTACCGGCAGGTGGGGGAAAAGGGGTAGGGGGTGGCTGGTAAAGTAGTTGTTTATTGCTCTCTTTCGGGGAACGGATGAGTCAGGTCACAGTCGGCGAAAACGAAGGTATTGAATCAGCGTTGCGCCGCTTCAAGCGCTCCGTCGCCAAAGCCGGCATCTTTTCTGATCTGCGTCGGATCCGTCACCACGAGACCCCCGTTGAGAAATACAAGCGCAAGCTGAAGCAGCGTTCCCGCAACCGTCGTCGCTGAGCTGACACGTCAGTCAAAAAAACGGGCCCAAGGGCCCGTTTTTTTGTGCCCGTCCGTCGCTCAAAGCGGATCAAGTCGCCACGCCACGGTGCTCTATTAACGGTGCGCTCTCCCCAGTGCTCTTTTCGCGGTGCGCTCTTGTTTTCGCCAGACTTCATAAACACTGAAGAAGGCCAAGACCAGCCGATGGTGTTGATCAATCCTTTTTGCCCGATCAGCGCGGCAAAAATCGCTGGCTTGAAGACCACGGTGGTCTTGCTGTTGGTGATGTTGATGAAGTCGAAATTGCTGCGAATCAAGATGTCCCTCCTGGGTTCTGTTCTTGGATTCGCCATGTTGGTGGGCTTTTTGCTGACCACAGGCCTACTCACTGTGATCACAGGCGGAGCCGTTGCTTACGCCGCCACGCAAAACCGGAACGACTGAGTCATGCGCAATCGTCTCCCTTTCTTGAGCGGACTTGCATTGGCAACCCTCGGGGTTTCAGGTCTTGCTGGCGGTGGTCTGCTTTGGAATTTTCAAGGCCGCACCCTGGGGCTTGGCAGCACCATCACGGCGTTGGTTTTGCTGGGAATCAGCTTTGTTCTGCTTCGGCCTGAACCACGACTTTCACCCGTTGAAGTCTCTGAATCCAGCCAGCCGCTCAAAATCAAAGCACCACAGGCATCCTTCCTCGGCCTGATGCTTGCCATCCTCGGCACCTTCGGCATGGCGGGTTCGGGGTTGCTGTGGAACTTTCAGGGTTTGTCATTTGGACTCACCGGCACCCTGACGTCCGCCGTTGCTCTTCTGCTGAGTCTGGTTTTTCTGTGGCCCCTCGGCGCCGCCAAAGCCAAAAGTCCACTCAAGGCCAAGCCGGTGGAAACGATCGAAGCTGTTTTGGAGAGCGCACCTCCAGCACAAACCACAGCAGAAGCCATTGCCGAGCTGTTGGCAGCTGAACAGCAGGAGCGGCCGGAGGTGACGTTAGTGAATTTCGCTCCCCTGAACCTTTTGCCGGGTCAAAGTGTGCCCACAAAATCCCGTCGCGCCGGTAGTTCTCTCGGTCGTTATCGCTCCATGGCGAGCGACCTGTTCAAGAACTGAAATCTCTCCAGAGATTGCGAATCTGGCGATGCCAGGGAGTGATGTTGAGGTCAGGGCGTTGATGGGTTGTTCTCGCTTTATCAACACTGAATCCAGCCTCTTCCAACTCCCGTTTCAGATGACGGGTGACTGGAATCAGTGCTACTGAAAGCACCAAGGCTGCGAGAAGCAGAAAGGGGAGCAACGACACCAGCCAAATGGTGGCAATCACAGTGATGGCACCCGCCATGACCGTCTTCAGCCATCGCGGCAAGGCTTTGCTCCGTTGACCTGGAAGCTGCTTCATGGCTTAGGACAGTCCATTCGCTCTTGAAAAAATCCGCTTGAGTTCACGCTGAAACGCTGTTGCGCTGAGAGGTTCTCTCAGGCGCCTGCGTTGGTTGCGCCGGAGCACAGCTCCAATCCAGCAAACCTGCAGGGCAATCAACAGCGAAGCAATGATCAGAACCGGAAATTCAAGACCATTCCACTGCATCTGAGCTCAGTAACTGGATTGAGGCAGTGTGAAACCCGACTGCATATGACCAACATCAAGCATCACGTAGGTGAGCCAAATCAAAATTGCTGCAATACCAGCCCCTGCAGCAACCTTCGCCAATGAACGGCCAATCATCTCGAGCAGGCTGACCTCTTTCATCGCGTTCATTCAACTTTGATGATTCTGACGCGTTTGTTGCCCATACCGGCGTCAAGCCATCAAAAAAGCCCCACCATGGCGGGGCTTTTGGACCTAATCACCCTGATTTTCAGCGGCTGGCGACGGCTTCTTCCAGAACTGAGGCCTCTCCACCGGCGTAATCGGTATCTTCCGCAGCGGAGAACTGCATGTCGGGTTCTAGCCGGCGAGCAATGAGCTCGTCAATGGAAAAGACGCCCGGGCCACAGGCCAAAACGGCCACAGCAGCCGCGAAATAAAGACCTAGCAGCTCCAACAGATAGATGTTGAAGCCTGCTGTGACGATGGCGTGATAGATGGCGACGGAGATCGTCCCCGCCACTGCCAAGGCTCCCATCCGCGTCAGCAACCCAGTGATTAACAACCAGCTGCCAATCACCTCAGAGAATGCTGCCACGTAGGAGAGGAGGATCGGGAAGGGCAGATGCAGAGGGCGAACAAATGCATCAGCAAAATTCTCGATATTGGCGAGCTTTTCGTAACCGTGGTGAATCAGAAGTGCTCCGGTGAACACCCGAAGCAGGAGCAGACCGAGATCACCAGCAATGGGGCGGGTCAGGATGGCTCGAATCACCACAAAACGCGTCAACTACACACAATTTAAATAAGTTGCGTGTAGTTGCGCGGCTTACCGCCCGGGCAGAGCAAGGAATAGGTACTTCTACTCAGTCGTCGTACACCAAGCACTCGGGCTCATCGGGGTTCTGCTCGCAGAACAACTCAAGGGGTGAGGGGTCATGGGGATCATCAGGAAATTCCTTCTTGTGATCCAACAGCCACTGCAGCTCCTCTGTGAGATGACGCACCTTGCCTTCGTTGTGCTCAGACAGGGCCTTAAGGAACTCCTCTTGGTCCTTCTGGATGTGCTCGTCAATCGTTTTCATGACTGAAACTGTCATCTGGCTGACATTCGGTTGTTAGCGAAGACCACCCCGATCGATCAGTCGGTAGATCTACCTTTGTGGCCGAAACCACACAACAGATTCACTCCAGGCACCATCACGTCCTGTGACACAACAGTGGCCATTGGTCGTTAATAGGAGGAAAGTCAGAACGGCTGATCGTTGAGTGGATGCCATTTTCCGAACGCAGTGTTCTGACAGGGCTGCTTGTTTTTGCCGTAGGGGTTGTGGTGGGAATCGGGATTGGCTCAGCCAGTGCTGTTGCCGCCCTAACCCAAGGCGCACCCGATGTTCTCCAAAGTTGGTCGGGGGTGGTTGCCCTGCCGTGAAGGTTGACGCAACAGCCTTCCCCGCCTACCAGAAGCGCAGATCGGGTGAGTCGCGCGATGCTGTCACATGAGCGAATGATCTTCAGTCGTGACAAAAGACTGATGCGACAATTGCTCAATCGGCTCCAACGTTTTCTGTTCGGTTAATCAGCGTGTCCCCACACTGATGTTCCCTGCGCCAATCAGTTGTTCCAGACGTGCAGTGAGTTTCAGTTCGGTGCGATCGAATCGATCCTGATTGCCGGCAACGTAGGCAAGCTCTTCATTGGTGATCACCTGGTGGGTGACAGCATCAAGGTAGATCTGAACCAGGGACATCCAAACAGGAACCATCCGCTGGCCATCCTGGCAACACTGGAGAGCAAACGGTGAATCAGGCCGCGCGGAACTGAAGTTATGGATCGAGAGACCATTCAGAGCTTGATCAAGCAGTGCAGTTTGGGGCTGTTCGATCTGGCCTGTGCCGTGAGCGGACACCCCAGTTGGGACCTCAACCTGCCAGTGGGAGTGATCGATGCACGACGCTCCAAACCGAAGCTGATGGTGAGCGCCATTGGCACCATTAACTCCACCTTGAAGGCCTCATCCACCATTGCCCATCCATTGATGGTGCGCCTGTTCGAGCGTTTCGAAGACGTGGGCTTGGAACAGGCGCTGACGGAAATGAAACGCGGTGACGATGGAGAGGCGTTCTGCGAGGTCTGGCAGGCCTACAGGGATGAACGCCGTTGCGGTGACGCCCCGATGTGGAGCATCGAAGACGCCACGGCCTTTGTGGTGCAGTCCCGCGAAGCCCACGCTGATCGTGAGGTGGCCTGCGTCGCCATTCTTCCCGGCGATCCCCATCGCATCATCACGTTTTCGGTGCCGATCGCCTTCCTGACACGAACTTGAGTGTGTCTGAACTGTTGATGCAAATCGCCCTGCTGGGCATCGCCATAGGCGCCAATGCCCTCTCAGCTTTGGCGGGAGGGGGAGCAGGACTGGTGCAACTGCCCGCCCTCATCCTTCTGGGCCTTCCTTTCTCCATGGCGCTGGCCACCCACAAAGTGGCCAGCGTGGCCCTGGGGCTGGGAGCCACGGGACTTCATTGGCGGGCCAGCAGCCTTGATCTCAAACGCTCCGCGCTGGTGTTGGCCGCCGGTCTCCCAGGAGTGTTTGTGGGGGCCAGCATGGTTCTTGCGCTGCCGGATCAAGTGGCCACCACCAGCCTTGGGCTGCTGACCCTGGGGCTGGGGTTGTACTCGGCCCGGAAACCTGATCTGGGAACGACAGACCAGCCCCGACCCCTGACAGCCCGCACCGTCGGACTTGGCAGCTGCGGCCTCTTCATCATCGGCATTCTCAACGGCTCACTAACCTCAGGAACGGGATTATTCGTCACCCTTTGGATGGTGCGCTGGTTCGGGCTGAGCTATGCCAGAGCCGTCGCCCACACCCTGGTGCTGGTGGGTCTGGGGTGGAATGGCACCGGGGCGCTGGTGCTGGGATTGAGCGGTGAAATCCGTTGGGACTGGCTTCCCGCTCTCGTTCTCGGATCGCTGATCGGAGGCTTTCTGGGGGCGCACTATTCCCTGGTGAAAGGAAGCCGCCTGGTCAAGCAAGCCTTCGAGATCCTGGCGCTGCTGATGGGTGGATCACTCCTGATCCGAAGCCTCTGAATCGGCGTCTGCAAGAAAACGCCCCGAGAACCGCGTGGCCAACACCACTGTTGCGGCCCCGTAGGCGATGAACGTCACCCCCTGACCGGCGCTGGCCGTTTCATAAACCTCACCCGTCAGCAGCATCCAGTCCATCAAGGACGCCACCGTCCCCCAGATCACCACCCAGACGGACACGTAAGCAACACCGCGAAAGGTCCGATTCACAAGGCCATGGGTCGAGCGAACCCGACGCTAAGGGAAGCCGCTCGAACGAGGAAGGCATGCGGCTCCCGTAATGTCGCCGAGTGAACCGGTTGAGGGGATGCCGAAGAAACGCCGCAAGCTCAACAAAGAGATGGAAGCGGAGATGGCCGCTGCCAAGCGGAAGATTGAGCTGGTGGGCGCTCTGATCAATGACATCCGCGATGAGGACATCCAGGGTGAGTACCTCGGCGCCTTCACGCAAATCCGCAGCGCCGTGGTGAATCTGATCGCGAAGTACACAACGGACGGTTTCTGCGAAGAAACCGAGGGCCTGCTGGCGCTCTACAAGGGTCTGATTCAGCAGTTTGAAGAGGAGTACGAGCTCTAAGCAGGCATCAACGCCTTACAGCGTTTAAGTTCATTTGCCTTTGTGCCTTGCCATGGCTCTTCGAGAGACCAAACCTCAGGTTTCACCGCTGCGCCTGAAGATCACCGTATTGATCGCCGGCTTCGGGCCCCTGCTTGCCATTGGCCTTTGGCTTCAATCCAAGGGTTTTTTCAGTTGAGCTGACCAGGGCAGAACGATTGCAGTCACTGACTGGAGTCCCTACCTCAAGCGAAGAATAGGGACACGTCAAAGGGCGCCGCACCAGCCCGCTGCGGAAAGCCGCGGCAACGACCTGGGCACCGCGCCAACTGACTAGCCGCTGTGGAGAACCGGTGATGCACGGGCTTTAGTCCAAGAAAGGCACCACGAACTTGAGAAAGAGAAAGAAGCCGCCGAAGTACGCAACAAGGTGTGCCAACTTTTCAGCTCGTGCTTTCCCTTTCCTCCTCCAGTCGTAATCGAAGTAAAGGTTCAACTCGGTGATGAGGAGCATGTAGACGAGGGTCCACAGGAGCAAGAAGGAGAAGAAGCTAAGAACCGTAATAACGATCAGAGTCTTCAGTCTTCATTGAAGGCCAACTTCCGCAGCTCAGGATCACGAGCAAGCAAGATGAGCCAGCGGAACAGGTAAGAGCAGCAGAGCTGCGATTGCCGTTGTGGAGCTGGCCCATGTGCCCCGATGCGCACCTCGATGAGAGATCAAGCTGCCTTCTTGAACAGGGCACCCAGGTCGTCTTGGCTCAGGTGGTCATCCCCGAAGGCATAGGGGTCACGATTGCCTTGTGCGCTGTCTTGGGTCTTGATCTCCAGCACCTGGACACCCAGCACCTTGAGGCTGATACCGACGTTGTCGCTAACGGCATATGGCTTTTGCTGGATGATCAGGTGATCAAAGAGATGGGACTGGACAAGTTGGATGCCAGTCGACTGAAGGAACTGAAGGCCTAACTCGGAACACTTGAACAGCTCAAAGGAGGGGATGAGCAATGAGACAACTGAGCGACCGTGAGCTGGACCTGCTGGTCAATGGCCCCAACTCCCTGGCATCGAGCTGGAGGCTTCGATCACTGAAGGCAGAGATCAGGAGAGATCCAGGCGTGATTGCTGCAGGGCAGAAGTACGGCAGAAACACACCAAGCATCGGGTAATCCTTTGAAGAAGCGCTGCAAGCTCTGGGCGCTGACCTGGCAGAAAGAGGTGGGCTGGGCTCCTGAAGCGGGGTGAGCAAGGTCACAGTCCCTTGTGAGCTCTGTCAACGGTTCAGTAATTGAATCCGGGGATGGTGTGTGCAGCAAAGGGGATAACCCTGCCACCAATTGCTTTTCTAATGCTCATGACCCGAACCATCAAAACTTTGATTGCCATTGCCTCAACATCACTGCTTGTCGGCACATTCCCTGCAGTCGTAGGAGCGAATCCTGCCGGATTTACTAATGAGCCCGATCCTGGCATTAAAAAATTCTTTGGGCCACTCCCTATTGGTGTAAAAAGTAAACAATTGAGACCCTCTTCAACCAAGGGATTTAGTAATCAGCCCGATCCTGGCTTTAATGGTGTTTTTAAGCCACTCCCCCGTGGCGTGAAGATTAACGAATTGAGATCCTCTTCAAGCAAGGGATACATTTCTGAGCCTGATGTAGGAACTTTTCTTCCCAAGGCCAAAAATCAGCACATGTATTTTCCACGTCTTCCAAGCAGAACCAAAGGACTTAATTCTATCGACAGGGAGCCGTTCCCACGTATTCCAAGCAAAAAAGCTAAAGGGATTTTCTCTATCGACAGGGAGCCAATCCTACGTTCACCAATCAAAAGAGCTAACAGGTTCCACTCTTATCCAGTGACCGAGTGGTGATCCACGAGGGAGCAGCGCCCACCTGGCAGAAGGAGATGGGTTGGGCTCCTGAGGCTGGCTGACGATGTCGCCTTCCCTGGCTATCGGTGGAGATGAGACGAGTCGGCCAGATGTGGGGCGGACTACGGCTCGGGGGATCTGCTCGACGGCTCACTAGATCCCCCCTGTCTGCGAATAGCCAAGCGAAGCCACCAGCCTTAAAAAGGTGACCTCGCCGCTCTCAGAGGTGCGAATCAACTGCGAGCAGTGCTGTCTTAGCCATGGCGCTCAATGTCCTGACACATCACTTGCTACGTGGTCGAGATACGCCCGCGAGTTGCACCTGGTCATCAACCCCGTGCCTGCCAATCACAACCTGGTCACACAAGTGCATCAACTTGAGTTCGGCGAGGAGAGCTCAGCCCCTGGGACTGACACCACCAGGGGTCTTTCTTGCCGTAGCGGAGGCTTACGGCTGCCATCCTCTACCTGACCGCTCAACCCACAGAGAGACTATTGTACCCCTCATTGTTCTCCGTGTACTGGCGCTCCTCTTTTGGGATGCGCAGGAAATCATTCCCTTGCAGCTCTTTGAGGATTGAGCTGAGCAACCCTGTGATCACCGCAAGCGATTCCTTGGTGGCGTCGCTGTCTTCCTTTCGGGCGTCCTCGGTGTACATCTGCATCTTCAGGACTATGCCGATGCCGACATCGGTACGGTACTACCGCTGATCGATCTGATCTGACAGTGCCTCCTGCCCCGCCATGTTCTGGCGATGGTGGCATTGCCTTTGATTCAGCCCATTCGTCAAGGTGCGGATGAGTGCGCGACGGAAGTCGTCGTCGTTGTTGCTGGGAGAAGTAGGTGCGTTGGTCATGTTCAGAACGGTCCTCCTTCGGCGTCATTGATGAAGTCAGCTATTGCGGTCCTGGCTTCGGCTCTCGCAACTCTTTCTCGGGACCT
Organism: Synechococcus sp. CC9605; assembly: GCF_000012625.1. Taxonomy (NCBI): domain Bacteria; kingdom Bacillati; phylum Cyanobacteriota; class Cyanophyceae; order Synechococcales; family Synechococcaceae; genus Synechococcus; species Synechococcus sp. CC9605. Next base: position 999,078 of record NC_007516.1, on the reverse strand, counting down.
TTTCTCATAGATCTCCAGGGCAACCTTTGGTATTTCACCGTCTGCCATCAGAGATCGGAGGCCAACTTCCATGGCCGCTGCGGGGAGAGTGGTCCGAAGGCTCAGCGCCAGCAGTAAGCCTCTGAGCAGGAGGAAATTGCGACGCATGCAGAGATGTTGATCTCCTTTATCAGCTTGGCTGTTGAAGATCAGGGTGTTGGATTCACAAGTTTCTCGAGATAAGTCCTCAGGTGAAACACCCGCTCATTGCGGTAAGTGATTTCTGCGATCTTCCACTGGCCTGTGCAGTCCCGCTGTAGTTCGTATTCCAATCGTCGGGGTGTTGCGCTGGGGGTGTTGCGCAATCCGGCTTGCACCTCCACTGCAGCAAGGATGCTGTTCTTCTGGGCCGCGCTGCAGCCGGTAATGACTGCTGAAAAGGTCCGCACCTGGGTGTTACTGAAGACGTCGAAGTCCAAATAGCGGCCATCCTTTGATGGGGTGAGTTGCCGGGCTTCCGTCAGCAGACTGAATAGACTAGGACTGAAGCGCTCGCTCTGGCTTGAGAGCGAAGTGGAGGTGTTATTCGGTTGGTCCATGCGCTGCACCTGCCATTCGTAGAGCCCGTCCAGCTGTTGTCGCACTTCGTCTGGGCAGGCCAAGTTCATTGGAGGCGGGGTCGCCGGTTCTTGAACGACGATCAAGTTGAAAGCCAGCAGGAGCAGCACGGCGTTGGATCAGCTGGTTTCAGTCTTGTGGCTGGTGAGGCGGACTACTGACTTTGCTGGCCTTCTGATCCAAAAAAAAGAGCCGGCCCCTCAGCCCGCTCCTGCTTGACGCATTGAAGGCACCACAGCCTTCACCTCAAGAGTGGATCAGAAGAGGGCCGTTCGAGGTGCTCTTGCTTGAGGATCGGCAGGAGCCTGGTGTGGATGCTGTCGGCGCTAGCGACACCACTCATCCATCACTACCCACCCAGCCTCGAGTGCTGGCCCGATGATCTCCCGCGTGTACTCGGTGTACTTGCGAACGTGAGAGGCACCTGCTGCCTTGCCAACCTTCTGGCCCAGTATCCGTTCGCTGACCTCAGTGGTCACTCCTGCCTGCGCCAATGCTGTGCGGAGTGCACTTCGCAGGGAGTGAAGCGTGAGCCGTGGGGTGGTTCTCTTCACCAACCGCCAGAGGGTTGTCTTGCCGGGTGGCTTGGGTAGTTGAGTGCCTGCCCATTCAGGCAGCAACACCTCACGCAGGCTGTCGTCGTTCTTGACTGAGCAGCCCAGTGATCTGTCAATACGCAGCCACCTGCCATCCAGGTGAGCTTGCTGTCGGGGGCATAGCTCGTTCTCCCTGAGGCCTGTGTAGAGCAGGACCTGGAGATGCCAGTTGCCGGTATCCCACAGCTGTTTGACCTCCTCAGGTGTTAAGAAGGGAAGTGGTTCGCCTGGCATTGCCGTGGCTTCGACCCTGTCCCACACGTTGTTGGTCAGGTAGCCCTGCTTCATCAGGGACTTGGTGATGGCCCGGAGCATCCCGTGCCTTTGCATGATCGTGTTGGCCGAGAGCCCCTGGTCCTTCAGCTCCCGCATGTATCGCTGCACATCGCTCACTTGAACCAATGCAGGCGGGACGTGAGAGATGGGCTTGATGGCTAGGGCTTGGCTTGATGCCTTGGTCTTTTCCGTGAGGGCTCTGCCTCTCTTGTCAGCTATCCGTTCGTTATGGATGGCCGCTGCCTGTTGCCAGGTCATGGCCTCCTCCAGTTCACCGGGTCCGTAGACGTCGGATGCCTGTATCTCCCTTCGCTCTCCGGTCTGAGGGTCCAGCTCGTAGCCGACTTGATCTGGTGATTGTGGGATGTAGCCCGGTCTGACTCCATTGGCTTTGTCTTTGAGCCGTTGGTAGGCAGCAGGCCACAACCTCAGTGCTTTGGCATGGTCTCTGGTCTTGAGCGATTCCCTGTAGGTCCTGCCATCCTTGTCCCTGAACACCGCAAACCACAGGCCCTCTGGTCCATGTACGTGCCTTGGTCCAACCACTCGCCTTCCCATAGGGACTCGGATAGGGACACGCTTAGGGACACACATGATGGTGGCAAACCAGTTGCAGCAGCGCAAGTACGCTGTTTTCAGTCCAAGGCTTTTTCAGCTGACGCCATGCATCGTTGCCTCGCCACGGCTGGACTTCTGTGCTTCTGCCTGGCTCCAGGCATGAGCTGGGCCGAGACCGTCAGCTTGACCCTGCGCAACGGCGACAGCCTGAACGGGGAGTTGGTTGAGCGAAATCCAGACAACGGGACCACGGTGCTGAACCATCCCCAGCTGGGACGGTTGGAACTCACCGCAGACCAACTCAAACCAGCCAAGCCCAAGCCCCTTTGGGCCAGCTCGATCTCCGCTGGAGTGATCGGCAATGAGAAAGATGGCGACAACTCCCTCTCGATCAGCTTCAGCGGAAAAACCCGCTACAAAGACGATCAACAGAAGTTGTCGTTGAGCGGCAGTTTCAATTCCAGCAAGTCGAAGGATTCAGGGGAGCCACTCTCGATCGATACAGAGAAAGGATCTGCAGAACTCCGCTACGACAAACCGATCGCAGCCAACCTCGATTTGTTTGCTCTGAGCAACTACCAATACAACGGCACAAATGATTCCGGGGTGAATACCGTTCTGGGAAACATCGGTGTCGCCTTCCCGTTGTTGAAGTCAGAAACAACTGAACTCACCCTGTCCATCGGTCCCTCTCTGCAGTGGAGCGGGGGTGGGATCACCTGTGCCAGCGACACCTTCTGCGGCAACAGCTATGGCGGCGCAACGCTGACGGCCGATCTCGGCTGGAAACCCTGGCCTTCGCTTCAGTTCGGACTTCAAAACCAGTTCACAGCGGTCTGGGCAAATGAAGTTCAACCGGGCAACACCCTGACCGCTGAGGTGCGCTATTACCCCGCAGAGAACAGCAAGTTGTTCACAACATTGCGGGTGCAATCGATTTACCAAAGCATGAGCACACCCGAGTTGAACAACACCATCACCGCTCAGTTGGGCGCCGACTTCTGATGACCACTCCCATGCTTCACCCCCCGCTGGACGCCGAACAGATCCGTGCCCTGTTCACCAAGCCCTACGGCACTGCTGGCCCCACAGCTGCGCAATGGAAGGCCGTCTACGCCGACGACGTGCACTTCACCGATCCAACCCAGGAACGGCAGGGGGTCGACGCCTACATCCTTGCCCAGGACGGTCTGATGCAGCGCTGTGATGACGTTTTCCTGGAAACGGAGTCGGTGGTGGTGAATGGTGAAACAGCCTTTGTTGAATGGCGCATGGGACTCAAGATCAAAGGAATTGAGTTCATCTACCCGGGAGCGACCCGACTCAGCTTCAATCCAGACGGAAAGATCGGAGACCACCGCGATTACTTCGATTTTGTCGGCCCCACGTTTGCTCCGGTGCCCGTGATTGGTGGACTGGTGCGGTGGCTCTACAAACGCTTCGTTGCCTGAACCACGGCCCCAGGGCCATCTGTTGATCGGCCCACCGGGCAGCGGAAAGTCCACCCTCGCGGCGATCCTCGCTCCGCTTCTCTCTGCAGAAGTGATCTCCACTGACGCTTTGAGAGAGCAGCTGTGGGGGGACGCGAATGTCCAGAGCCCTTGGTCTGAATTGGAGCCCCACCTGCATGGGGCCATCGACCGCGCCATTGCTGATGGCGACAACGTGCTTGTGGATGCAACCCATGCGCAGCGGGACTGGCGCCAACGGTTGATGCACCGAAGCATGGGGGGCCAACACGCTGAATGGACCGGCTGGTGGTTGCAGACACCGTTGGATCAGTGCCTGGTCTGGAACCGCTCCCGTCAACGATCCGTTCAAGAAACCGTGATTCGTGCGATGCACTTCAGGCTGAGCAGTCGCCCTGACAGGCCCGAACTCAGCGAAGGATTCACAGGCTTGATTCGCCTCAATCCCGCCGGCTCACACCTGAACACTCAGATCCACAGGGCCCTCAATACCATCCTTGGTCCCTCGCCATGAAGAAAGGTGAGCAGGTCATGCAGCCCCGGTGGAGTCCCATCAACGTGATTCCAACCACATCCGTGTCATGACGCTCGGCGAACTCTTTCTCGAAGCCATGTCCACCGGCGTGATTACCAACGGCGAGATGGCGTGGGTAACCGCCCGCCAGGATCAATTCACACGAACTGAAGAGGCTGTCGCTCAACGGCTGGGCCGGTTGATCGACGAAGGCACGATTCAGCTGGGTTGTCGCATGCCCATGGCCTGATTGCAGGCCTAGTGATGGTGCTTGCGTCGCCGCGAATGACGACGCATCCGCTTCACCAAGCGGCCGCTGACGGAGCGGCTTTCAGCACACTCGAGCTGATTCCAACGCCATCCCAGCCAGGACAGCAGCACGACGATGGCAACGGCGATCAACCAACCCACGGGGACAACGGCTTAGGAGAACAACGCAGGAGACACAGGCTTCTGCAGCCCTGCTCTTTCCCATCGTCGATGCAACAGGTGGGGATGCAGTCCAGGCAGGCCTGAACCGACTCAATGCGTTGTAGACCTGCCAACGCACCGCTGTTGCGCCTTCACCGCTCAGGAGTGAAGGCGCACGTTTCAGCGCTGACCGTCCTGATCGAGGCTGAACTCAAGCAAAGCTGCCGTGAGCAAGGTCTTCATCGACTGCAGGGCCTCCTGCTCCCTGGGATCTGGCCCCCCGGGCCATTTCTCAAGGTGAAAGCTCACCGAGCGGTGGAGCAGGCGAACAGCTTCAAGGTCCAGATCGAACTGGAGGGTGGGGTGAGGTTCACTCATGACCCCATTCTCCCCAACACCACGTTGACAGCCCACAAGCGAACGAGTAGTACATAGCTACCAATCAAAAGACCATGGGCCTTGTCAACGCACCCCCGCCAAGAGCCTGGCCGCCGATGGGATCAGGACAGCTCCGACCCAGCCGGTGCCTGATGGTGTGCCTCACCTGCCAGCACTTTCAGCACACCCTTGCTGAGGCAGGGGTCACCCAGCCGGCCTGCGCACACCACCAACAGCGCATCCCCCAAGGGGCACACCTCACCCACCGCTGCCACCAATGGATGCAACGGCTGGAGAAGGAGATCGGCTGGTGCCCTGAAGGAGCCTGATTCGCCGCCCAACCTTCAAAGCCAACGCAGCAACAAAAACCCCCTCCGAGGAGGGGGCTTTCCGATTCAGTTGATCTGAATCGTTTTTGCTGTTCCGTATTCAACAGATTGATTCCAGATCAACCGATGGCAGGAGCCTGCAGAGCCACAGGAGTGGACTCAGCAGCAGCCAGGTCGAGGGGGAAGTTGTGAGCGTTGCGCTCGTGCTGCACTTCCATGCCGAGGTTGGCGCGGTTCAGCACATCAGCCCAGGTGTTCAGGACGCGGCCCTGACTATCCAGGATCGACTGGTTGAAGTTGAAGCCGTTCAGGTTGAAGGCCATGGTGCTGATGCCCATGGACGTGAACCAGATGCCGACAACAGGCCAGGCACCCAGGAAGAAGTGAAGGCTACGGCTGTTGTTGAAGGAGGCGTATTGGAAGATCAGGCGACCGAAGTAACCGTGGGCAGCCACGATGTTGTAGGTCTCTTCCTCTTGGCCGAACTTGTAGCCGTAGTTCTGGGACTCGGCCTCGGTGGTTTCACGCACCAGGGAGGAAGTCACCAGGGAGCCGTGCATGGCGGAGAACAAGCTGCCGCCGAAAACACCTGCGACGCCCAGCATGTGGAAGGGGTGCATCAGGATGTTGTGCTCGGCCTGGAACACCAACATGAAGTTGAAGGTGCCAGAGATGCCCAGGGGCATGCCATCAGAGAAAGAACCCTGACCGAAGGGGTACACCAGGAAAACAGCCATCGCTGCAGACAGCGGAGCGCTGTAAGCGACGCAGATCCAGGGGCGCATGCCCAGGCGGTAGGAGAGTTCCCACTGACGACCCATGTAGGCGGAAATGCCGATCAGGAAGTGGAAGCAAACCAACTGATAAGGGCCGCCGTTGTACAGCCACTCATCGAGGGAAGCAGCTTCCCAGATGGGGTAGAAGTGCAGGCCGATGGCGTTGGAAGACGGAATAACAGCACCAGAGATGATGTTGTTGCCGTAGATCAGGGAGCCAGCGACGGGCTCACGGATGCCATCGATATCAACCGGGGGAGCGGCGATAAAAGCAATGGTGAAGCAGATGGTGGCCGCCAGGAGGCAGGGAATCATCAGCACGCCGAACCAACCCACATAGATGCGGTTGTTGGTGTCGGTCACCCACTGACAAAAGGCTTCCCAATTGCTCTGGCGTCCGCTGCGAATTGCGGTGGACATAGAAGAAAAGAAGACGGATGAACCTCTCCCTCAAAAAAGGGACAGGTGGATCAAGTTTATGGATGGAACGTTCCGTTACATGACAACTCAACAATCGGAATCAGCTCTCAAAAAAACTTCATTAAGCACTTTATGAAGCGTTCATGAAGTTGCATGAAGCAACCAGTCGCGGGATTGCTGAACGAAGCCGTTCCAGTTCACCCGTTCCTGCTCTGCAGCCCGAGCCACCAGCAACGGTGCCTGCTGCTTCAGGGCCACAAGATCGAGCTCATCCACACCGGCATTGATCGCCAGCCAATCCGCCATGGATCGGCCCACCACCCGGGTGAGGTAAGCAGCGCTGAGCGCCTGCATCGAGCCAGCGATCAGCCAGCTGCCCCCGTCGAGCTTGGCCAGTCCAAGCAAGGTCTGACCGGTCCACTCCACCACGCCCTGGGCGAGGGCCACCCGAGCCAGCTGTGCCGCCGCCTCCCTCAGCACATCGGGCTGCAGTGACGTCCCCCAGATCTCTCCCATCTCCTTGATCATCAAACCGTTCGCGACGGCGACGGCGAGGAGATCCAGGCTGGCAATGGGGGAGGCCATCACAGACCCAGCCACCACCCACTGGGTGCGCTGCTGGATCTGCAGAAAGCGTTCCCGCCGCAGCGATTCGAGGTCCCGCTGCCAACGCCGGTGCAGTTCCGCCAACAGCCGCGGCCGCGTCTCAACTGCAGCCTGTTTGAGCGAACGGCGCAGCGGCGCAAGGGCGGTGCGCAGCTGCATCGACGGCTCCTGAACCAGGATTCGCTCGCGCCAGCGCGGGGGAAGGTCATCCCGAACAGCAGCAACAGCGTCGGTGGATGCGTTCTCAGCTTCAGTCGCCAAAAGCAACCAGGCCGGCTGATCCTCCGGCACCTGCTGAAGCCAGAGCAGATCTGAGGCCAGCAGTGGCGCCTGCAGGCTGAACAAGATCAGATCCTGATCCAGCAAGCCGCTGGGCCAGCAACGGCTGCCGTCGTCGGTGGTCAGGGGATGGCAGAGCGACAGCGTCAATGGCGTCGGTCCAGCAAGAGAGCTGCTGAGGTCTGCTTCCTTCGGACCCTGGGAGCCTCCCAAGGCAACCATTGCCATTCGCACAGGACCGCTGCGCTCCAGCACCGACTTCAGCTCAGCGCGACGGGCCAGATCCGCAGAGGGTTGCTGCTCGAAATGTGCGAACTGATCCAGCACCTGCTGACATCGAGTCAGCCAGCCATCCAGTGAGACCGGTGCAGTGAACCGAGGTTGGCTGGGCTTGCGGCCAAGCCAGATCACCACGCCACCGGCTGCCAGCAGCCCCAGCCCCCCGCCGGGAACGTGCATCACATCACTGATCAGCCACTGTCCAGCAAGCAGGCCAGCTCCAGCCAGAGCCAACGGCCGCAGCAGCGACGACGGTGGCATCACCAGGTCTGGCCATGAAGCCGGGAGTTTCAACAGAACGGCTGCTGCAGCAGTGGCCCTTCTTAGCTCAACCCACCACCCGAGACCAGAACATCAGGCCAGAAGCACGACTTCTCCATAAGTTGGGATGAGGCCCTAGTTAGCCGTGACGCACAGTCATCCCATCGCGATGGTCGACAACCGCCAGGGGGTGCGAAGAGTCCTCATGGTGGCCCTGGCCCTGAACATCAGCATGTCGCTGCTGAAGCTTCTGGTGGGGGCCATGAGTGGTTCCCTTGCGGTGATCGCTGATGGCATGCACAGCGCCACCGACGCGTTGTCCAGCCTCACGGGACTGGTCACCAACAAGCTGTCCGATCCACGTCCCGACAGGGATCACCCCTACGGCCACCGCAAATACGAGGCGGTGGGAGCACTGGGTATCGCTGGTTTCATCCTGTTCACAGCCATCGAGATCCTGCTTCGTTCAGGGGAGAGGCTCCTGGAGGGCCTGCCTCCCATCCGTGTGACCAGCCAGGAACTGGTGCTGCTCACGCTGGTGCTGGGATTCAACCTCCTGCTCGCGGGATATGAGCTGCGGAAAGGTCGGCGACTGAACAGCAACCTGCTCAAGGCAGATGCCCAACATGCGGTGAGCGACGTTTGGACCACCGTGTTGGTGCTGGTGGGCATGGCGGGGGCGGTCTGGTTGCAGGTGAGCTGGCTCGACGTTGCACTGGCCATCCCCATGGCACTGCTTCTGATTCGTGTTTGCTGGCAGGTGCTGAGCGGCACCTTGCCCTGGCTGGTGGACCACATGGCGGTTGCGCCTGAAGCCATTTATGCCGAAGCCATGGCCACCGCAGGGGTGATGAACTGCCACGACATCGCCAGCCGGGGCGTTCTTGGCCAGCAGGTGTTCATCGAAATGCATATGGTTGTCGACGCTGACGACCTCACCAAGGCGCACCGGATCACCGAACAGGTGGAAGAGCGCTTGGACGAAAGCTTCGGGCCGGTGCGGTGCACCATTCATCTGGAACCCAAGGACTACGTGGAGGACGGGATCACATATACCGGCGCCCATGGCTGAGGTCGAGACCACAACCCATGCGCTCGCTGGGCTGACCGAGCGTCAGAAGCGAGGACTGATTGAGGTGCTCGATGAAGTTCGCCGTGCCGACGGCTGGTCGTGGCAACTTCCTGTCTTGCTGCGGGAACGCTGCTGGTTGCGGCTGTCTCGAACCCCCCTCACGGAGCTGCACCGTTTGCTCCCTCCGGATGGACGCGATGAAGCCCCGGAACTGGTGCATTACCGGCGCCTGCTGAAGCAGGGGATGGATCCACTGTTGGCCCAACAGAACTGCTGGCATGACTTCGGCATCGAGGACTGCCAGAGGGCGCTGCAGGACTACTGGAACAGTCGTGACACGGCCCTCCACGGTTGGACAGCCGAGCGGTACCGACAACTGGTGAGCAGCTATCGCGAACGGATTGAGCGGGGGGTCACGGCGGTTCCGATGCTCGTGCTGGCTCGCGAGAATAGTGTTGAATGCCACCAGCTGCTCTGGATCACCGAAACCACCCCGGTGATGCGTCACACTTGCGCCTGATTCCAGGCCATGGGCCATGAGTGATTCCTACAGCGATCCCCAACAACAGGGGGGACAGGGAGACGGCGGCCGAGACGGTCAGCGCAGTCGTGGCAACCGTGGTGGCGGCCGTGAAGGCGGAGGCTTCCGGATTCGCCTGAGTGACAACGAAATGCGCTCGGCAAGGGCACTGCAGGAGGCCTTCAACCTCCGCTCAACCGTCGCCGTTCTGGGTTTCGCAGTTCGCAGCCTCGGCCAAATGCTGGAGGATGGCCAACTCGATGCCCTGATCGAGCAGCAACGCAACCAGCCAGCCCGGGGGGGACGGCGTGATGGTGGTGGCCGCGATGGTGGTGGTCGTGGCCGCCGCTCTGACGATGAGCGTGGTGGCCGTGGGTCCCGTCCGAATCCCTTTGCCCGACCGGCCAAACCCCAGCCGGAAGTCCCGGCTGAACCGGTTGCCGAGCCGGAGGTGGAACCAGTTGTGGAGCCGGTGGTGGAGTCAGAAGCCGCCCCCAGCGACGACACCAAAACCGAAGCAACCGAGGCCTGATTGATGAGCCAGCCAAGGGTTCTTTCCGGGGTGCAACCGACCGGAGCACTGCACCTCGGCAATTGGCTGGGTGCCATCCGCAATTGGGTTGATCTGCAGGAGACCCACGACACCTTTGTCTGTGTCGTGGATCTCCACGCCATCACCGTTCCCCATGACCCCAGCCGCCTGGCTGAGGACACCCGTTCCACAGCAGCGCTTTACCTGGCCTGTGGCATGGACCCCAAACGCTGCTCGGTGTTTGTCCAGAGCCAGGTGGCAGCCCACAGCGAACTGTGCTGGTTGCTGAATTGCGTCACGCCGCTCAACTGGCTGGAGCGGATGATTCAGTTCAAGGAGAAAGCGGTGAAGCAAGGAGACAACGTCTCTGTGGGCCTCCTGGACTACCCCGTGTTGATGGCCGCCGACATCCTTCTCTACGACGCTGACCTGGTGCCCGTCGGTGAGGATCAGAAGCAGCACCTGGAGCTGGCGCGCGACATCGCCCAGCAGCGGATCAATGCCCGCTTCGGCGACAAGGAGACGCCGGTGCTCAAAGTGCCCAAACCGATGATCCTCAAGGAAGGGGCACGGGTGATGAGCCTGACGGATGGTCGCAGCAAGATGAGCAAGAGCGATCCAAACGAGGGGAGTCGAATCACGCTTCTGGACCCTCCGGAGCTGATCACCAAAAAGATCAAACGCGCCAAAACCGATCCAGAACGTGGCCTCGAATTCGGCAACCCTGATCGACCGGAAACCGACAACCTGCTTGGGCTTTACGCAATCCTGAGCGGCAAAGGGCGGGAGCAGGCCGCCGCTGAATGTGGCGAGATGGGTTGGGGACAGTTCAAGCCGTTGCTAGCCGAAGCCACCGTGAACGCCCTGGAGCCGATCCAGGCCCGCTACCGGGAGCTGATGCAAGACCCCACCGAGCTTGACCAGGTGCTGAGCACAGGCCGCGAGAAAGCCGAAACCGTGGCCAACGCCACGCTTGAACGGGTTCGGGACGCCTTGGGCTTCGCCCGACCAGCCTGATCGCCACCCAAGGCAAGCATCAGCCGCACTTATCAATGCGGCTGACACGAGCTTGGGCGTTGGCCACCAAGACCTGACCGAGACAACCTCAGTCGCGACCGCGAGCCTTGCAAGACTCTCACCCTTCTCCCAGCTTCACATACACAGCGGAGACGATGCGTCAACCCCTCAGGTGCCGATCTCGCGTCCAGGTCTCATGGGCCAGCACTGTGGCCGTCCACCTGATTGTTCTGCGTGCATCGTCTTTTTTCTGTGTTCAACCCAGCCACACGTTGGAGCCGGCCTGTGGTCGGTGCAGCCCTGACCGCAGGATTGGTGATGTCCGCAGGAGCCAAACAGCCGATCCAGAACGCAGAGGCGCCTGCAGAACAGGCTGAGCAAAGCGCCACCAGCAGCCGCGCCACCCTGTCCTCCGGCAAGGAGGGCGGGCGTTATGAGCTGACGCCTGAGCGACGCGCCCTGCTCAACACCATTCGCTATGCCGAGGGAACCTGGAAGGACGGCGAAGACAAGGGCTATCGGATCATGTATGGCGGAGGGCAGTTCCAGGACCTCTCACGTCATCCCGAGCGGGTGATCGTGAAGCGCTACACCAGCGCCGCTGCCGGGGCTTATCAATTTCTGCCCAAGACCTGGAAAGGAGTGGCGAAGGAACTCAGGCTGAGCAGCTTCGAGCCCAGGCACCAAGATCAGGCCGCTCTGCACCTCGTTGAGCGCCGGGGTGCTCTCAACGAGATTGACCGACAGGGCCTGACCAAGAACGCCATGGCGAAGCTGGCTCCGGAATGGGCATCCTTCCCCACCTGGACTGGCCGCTCCGCCTACGGACAACCTGTGAAGAGCCATCAGGAACTGGCGAGCTTCTACAGCACCAACTTGCGCGAGTTGCGCAATCAACTGGGGGCCTGAGTCGAACGGGACGACCCCAACCTCGCGGCCAGAGCCCACACCTCCGTAACCAGGCCATGCCACGGGCTCATCACCTCCATGGAGACCGCCATGGGCTGCGTTGATGCAGCCACAAGTGACCGCGTTGCAGCAATGGCCTTCTTGCCGTCCTGCAACCGCTCCACCATGCGCTGACGCTCCTCCTGCGGCATCACCTCCTCCGGACAGGCCTGCAGAAGCTCCTCACCCCGCTGAAACCAGTGCTCGAAGTCATCGAGAAGGGAAGACAGCAACTCATCCAAGAGTGCTCCAGCTTCCCGATTGGTTGACTCACCCACGTGTTGCCCTCGGGTCTCGCCCATAGGATGGCGGGCCCTGAACCTGAACCGGTGAGCAGCGCTGCAGCAACCACCCCAGCCCCTTCAGCACCGGTGGTTCTGCCCAAGACCAGCGAAAGCGATCAACTGCTGAAGATTCGGCACTCCATGAGCCATGTGATGGCCATGGCTGTGCAGCAGTTGTTTCCCAAGGCACGCGTCACCATCGGCCCCTGGACCGAAACAGGTTTCTATTACGACTTCGACAATCCCGATCCCTTCACGGAGGCCGACCTGAAGGCCATCAAGAAGGGGATGATCAAAATCATCAATAAGAAGCTGCCCCTTCAGCGGGTTGAAGTAAGCCGCAACGAGGCCGAGGAAAAAATCAAAGCCCAGAACGAGCCCTACAAGCTCGAGATTCTTCAGGGGCTGCATGAACCGATCACCCTCTACACCCTTGGGGAGGACTGGTGGGACCTTTGTGCCGGCCCCCACGTGGATCACACCGGCCAACTCAATGCCAAGGCCTTCGAGCTGGAAAGCCTCGCAGGTGCTTACTGGCGAGGCGATGAAACCAAAGCGCAGCTGCAACGCATCTACGGCACGGCCTGGGAGAGCCCGGAACAGCTGGCGGAGCACAAACGCCGCAAGGAAGAAGCGCTTCGCCGCGACCATCGCCGCATCGGCAAAGACCTCGACCTCTTCTCCATCGAGGATGAGGCCGGGGCTGGCCTGGTGTTCTGGCACCCCCGCGGTGCCCGCATACGCCTGTTGATCGAGGAGTTCTGGCGCCAGGCCCACTTCGAGGGCGGATACGAGCTCCTTTACACCCCCCACGTGGCGGACATCAGCCTCTGGAAGACCTCAGGCCACCTCGACTTCTACGCCGAGAGCATGTTCGGCCCGATGGAGGTGGATGAGCGGGAGTACCAGCTCAAGCCGATGAACTGCCCGTTCCACGTGCTCACCTACGCCAGCAAACTGCGCAGCTACCGGGAACTGCCCATCCGCTGGGCCGAGCTGGGAACGGTCTATCGCTACGAGCGGCCCGGTGTGATGCACGGTCTGATGCGGGTGCGGGGTTTCACCCAAGACGATGCCCACGTGTTCTGCCTGCCGGAGCAGATCAGCGACGAGATCCTGAAGATCCTCGATCTCACCGAACGGATCCTCTCCGCCTTCGATTTCAGCAACTACGAGATCAACCTCTCCACCCGCCCGGAGAAGTCCATCGGCGAAGACGCCGTCTGGGACCTGGCTACCAAGGGACTGATTGAGGCCCTGGAGCGCAAGGGTTGGGCCTACAAAATTGATGAGGGCGGCGGAGCCTTCTACGGCCCGAAAATCGACCTCAAGATCGAAGACGCCATCGGCCGGATGTGGCAGTGCTCCACCATCCAGTTGGATTTCAACTTGCCGGAACGGTTCGAGCTCGACTACATCGCCGCCGACGGCAGCAAGCAGCGGCCGATCATGATCCACCGCGCCATCTTCGGTTCGCTGGAGCGATTCTTCGGGATCATGACCGAGAACTACGCCGGCGATTACCCCTTCTGGCTGGCCCCCGAGCAGGTGCGTCTGCTGCCGGTCACCGACGAGGTGCAGCCCTACGCGGAACAGCTGCTCGATCAGCTCACCAAGGCTGGTGTTCGCGCCACCGTCGACCGCAGCGGCGACCGGCTCGGCAAATTGATCCGCACCGGCGAACAGATGAAGATCCCTGTGTTGGCGGTCATCGGTGCCAAGGAAGCGGAGCAGAACGCCGTGAGCCTGCGCAGCCGACGGGACGGTGATCTCGGAGTTACAGCAGTGTCCGACCTTCTCAGTGCTGCCCAGATGGCCAACAGCGAGCGCGCCGCAGGCCTAGAGCTGAACCGATGACGGATTCTCCCGTGCAGAACCTTGCCGATCTCGCGCGTCTGCGCGGAGCACCGGAGCTGCTGCCCCAGATCAAAAGTGAGCTGCGAGCAGAACTTGATCAGGCCATGGCCAAGGCCAGCTGGTTCACCATCGGCGTTATGGCTCCGTCCAGCGAGCAGGCCCTCACAGCGCTGCGCAGCCTGGAGCAAAGCCGACAGTGGGAGCCGCTGGAGCTCATCGACAGCCCTGAGGAAGCGGGTCCTGTTTTCCTGAAAGCCAATCAGAAGGGGGGCACGATCCGCATTCGGATCGAGCACGGCCTCGGCGAAGGAATTCTGATCAGTGGCCACGGCGACGACGACACCACGCCAAGCACCACCTGGGGACCACTTCCACTGGACTTCTTCTCTTGAGCGAACCACGCTGGTAGGAGACGCCACAGCCCTGGATGGCCACCACCACACTCCTGGCTGGGGACATGGGAGGCACCAAGACTCTGCTCGCTCTCTACGGGAGTGAGGCCGGTCAGCTGCGCCTGCTGCATCAAGAACGCTTCCGCTCAGGGGAATGGTCATCCCTTGAGCCGATGCTCGAGGCCTTCCTCAACAACCGTCCCGCTGATCTCCCCGCCCCAACGCAAGCCTGCATCGCCGTTGCCGGTCCGGTGCGTCAGAGCGAGGCCCGGATCACCAACCTTCCCTGGCGACTGCGGGAGGCCGACCTGGCGAAGGCTGCGGGCACGGAACGGCTCGAACTGGTGAATGATTTCGGCGTGCTGATTTACGGGCTGCCCCACTTCGACGGCAATCAGCAGGTGATCCTTCAGAAGGGCCACAAGGACAAGGGCCCCGTGGCAATTCTTGGTGCCGGCACTGGTCTCGGCATGGCACGGGGACTGCAGAGTGAACGGGGCCTGGTGGCCCTGGCGAGCGAAGGAGGGCACCGCGAATTTGCCCCGCGCAATGAATCGGAATGGGAGCTGGCCTGCTGGCTCAAACAAGACCTCGGCATCAGCCGGCTGTCGATCGAACGCATCGTTAGTGGCACCGGGCTGGGGCATGTGGCCCACTGGCTGCTTCAGAAACCCGACGCCGCCGTGCACCCCCTGCGCAGCGTGGCGGAGGCTTGGCGGCGCAACAGCTCCAACGATCTTCCCGCTGAGGTGAGCGTCGCTGCTGAAGGGGGTGATCCCTTGATGCAACGCGCTCTACAGCTCTGGCTGGAGGCCTATGGGGCAGCGGCAGGCGATCTTGCCCTCCAGGAACTCTGCACAGGAGGTCTCTGGGTTGGTGGGGGCACCGCATCAAAACAACTGAAGGGCCTGCAATCCGCCAGCTTTCTCAATGCGATGCGCGATAAGGGTCGCTTCCGCGAGCTGATCGAAGGGATGCAGGTCACGGCGGTGATCGATCCCGATGCCGGACTGTTCAGTGCAGCCTGTCGCGCCCGGATGCTGGCGGAGTCAGGTGGGACACTGGCCTGAGCAGAGGATCAGCGATGGCGCAGCCGCGCATCGGTCAGAAAGTGGTCGTGGACGTCCCGGCAACCACCGCCAATCTCGGCCCCGGATTTGACTGCCTCGGTGCAGCCCTCGACCTGAACAACCGATTCGCGATGCGGCGGATCGAAGGGGGTGGTGAACGTTTTGAGCTGATTATTGAAGGATCGGAGGGAAGTCACCTCCGGGGTGGGCCTGAAAACCTCGTGTACCGAGCAGCCCAACGGGTGTGGAAGGCGGCCGGGCTTGAGCCGGTCGCCCTTGAGGCACGGGTGCGTCTTGCCGTGCCGCCGGCACGAGGTCTGGGCAGCAGTGCTACGGCCATCGTGGCGGGGTTGATGGGAGCCAATGCCCTCGTTGGCGAGCCCCTCTCCAAGGAGAAGCTGCTCGAGCTGGCCATCGACATCGAAGGGCATCCCGACAACGTTGTGCCCTCCCTGCTGGGGGGCCTCTGCATGACCGCCAAAGCCGCCTCCCAGCGCTGGCGCGTGGTGCGATGCGAATGGACGCCGAGCGTGAAGGCCGTCGTGGCGATCCCATCGATTCGCCTGAGCACCAGCGAAGCCCGCCGGGCCATGCCGAAGGCCATTCCCGTTAGCGATGCCGTGGTCAATCTGGGCGCCCTGACGCTGCTGCTGCAGGGGCTGCGCACCGGCAATGGTGATCTGATCTCCGACGGCATGCATGATCGTTTGCATGAGCCTTACCGCTGGCGGCTGATCAAAGGCGGTGACCAGGTCAAACAGGCGGCCATGGAGGCGGGCGCCTGGGGCTGCGCCATCAGCGGAGCCGGACCAAGCGTCCTGGCCCTGTGCGAGGAAGACAAAGGCCCTGCCGTGAGTCGCGCCATGGTCAAAGCCTGGGAAGCGGCAGGGGTTGCCAGCCGCGCGCCGGTGCTGAATTTGCAGACCTCAGGCAGCCACTGGCAACCGGCCGAGGATGAGTAGATCCACCTAAACCGGGCGTTCAGCCCTGTTAGCTTTGTTAAAGATTGCGGACGCGGAATGGATGCTGGGTTAGCAGAGCTTGCTGTCTCGGGCAGTTCCTTTCCTTGGTTGTCACTGATTGTGCTGTTGCCGGCGGCTGCAGCTTTGGTGCTGCCACTGGTTCCGAGCAGCGAAGAGAAGCCATCCCCCGCGCCCAAGATCATCACCCTGGTCGTCCTGCTGGTCGACCTTCTGTTGATGATGGGGGTGTTTGCCACCCGTTTCGACCCCAGCAATGAAGGGCTGCAACTGGTGGAGCGGGTGAACTGGCTCCCAGCACT
Source organism: Synechococcus sp. CC9605 (assembly GCF_000012625.1). Lineage (NCBI taxonomy): Bacteria > Bacillati > Cyanobacteriota > Cyanophyceae > Synechococcales > Synechococcaceae > Synechococcus > Synechococcus sp. CC9605. The sequence continues at coordinate 982,355 of NC_007516.1, read as the reverse complement.
AGGACTTGAATGGTCCCTCGGTGTTGATGGTCTTTCAGCACCTCTGGTGGTGCTCAGCGGCCTGGTCACGTTTCTGTCTGTGGCGGCCAGCTGGTCGGTTCAGCGCAAATCAAGGCTTTACTTCGCACTGATGCTGGTGCAGGCCTCGGCCCAGGGCCTGGTGTTTCTGTCGCAGGATTTCCTGCTGTTCTTCCTGGCCTGGGAACTGGAACTGGTTCCCGTTTACTTGCTGATCGCCATCTGGGGAGGACAAAACCGCCAGTACGCCGCGACCAAGTTCATCCTTTACACAGCTCTGGCCTCTCTACTGATCCTGATCAGTGGCCTGGCGCTGGCTCTCTCCGGAGACACCTTCACCTTCAACCTCACGGAACTGGCGGCTCGTTCGCCGGGCGGCAGCTTCGGCCTGTTGTGTTACGTGGGCTTCCTGATCGGCTTCGGCGTGAAACTGCCGATGTTCCCGCTCCACACCTGGCTGCCTGATGCCCACGGCGAGGCGAATGCGCCGGTGTCGATGCTGCTGGCCGGAGTGCTCCTGAAGATGGGCGGCTACGCATTGCTGCGCTTCAACGTGCAGATGCTCCCCGAAGCGCACGCCACCCTGGCGCCGGCCTTGGTGATTCTTGGAATCGTGAACATCGTTTACGGCGCCCTCAATGCCTTCGCCCAAGACAACGTCAAACGCAGGATCGCTTGCAGTTCCGTGAGCCACATGGGCTTTGTGCTGGTGGGGATCGGTGCCGTTGACGCGTTGGGAATCAGCGGAGCCATGCTTCAGATGGTGAGCCATGGCCTGATCGCCGCAGCAATGTTCTTCGTGACGGGCGTGTTCTACGAGCGAACCAAGACCCTCTCGATCCCGAACATGGGCGGACTGGCCAAGGCTCTGCCGATCACGTTTGCCTTCTTCCTGGCCAGCTCCCTGGCATCCCTTGCCCTGCCGGGAATGAGTGGCTTCATCAGTGAAATCACCGTGTTCCTCGGCATCACCAGCCAGGAGGCCTTCACCTCAGTGTTCCGCTCGATCACCGTGCTGCTGGCCGCCATCGGTCTGGTGCTCACACCGATCTATCTTCTTTCCATGTGCCGCAGGGTGTTCTTCGGCCCCAGGATTCCCGCCCTTGCCAGCGTGGCTGACATGCGCCCCAGAGAGCTGGTGATTGGCCTGAGCCTGCTGGTGCCGACCCTGGTGATCGGCATCTGGCCCCGCATTGCCATGGATCTCTACGAAGCTTCCACCAACGCTCTTGCCTTGCAGTTCATTGCCAGCTGAAATGTCGACTGTTTCCCCCCTCCTGCGCGGCCAAGGGCTTCCCGAGTTCCGAGCCATTTCCCCTGAGCTCGTCAGCACAGACATCCCGGTTCTGCTCGCACAGCTGGATCAGGACTTCACTGCCCTAGAGCAGGCTCTTGATTCAGCCCTAGCCGGTCCCTCGAAGCTGTCCTGGAATCGGGTGATGCAACCGCTGCAGGCCATCGGCGAACGGCTGCGTTGGAGCTGGGGTGTGGTGTCGCACCTCAATGGCGTCTGCAATTCCGCTGAGCTGCGCGATGCCCACGCCGCCCAGCAGCCCGATGTTGTGCGCCTCAGCAACCGGCTTGGCCAAAGCCAGATTCTTCATCGGGCCCTGATGGCCCTTCAAAGCGATCCAGCCGAACCGCTCAACTTTACCCAGAAGCGGATCCTGAAATCAGAACTGCTCTCGATGCAGCAACGCGGTGTTGGCCTCAGTGGCGATGAGAAGGCAGCCTTCAACAGCACCAGTGAACGCCTTGCCGCCCTCTCCACCCAGTTCGGCAACCACGTGCTCGATGCCACGCAGCAGTGGACTTTGAAGCTCAGCCAGCCCCACGAGGTGGAAGGCCTGCCGCAACGGGCCTTGGAGGCGCTGGCCGCAGCAGCGCGCGCAGCGGGGGATGCTGAAGCGTCTGCGGAGTCCGGCCCGTGGCTGCTGGGACTGGACATGCCCCGCTATCTGCCCTTCCTCACCCACGCCAACAACCGATCCCTGCGGGAAAAGGCCTATCGCGCCCATGTGGGGCGGGCCAGTGAAGGCGAACACGACAACCGAGCACTGATCGAGGAGATCCTGACCCTGAGGCGCGAACAATCGTCCCGTCTGGGCTACGCCCACTGGGCTGATCTGAGCCTCAGCGCCAAGATGGCCGACGATGTTCCGGCGGTTGAAGCACTGCTGGAAGAACTTCGCGCTGCGGCCTATCCCGCAGCTGAGCAAGAGCTGCGGGATCTCCAAGCCATCGCCAGAGAGCACAAGGCCCCCGAAGCCGACGAGCTGGCTCCCTGGGACATCGCCTACTGGTCGGAGAAGTTGCGCCAATCACGGTTCGATCTGGACCAGGAAGCGCTGCGTCCCTGGTTCCCGCTGCCGCAGGTGCTCGAAGGCCTGTTCAGCCTTTGTACTCGTCTATTCGACGTCGAGATCGTTGCCGCCGACGGCGAAGCACCGACCTGGAACGATGACGTGCGCTTCTTCCGTGTGAAGCGCACGGATGGCACACCGATCGCAGGCTTCTACCTCGACCCCTACAGCCGGCCTGCCAGCAAACGCGGTGGAGCCTGGATGGATGAATGCCTGGGCCTCAGCAAGAAACCCGATGGATCGGTGGTGCTGCCTGTGGCCTATCTGGTCTGCAACCAGACCCCACCTGTGGGCGACACGCCAAGCCTGATGAGCTTCGAGGAGGTGGAGACCCTCTTCCATGAATTCGGCCATGGTCTCCAGCACATGCTCACCACCGTTGAGGAACCGGAAGCAGCCGGCATCAGCAACGTGGAATGGGATGCCGTGGAACTCCCCAGCCAGTTCATGGAGAACTGGTGCCTTGATCACGCCACGTTGATGGGAATGGCGTGCCACTGGCAGACCGGTGAACCCCTGCCCGAGACGGAATTCAACAAGCTGCGCAGCAGCCGCACCTTCAATGCAGGTCTTGCCACCCTGCGGCAGGTTCACTTCGCCCTGAGTGACCTCCGCCTCCACAGCCGGTGGACCCCCGAACTTGGCATCACCCCAGACGAACTGCGCCGTGAGATTGCCGCCACCACCACGGTGATGGCTCCCATCCCGGAGGATCAGTTCCTCTGCGCCTTCGGCCACATCTTCGCGGGGGGCTACTCCGCTGGGTACTACTCCTACAAATGGGCTGAAGTTCTCAGTGCCGATGCCTTCTCCGCTTTTGAGGAGATTGGTCTGGATCAAGAGGAGCAGATTCGCGAAACGGGAGCCCGCTTCCGCGACACCGTGCTCAGCCTCGGGGGCAGCCGCTCCCCAGCAGAAGTGTTTGAAGCCTTCCGAGGGCGCCCAGCCAGCACCGAAGCATTGATTCGCCATTCCGGCCTGGTGGCCGCGGCCTGAGTTCAAGCGCGCAGGCTGCTGCAGAGCCTTCTGATCGCATCGGGGTGGCTGATCAACTGCTGGTGGGTCAAGACGGGGATTTCCTCACAGCGACCAAGCGGAAGAACAGCTCTCCAGCCGGGGCAGACCATCAGATCCCAGCGGCAAAAGAAACTTGAGCACTCGATCCCAGCCAGGGCATCGGGTTGGCGATTCAGATCCCGCAGCAGGCAACTGCCCACTTTCATGTCTGCCGCACCGGCCAGCAGCGGGCGAGGAATCATTTGAGCGGCAAGGGTGCCCTGCTGCGGGCTGCCGACGCTGAAGAAGCGCCGGGTGCGCTGTGCTCCCCCCAGCTCCTGCAACCAGATCCTGCCGATCACGCCCCCCATCGAAAACCCCAGAAGATCGACTCTGGTGTCTGCCCCGAAGCGTTGCTGAATGTGCAGGTCGAGGCGCGAGGCCAACTCCCGCAGGGGAACCCACCCCAAACCATGGGGCAGATGCGGCGCCAGCAACGGGCGATCCGGCTGGTCCAACCCCTGAATCAATCGGTGAAACAGGCGGGGCGTGTCCCAGAGACCATGCACCAACACCAACGGGATGCTCACAGGGCTGATCTGCCGCCATGGCGCGAGCGTTCCACGAACACCCGACCGTTAAATCCTGGAACCGGTGCAGCGCATTTGGTCAACCGCAGCCACATCGGCATGGCCCCATACAGGGATTCCAAGCGATCCAGCATCTGCTCGCTGAAGTGCTCGATCGTGAGGCAACGCATCTGCCGGGACAGATCCTGCAGGGCCTGAATGGCCACGCTGTAGTCCAGGCTCCGGGTCAGATCGTCGGCCACGGCAGCAGCCTTCAGATCGAGCTGAACACTGAAATCAAGGCTGAACCACTGGCCATCCCGGCGTTCGTGTTCCAACACCCCAACGTGGGCCCACAACCGCAGCTCCCGCACACCGATGCAATCCATCAGAGCGGCCGATCGATGTGGGTGAAGACGCAGCTGCCGTTGGCATAGTCGGCAGTGATGTGGCCCTCGCCGCGCAACCGATAGCGGTAGGTCACCAACCCTTCCAGGCCAACAGGTCCCCGGGGGGGAAGGGTTTGGGTGCTGATGCCCACTTCAGCGCCGAATCCATAACGGAACCCATCAGCGAAGCGGCTGGAGCAGTTGTGATACACCCCTGCGCTATCCACCGCCGCAAGAAAACGATCCGCCGTCTGGGCATCCTCCGTCAGGATCACCTCGGTGTGACGGGACCCGTAGGAGCGGATGTGATCGGTGGCTGCCTCGAGATCATCCACCAGCTTCACCGCCAGGATCAGATCCAGATACTCCGTACTCCAGTCCTCCTCCGTGGCCGCTTCCGCCACGCCAAGGGCCACGCTCTCGGCATCGCCCCGCAGCTTCACTCCGGCAGCAGCGAAGGCTGGCAGCGCAGCGGCAAGAAAAGGCTGGGCAATGGAGCGGTGCACCAGCAAGGTTTCAATGGCGTTGCAGGCGGCGGGGTACTGGCTCTTGCTGTCCACCGCCACGCGAACGGCTTTCGCGATGTCGGCCGCCGCATCCACATAGAGATGACACACCCCATCGGCATGGCCCAGCACAGGAATGCGGGTGTTGTCCTGGATGAAGCGCACCAGCTCGTTGCTTCCCCTAGGGATGATCAGATCCACAAGGCCATCAAGACGCAACAGGGCCAGGCTTTCCTGACGGGTGGTGAGCAGCGCCAGGGCATCGGCAGACACCGGACTGGCCGCCAGGCCTGCCTGCAGGGCATCCATCACAGCCTCATTGGTGCAGCGGGCCTCACTACCCCCTTTCAACAGAGCGCCGTTGCCCGAGCGGATCGCCAGGGAGGCGATCTGCATCACCGCATCCGGCCTGGCTTCGAAGATCACACCCACCACCCCGAGCGGCACGGAAACCCGTTCCAACACCAAGCCCTGGTCCAGCTCCCGGTGCAACTGACGGCAACCCAACGGATCGCTGAGGCTTGCCACCTTGCGCACGCCATCAATGGCCGCAGCCAGTTTGGTGTCGTCCAGCTTCAGCCGAGCCATCAGGGCCGGTGCCAGCCCCTCGCCAGCAGAGCGTTCGAGGTCTTCACGGTTGGCCGCGAGGATGGTTGCTGCGCGCTCGGTCAGCGCATCCGCCATGGCCTGGAGCGCCAGGGCCCGCTGGCCGTCATCGGTCTGCCCCAGATCAACAGCAGCACGGCGGACAGCCACGGCACGCTGCAACAGCGCGGCGGAAGGCTCTGGAACGCTGGACATCAAGGCAATCAATCTGGAGCCATCATCCCGTTCAGCCGCTGCAGAGCGAGCCGCGCTGCCCCCAGGCGTCCAGCACCATTGCCCAGGCAGGCGGCTTCGATGCGTAAGCCCTCCCGCGAGACGGCCTGAACCCGCGACTCCACCTCGCGGCGCACCGCTGGCAGAAAGTGGCGGGCGGCACCAGCCAGGCCACCACCCAGCAACACCAACTGCGGCGTGAACACATACACCAAAGAAGCGACACCACAGCCCAGGCGCTCGCCGTAAAGAGTCCAAACCTCCAGTGCCGCAGGATCACCGGCATCGGCCTCCGCACTGAGCTCGCGGGGGTCGCGATCACACAACCGCCGCAGGCCCGTGATGCTGGCGAACTGCTCCAGAGAGCCACGGTTGCCGCTGTTGCAGGCGGGACCATCGGGCTGCACCCCGATCAGCCCTGGTTCCGCTGCAGCGCCGTTGTGGCCGGTAAGCAGCTCTCCCCTCAAGATCACTCCACCTCCCACACCGGTGCCGAGGGTGAGCAGCACCACATCCTCCACACCCCGGGCAGCCCCAAGCCAGGCTTCGCCCACAACCGCACAGTTGCCGTCATTGGCCAGGGTGACCTGGCGATTGATCCTCGACTCCAGCCAATCCGCCAGTGGCACGTCCTCCCATCCGGGCAGGTTGATGCAGACCCGGGCCACCCTGGCTGACGCATCCATCGGACCGGGAAGTCCGATACCGACCGCCTGAGCAGCATGCCCGGGATCGATCTGTTCGATCGCCTCACACAGGGCCATCGTCACCGCACCAGGCACCGCGGGCTGGGGTGTGGGGCACTGAGCCTCGGCCATCACCGTGCCATCAGCACGAATCCGAGCCAGCTTGATCGCCGTTCCCCCGAGATCCACCCCAATCACCTGCACGTCAGGCATTCCTCAGAACCGGAAGAACACCTGCAACTGGCTCTGCCAGGTGCCATTGGCATCCATGGCTGCCGAGACTGACGTCGTTGGCGTTAAGCGATAGGAAACGGTGGCCTGCGGAGGCACGTCGGTTGTGTTCGGTGCCATCAGCACGGAGAGATCGAACTTGTCGGTCAACGCCACACCGAACTCCGTCACCACTGTGAGTGTTGGCGAAACCCGGCCGGAGGTACGCTCCTTCTCCGATTTCACATCGGGATTGACGTAAGTGGGGAAAATCGCCACCTGGAGCCGCTGCCCCATGGCATCGGTCAACGTGCCGAGCACAGGGGAGAGCAGCGATTGGCTCAGCATCGTGGCCAACGCAGCGCCACCGGTTCCGCCCAGGGAAGCCAGGGAATTTCCACCGATCAGGCCCAGCAACTGCTGCTCGCTCATCGGTGGGGAGCTGCGGAGAACAAGGTTTTCCCTGTTCACCAGACGGTTAGCCGGCCCTGTGGCCTGGACCATGACCTTCACCAGACGGAGCTGACCACCCTCGGCATACGCGCTGCCCGTGCCATTCGAAGCAAACAGATTGGCGCTGGTGATCTGATCGCTGGTGCCCGCGCTGATGGTGTCAGAAACCTTGGCTTGCATGGCGATATCCACGTAGGGGACGAGCCCCAGCGAGGGTGTGAACACCGCTGCATTCGCTGCCTGCGGATCCAAACGCAGCGGCGCAAGGGGGGGGACCCAGATCCTGCCGGAATTGAGTCGGATCAAGCCCCGCGCCTCCAGAGAAGGATCCAAGGGGCCGTTCAAGGTGACAGCACCTTCACCCTTGAAGCGGATCCAGGGGGGCATCTGCACCTCGATGTCAGGGCCGAGGGCAAGCCGAAGATTCTCAAAGCGGATGGCCGGCAGTATCGGCATGAACCGCTGCAGCTGATCCGGACCCTGGATGGTTCGGTTGGGGCCCATCAGGACCAGAGGTTCCTGGAAGTCCCACTGCTCCGCAAGCATTTGCATCACCGATTCGGCACCGGGCCGCACCTCCTCTGAGGGGCCCTCGACACCGTTGGAAACCATGGATCGAAGTCCACCCCGTCGCAGCCGTCCGAAGAATCCTGACTGCGGCCGCAGCGTGCCTCGTGACAGGGCCAGATTTCCCGAGAGCACCGGCTGCACCAGGGCGCCGGAGACCTGCAGTTCGCCATCGGCCTGGAACTGCACAATCGGCTGACGAATCTGACCTTGGCTGAGTTGCATTGTGAGCGGTGAAACATCGCTTTGGGGACTGAACAACCCCAGGGTTCCTGAACCGCGCAGCACGCCACCGCGACCCACCTCGGCCTCAAGTCGTTGCACCTCGACCTGATCGAAGTCGAACAGGATCGAAGCGTTGATCCGGCTTAGTTCCTGTTCACCGATGCTGAGGTCTCCATTGCTCACCACCACAAAGCCATTGGCCTGGGGTTGGTTCAAAGGCCCGCGCAGCAGCAGCCGCAGATCCGTGCTCCCCTGCTTGACGGTGAAGGACTCCCCAGCGAGGACCATCAACACGCCCAGGGCATCCCCATGGCTTTCCAACCTCAGATTCAGGTCGGCATCGGGATCGAAAGGAACCGTCCCGGTCACGGTGACAGCTTCCTTGCTCTCTCCTCCCTTGAGAGCCAGATCCAGACGGATCAGCTCGCTGTCAACAATGACTGATCGCTGCTCCAACGTCAGAGGCTGTCCCGCCAGGCTGGCGGCATCCAGCACCAGATCAGAAACCAGCAGAGGAGCCGCTGCGCTGAGGTCGTAGCGGCCGCGGATGCCGATGCTGCCGCGAAGCTGCTGCGGCACAGGGGCCAACAACGCCAAAAGGGAGATCGGAACCTGCAGCAGGGAGAGGTCTCCGGATCCACCGAACAGTGAGCCGCGAAGCGTTGCGACCACCGGTTCAAGCTGGAGTGCCTTGGCCTGGTCGTCCCCCTCAATCCACAGGTGTGCCTTGGCGATCAGCTCGGCCTTCAGGCGCTTGGGATCGGGACCCTTGATCGTTCCGGACAGATTGACCCGCCCTTCCAGGCGCTCCAGCTCTGGGCCCTTGGACGGATGGGTCAGCGTATAGGCCTCGAGAGCCCGGCGCGATTCCGCCAGAGCTCGCAACTGGCCATCAAGGGAACCGCCGAAGGTATTGATGAACAGGGTTCCGAGATCCTCAGCACGCCCGGGAGCAAGACCTGGACGGGGGTCGCTCCCTCTCAGCAGACGAGCAAGACGTGTCAGCCATGTCACGTCCAGGCCTTCGGCCTCGATCGCGCTGTGCATCCGCCCACCCAGGTCGCCACGGGCTTTTAGCTGAATGCTGCCCTGCAGAGGAGTGAGCACTGCATCGGCCTGAAAACGTCCATCCGTCAGGACGCCCTCCAATTCAACGCTCTGCATGGCAACACCCGCCAGCGAGGGTTCAGCAATGGAGGCAGACCCACGGATCGCAAGGGGGCCCATGGCCAGGCGACCTGCACCCGTCAGCTGGCCCGCCACCGCTTTGGGCTGGTTAGCCGGCTGAGTGATCATACGAAGGCCATCGATGTTGAGATCTGCCGCACGCCACCGGTAGCGACGTTGATCCCCACCGGGCGCCAGTCCGTCCAAGCGCAACTGCCCCTCACCACGGTCCAAGCGAACGGTCTGGGGCCAGGCATCTGCATTGAGAACGGCCTCGAGCATGCCGGGCACGGCGGGCTGCTGGGCCGCCATCGCCAGGCGAGCACCACGGTCCAGTTCACCGTTGAGACGTCCCGTCCAGCGCTCGGGAACCTGCAACGCTCCGAAGCGGGGTTGATCCAGCATCAGGCTGATGTCGGGCTGCAGCGCCGACAGCGGACCGTTCACGCGCCCCCGCGCCGAGACTTGCCCCCCCAACGGCATCCCGATCAAGGGGGTGAAACGGCTCAGGTTGAGGGGTTTGAGTTCAAAGCCGCTCTGAAGTTCACCAACTTGCAGCCGCCCCTGCGCCAGCTGCAAAGGCAGGCGCGCTTCCGCCCGCAACACAGGACTGGTGAAGCGATCCAGCACCAGCGCGGAATCCTCTGTGGACCATCGGCTCAGAAACGACCATTGATCCAGCAGCGGATTGGCTGCCTGGCCAAGCTTCAGGCTCAGCTCAGGTGAGGCCAACGCACCAGTGACGTTGACGGCTCCAAGGATCGGAGCGGTTTGGCCCAGTCCGGCCTGCAGAGACGGAACCGCAGACCAGAAGCGGGGGGCGATCTGCAGCTCCGTGCTGCGCAGATCCAGTTGGGATCCAATCGTCCCGGCCAGCCCGAAGCGCAGTCCCGGGGCACTGAGGCGCAGGGTGTCCAAGGCAACAGAGGGTTGCTGGTCTTGCAACCAGGGGGTGCGCCAGGCTCCCTCCAGCGTCAGGGCTGTGTTGAGCCCCATGGCCTCAGGCAACTTGATCTCACCATCAACACTCCACCGGGGCTCCGCCCAGGGGCCCTGGATCCTGATCTTCAACCGATCCTTGCTTGCAGAGCTGAGGTCTGAGCTGTGCACCTCAGCACGGAGATCAAAGCGCTTGTTGAGGGCGACAGAACCTGAGGCCCGAGCCTTAAAAGCTCCGAACCCCAGTGTTGCGGGCTCCAGTATCAGTTGATCGCCCTTGCAGGCGAAGCTGAGGCGATTGCTGTTCAGCGCAGCAAGCTTGAGACGCTTGAGGCTGAGCCCACCTCGGCAGTTCAACGCGCCATCGGCCCAGCCGATCTGAACATCTCCCGCCAACGTCCCTGAGGCGTCCAGATCCTGAGCAGGGGCGATGACGGCCGCCAATGGTTTCAGCTTGAGCCGATCCAGCCGCGTTCGAAGCCTGAAGCTGCGGCGATCCCAATGCCCTTGACCGTCCAACCGCAGGGCCCCTTCACGCTCAACCCAGCGAAGTTCCGATGCGGTGCTGAAAAAGGCCTCCCCGAGCCGAACTGCGCCCCGGCTGCGGAGTTCAAGGGTCTGCTGCTGAGGGCCGAAACGAATCAGCGCAGGGTCGGCCAACCGGTATTGCACTCCAAGCCGCGGCAGGGGGCCGTCGCCACTTAGTGGTCCGAAGGTCCAATAGCTACCAGTCTCATTAGCCTGCAACTGGCCGCGCAGCTTGTGCACCGTGATCTGCAGAACCGGCTGCAGACGCCGAAGACTCGCCAGCGGAGCAAGGCTCACCTCCAGCCCCGCAAGACTCAGCTCAGAGCGATCCGCCGCCGACGGCAAGATCCGAGTCGGCCCAATGGCAATCCCCAAGCCCAGGGGGCGAAGACCCTCATAGGGACCAATGTCCACGTCGTGGCCCAGAGGGCCTGAAAGCGTGCGCTCCAATCCGGGGCGCACACGGCTCAGGATGCGTTCGGCAGCACGGTCTAGGGCGATGAAGCCCGCTGTTCCAGACCCGATCAGAACCAAACCGGTTGATACCAACCAGACCCTGCGCCGCGTTTTCCCCATCAGACGCGGCGGCCACTCCAGAATCTCGCGCAATATAAGGAGACTGTTTTCAGTCCACCAGACCCCATGGCCTTCGATCAGCTGCTGCTTACTGCCGCTCCCTGGCTGGGTTGGTCTGGGCTTGGGCTTGGAGCGCTGACAGCCATTGCCTTCCTAACCAATTGGGGGATCCGTTTTCGACTGGTTGGTGTCAGCAGCTTCACCCTGCTGCTCGCGGTGAGCTGCTGGGCATTCGGCGTGAGCTACACCCCACCGGTGGTGGTGGAAGGTGCTGTTCGGGCACCGATCGTATTCGACAACGGCAATGACCTTGTGGTGGCGCAGGTTCCCGCCGATCTGGCTCCAGACACCGTTCAGGCCACCCTGGAGCAGTTGGAGGGCAACCTGCGCGGCTCCGGTCGTTCCAGCAACACTGTGCTGGTGCGGCTGCGCGGAATCCAGAAGGCAGGCGATGGCCTAGGCCGCCCCGTCATTCTGGGCGAGGTGAGCAAGAACTTGCGTTGATGCCGGGCTTCAACGACGCGATTGTGGAACTCCCCCAGTCGTTCCGCAGAGAAAAACAGGAGCTTGATCGAGCCGGCATCAACCGCTGGTCCCTCATCCGCGATCTGACGGATTTGGAGCTGAGCCAGCTTGCTCGCAGTGGCCAGGCTTCAGCCCGAAACCTGAAACGGCTGAGGGGGTTGGCCGACTTGGTTTGCAGTTTGAATCTGCCTCCCCAGGACGCCGCGCTGCTGATGCATGCGGGCATTGCCACGCCCACCGCTCTGGCGGCATGCACCCCCGATCGTCTCGTGCGCCAGACCGGGAGGCTGGAACGCAGCCTTGGAACCAAACGGCCTGCCGTTGTTGATCTACGGGTTGCTGGCGATTGGATCCGACGGGCGAGGCAACTGTCGAACTGACCCCAGCAGCCCTGACTTGAAGTCCAATTCTGCGTATGAGTGGTTTATGGGCTTGAACCTCCTACGCACGGCTCTGGTCGCTCTGGTCCTCACTGGACCAACTTCACCCGTCGGTGCCGCAGATTCGGACTTGCTCAACAGCGTCAAACGCAACCCTGAAAAAGCAAAGGCGATGTGTCGTTCATTCCGGCAGATGAATGCCGACGGCAAATCCGCTTACTCCAAAAAAGCGACACGCAAGGTTGCAGAGAGCCAGAACCTGACCTTTCAGGATGCGGAGATCCTTGTGACCTACGTCGTGGGGATGCATTGCCCCAATGTGCGCTGAGAAAGGCGTCGTTTCCAGCCGCTCTGCAGAGCTGACGCTTGCCGATGGAGTTGTTCTGCGGTCACGTCTGTGGCACCCAAGTGGTGAAGGCCCCTGGCCCGCCCTGCTGATGCGGCAGCCCTACGGGAACCGCATCGCCTCAACCGTCACCTACGCCCATCCCCGCTGGTGGGCTTCCCATGGATTCCTGGTGGTCATTCAGGACGTGAGAGGCCAGGGGGAGTCAGGAGGCAGCTTCGGAGGGTTTGGTCAGGAAGCAGCCGACACCAGCGCCACCCACGCCTGGGTGCGCCAGTTGCCGGAATGCAATGGACGCCTGGGGGCCTACGGGTTTTCCTATCAGGGGCTAACCCAGCTCACGGCAACGGAATCCGCGCCACCACCGGATTGCACCGCCCCAGCCATGACCGGCCTGGACGAACGCCGTCACTGGAGTTGTGAAGGCGGTGCCCACTGGTGGCATCTGGGGCTGGGATGGGGGCTGCAGCTCGCCGCTCTTCAGGCCCAGCGACGCGAAGACGCGGCGGCCTGGCTGGAGATCCGCCGAAGCCTTGAAGACAACCACTATTTGCGGGACGGACCAACCCTGCTGGAGAGTCATGACCCCGATGGCATGGCTTGGAGATGGTTGCAAAGCGACCCCCGCAATGATCAGCAGTGGACGGTTCATCGCTCACCGGCGAGCTGGCTTCAACGGCCGATGCTGTTAATCGGTGGATGGTGGGATCCGCATCTGGTGGGCCTTTTGGACCTCTGGCATCGCAGCCAGGCCGCCGGGGGGCAGCCTTGCCTGCACATCGGGCCGGCCTCCCATCTGCAGTGGTGGCCTGAAACCCAGCAGCTGATGCTGCAGTTCTTCCAACAGCATCTGCAGGATCGCCCCCCGCAGAAGCCGAAGCCCAGTCACCAGCTCTGGAACATCACCCAGCATCAGTGGGAGGCAATCCCCGCACCCGGCACCAGCGGGCCGGCGTCATGGGGACTGCACAGCCATGGACTGGCCTGCATCGATCCAAGCGACGGTGGACTCGTTGCGAATGGGGAAGGGGAAGGCAGCGTGGTCATCGTTCATGACCCCTGGCGACCGGTCCCTGCCATCGGTGGACACTTGGGGACAACCCCTGGCCCCGCGGATCGCTTGGCGGTGGATCAACGCAGCGACGTCGCGACATTCACCTCTGATCCCCTGGTTGAGGAGCTTCTGCTGTCGGGTCAGCCGTCACTCCTGCTGAACGCCGAAGCGGACCAACCCGGCTTTGATCTCTGCATCAGCCTGTCCCGCCTGCCTGCAGACGCCAACAGCGTTGAACAACTCAGCACGGGAGTGGTGCGCGTTCGAGGAGAGGAGGCCTTGCAGCCAGCCAGGCGCAGCGTGACCCTCCAACCACTGCAGGCGACCCTTGCTTCCGGCGATCGGCTGAGGCTCTCGATTGCCGCAGCAGCTTGGCCTGCCATCGCCGTCAACCCTGGCCACGAAGCCGTGCCCTGCGGCGCACCAAGCCCAGAGCATCGTGTGGTGACGCTGACACTGGAACTTGCTGACTCCAAGCTGCAGCTGAACCCCTTTGACTCCGGCAGACTGCTGCTCGACTGATGGTTGTGCCTTGACGCTCTCCGCTGCCCTGCTGGCCCTTGCTCTGTCAGCCCCCATGGGGGTGGTCAATCCCGCAGCAGCAGAGAACCTCTCCAGAACTGAACTCAGCCCGGCCCAAGCGACAGCGGCGGCTGAACTGCTTCTGGACGCCCTCAAAAACCGCCAGGGAGACGTCATGCATGACGCTCTTGCCACCCCGGTTCAGGCCAGTGTTGATGTGAAGACCGTCCAGGAACGCCTGGACCAACGCATGGCCATCGAGGCGACACGGGTTATCAGCGTGATTCCTGGATACAACACGACAACCATTGATGCTGTCGTGACCACGGCATCCGGTGACGAAGGCATGCTGATGGTGCTGGATGAAGACGGCAAGCTGCTGGCCTGGAAGTGGACTGACCAGATAAAGCCGATCGAGACAACGGCCGTCGAATTCGCCCGCGATCTGGCAGCAGGGCGCTGGGTTGCAGCTCGATCCAAGATGTCTCTGCAATTGCAGGAAGATCTGGCCCCCGGAGACCTGGAACGCAAATGGACCAAGCTCAGCCGGACCTCGGGGGGTTTCCGCAAGGTCAAAGACGCCGTGATCGCCCATCAGGGGGGCGAACAACAGCTCGTGCTGGTGGCTGTCAGCTTCGGCAAGGCCACAACCAACCTGTTCGTGATCTTCGACGAACGCGGTCGGATCACCAACGTCGACATTTCCCGAGACTTCGTCTGAGCAACAGCGGATCTGTTTCGTAAATCAGGCTTAACATCTCGCCCAATTCTCAGGTCTCCCATGGGTGTCGCCGCAGTCCTCGACTGGTTGGTGCAGGACGGCGAACGGTTGGCGAGTTGTCGCCATGACCACCCGTTTGCGGTGCTTGGTCCTCAAGCCTCGGATCAAGGATGGACCGTGCGGATGTGGATGCCGGAAGCTCAATCGGTCTCCCTGCTGCAGGCTGGCGAAGAGATCGCCATGACCACGCCGAACCACCCATGGGTGTTTGAGGCCCAGGTCAGTCAAGACCCCGGGTGTCACTACCGGGTCAAGGTTGAGCGTGGCGGAATCGTGCATGAACAGCACGACCCTTGGGCCTTCCGTGGTGAGTGGATGGGCGAAATGGATCGCCACCTGTTCGCCGAAGGCAATCATCACCACATCTGGCAAAAGATGGGTGCCCACCTCACCGAGCGTGACGGGATCACCGGTGTGATGTTCTGCCTCTGGGCTCCCAACGCTCTCTCCGTCTCGGTCATTGGTGATCTGAACTCATGGGATGGCCGTCACCACCCCATGCAGCAGCGTGTCGGAGGCATCTGGGAACTGTTTGTCCCCGGACTCGAGGAGGGACATCTCTACAAATACGAAATTCGCACCCAGGACGGTCACTGCTACCAGAAGGCTGATCCTTACGGCTTCCAGCACGAGGTTCGCCCCGACAACAGTTCCGTCGTGGCACGTCTGAACGGATTCCAATGGTCCGATCAGACCTGGATGCAGAAGCGCGACAGCAGCAATGCGCTCGATCAGCCCATCTCGGTGTATGAAATGCACCTGGGCAGCTGGATTCACGCCTCAGCGGACGAGCCCTGGATCCAACCCGATGGAACCCCACGCCCTCCTGTCCCTGCGGCGGACATGAAGCCCGGGGCACGGTTGCTCACCTACGCCGAGCTCGCTGATCGACTGATTCCTTATGTGAAGGACAGGGGATTCACCCACATCGAGGTGATGCCGATCACGGAGCACCCCTTCGATGGTTCCTGGGGATATCAGGTGACGGGTTGGTATGCCCCGACCAGCCGCTACGGAACACCCGATGAATTCAGAGCGTTCGTGGACCGCTGCCATGCTGAAGGCATCGGCGTGATCATCGACTGGGTTCCCGGTCATTTCCCGAAGGACGCCCATGGATTGGCTTTCTTTGATGGCGCACACCTCTACGAACACAGTGATCCCCGGATCGGGGAACACAAGGAATGGGGAACGCTGATCTTTAATTACAGCCGCAACGAGGTGCGCAACTTCCTTGTTGCCAACCTCATCTTCTGGTTTGAGCAGTTCCACATCGATGGCATTCGCGTGGATGCTGTGGCCTCGATGCTCTATCGCGACTACCTGCGCCCCGATGGGGAATGGCTCCCCAATGAAAGCGGCGGCCGGGAGAACACCGAGGCGGTGCGTTTCCTCCAGCAGGCCAACCACGTGCTGTTCCAGCACTTCCCGGGCGCCCTCTCCATCGCGGAGGAATCAACAACCTGGCCGATGGTGACGCAGCCCACGGACAGCGGCGGTCTCGGTTTCAACCTCAAATGGAACATGGGTTGGATGCACGACATGCTCGATTACTTCGAGCTTGACCCGTGGTTCCGCCAGTTCCACCAGAACAACATCACCTTCTCGATCTGGTACACCTACACCGAGAACTTCATGCTGGCCCTGAGCCACGATGAAGTGGTGCACGGGAAGAGCCATCTCATGCACAAGATGCCGGGAGATGATTGGCAGAAGTACGCCAACACCCGGGCGTTGCTCTCCTACATGTGGACCCACCCCGGCAAGAAGACGATCTTCATGGGGATGGAATTCGGCCAGCGGGCTGAATGGAATGTGTGGGGCGATCTCCAGTGGGATCTGCTCAACTACGAGCCCCACAAGGGCATCCAGCGGTTGGTGGATGACCTCAACGTTCTCTACAAGGCAGAACCGGCCCTCTGGCGGGACGACTTCGACCAGTTCGGCTTCCAGTGGATCGATTGCAACGACAACCGCCACTCCGTGATCAGCTTCATGCGTCGGGAGAGTGCCAGCGGCACCTGGCTGGTAGTGGTGGCAAACTTCACGCCCCAAAGTCACTCCCACTACCGCGTGGGCGTTCCGCTCTCCGGCTTCTACGAGGAGATCTTCAACTCCGATGCAGCCAAATACGGGGGAAGCAACCTCGGCAACATGGGTGGCAAACCTACGGACGAGTGGGGCATCCACGGTTACGAAAACTCCCTGGATCTCTGCCTGCCACCGCTGAGCCTGATGGTGTTTAAGCACGACCCGAAACGCAGCCTGAACAGCAGCGAGCCGGACAACATCGTGTGACGAACGTGATGACAAAGAGGGGGTAAAGCTCTAGCTGAGGCTTGGGTTCGGGTAAGTTTCCGATTGACCTGACCGGGCTTGATGAGCGACTCTTTACCCCTGCTCCTGCGTGCTGCGCGCGGTGAATCGGTGGAGCGTCCTCCGGTGTGGATGATGCGCCAGGCCGGTCGCTATATGAAGATCTACCGGGACCTGCGGGACAAGTACCCGAGCTTCCGTGAGCGTTCCGAGAACCCCGATCTCTCCTATGAGATCTCGATGCAGCCGTTTCACGCTTTCAAGCCCGATGGAGTGATCCTGTTCTCCGACATCCTCACGCCCCTGCCGGGGATGGGAATCGATTTCGACATCATCGAGAGCAAAGGCCCCCAGATCGGCGATCCAATCCGGAGCATGGCCCAGGTGGATGCTTTGCGCCCGCTGAACCCCTCCGAGTCGATGCCCTTTGTGGGTGAAGTGCTGGGTCGTCTCCGCCAGAGTGTTGGCAACGAAGCAGCCGTTCTCGGCTTCGTTGGTGCCCCTTGGACCCTGGCCGCCTACGTGGTGGAGGGCAAGAGCAGCAAGAACTACGCTGTGATCAAGGCCATGGTCTTCCGCGAACCCGAGATCCTGCACAAGCTGCTCGACCACTTCGCCGAGTCGATCGCCAACTACCTGCGCTATCAGATTGATTCCGGTGCCCAGGTGGTGCAGATGTTTGATTCCTGGGCTGGCCAGCTGAGCCCAGCGGACTACGACACCTTCGCTGCGCCCTATCAGAAGAAGGTGGTGGATCTGGTCAAGAAGACGCACCCCGACACTCCCTTCATCCTCTACATCTCCGGCAGCGCCGGCGTGATCGAGCGGATGGCCAACACCGGTGTTGACATCGTCTCGCTGGATTGGACCGTGGACATGGCCGAGGCCCTGGCACGTCTGCCGGAGCACATTGGTGTTCAGGGCAATGTGGACCCCGGCCTGCTGTTCGGCACCCCGGAAGCGATTGAGGCCCGCATCGATGACTGCGTGCGCAAGGCCCGCGGCCGGAAGCACATCCTCAACCTCGGCCATGGAATCCTGCCGGGTACACCGGAAGAGAACGGCGAAGCCTTCTTCCGGGCCGGCAAGAGCGTGATGGACCGTCTCGGGGCTGTCGTTTGACCCGCATCCTGTTGACCGGCGCAAGCGGATGCGTCGGTCAGTACATCTCCCGCTGGTTGCTGGACCACTCCGATGCGGAGTTGCTGCTCTGGCTGAGAGACCAAGCCAAACTCACCGCTGTTCCAGCAAACCATCCCCGCATCCGTCTTTTGGTGGGTGACCTTCGGGACACCGACCGTTTTGCCCATGAGCTGGCCTCGGTGAACCGGGTGATTCACACCGCCACGGCCTGGGGTGATCCCGAGCGGGCCGAACAGGTGAATGTGGTTGCGGTGAAGCGGATGCTGGCGCTTCTGGATCCCAGCAAGTTGGAGCAGATCATTTATTTCTCAACGGCAAGCGTGCTCGATCGGCACCTGCGCCCCTTGCCTGAAGCTCTGGCCTACGGCACGGAATACATCCAAACCAAGGCTCGCTGCCTCAGGGATCTGGAGCAGCATCCCCTTGCCAGCAAAATCGTCGCGGTGTTTCCAACCCTGGTGTTCGGCGGAAGGGTCGATGGCACCAGCCCTTTCCCCACCAGCTATCTCACCGAAGGTTTGGCTGAAGCCAGCAAATGGCTCTGGCTGGCCCGTTGGCTTCGGGTGGATGCGAGCTTCCACTTCATCCATGCGGAAGACATCGCCCGCCTCTGCGGTTTGTTGGCCACACGCCCCCATGAACCGAACCGTGAGCCCGGGCAAGGCGCCCTTCGCCGAGTGGTGATGGGCCAACCGGCCATCTCGGTGAACGACACCGTGAAAACCCTCTGCCGCTGGCGTGGTGTGGCCCGAACGCCCGGCATTCCGCTCTGGCCATGGCTGATCGAGACCCTGATCCGCGTTCTGCCGATCGAAGTGAACGCCTGGGACCGATTCAGCATTCGACAGCGCCACTTCATCCATGACCCGGTGACGCAGCCGCAACGTTTCGGTGGCAGCAGCCATGCCCCTGACTTGGCAACAGTTCTTAGCGATTCCGGCCTGCCCAATCGCGGAACCCCCAGACCCGCGCGTAAGGTCAATGCATCGACCTAGCACTTTCATGCGCTCCGTCATCCGCACCATTGCAGCCGCCTGCTGCGCCTTCCTGATGCTGATCGGCCTTAACGTCGGCAGCGCTCAAGCCGCCACTGTTGAAGTGAAGCTCGGCACCGACGGCGGCATGCTGGCTTTCGAGCCCGCCACCGTGAACATCAAGGCCGGAGACACCGTCAAGTTCGTCAACAACAAACTGGCTCCTCACAACGCTGTTTTCGAAGGCCACGACGAGTACAGCCACTCTGATCTCGCCTTCAACCCCGGCGAATCCTGGGAGGAAACCTTCGCCACCGCTGGCACCTACGACTACTACTGCGAGCCCCACCGCGGTGCTGGCATGGTCGGCAAAGTGATCGTTGAGTGATTCCTGGATTTCTGAGGAAATCTCCAAGACTCTCAAACTGAACTGAACACCCCGGGCTGTGTATCAACCACAGCCCGGGGTTCTTTTTTTTGCCGTGAACGATAGATAACTTGGGGCATTGAAGTGGGTGCGATGGCACGCGTATCAGGCCTGATGCTGACAATGCTGTTGATCGTTGGCGCGACATGTCTGCTGTCTGCTCCAGCGATGGCAATTGACGCTCTCAAAAGCTCCGCCTTGGAGCGAGGTGAGCAGATTTTCAACAGCAACTGTGCGGCCTGTCACATGGGGGGCGGCAATGTAATCCGCGCCAACCGAACGCTAAAGATCAGCGACTTGAACGCCCATGTGGAGGCCTATTCCAGTTCCCCGCTGGAGGCCTTGGAGCACGAGATCGAGGATGGGCTGAATGCCATGCCCAGCTATGCCGACACACTGAGTGATGAGGAGATCATGGCGGTGGCCACCTACGTTGAACAACGGGCCGAATTGGGCTGGTCGAGGCGATGAGTCGTGAAGCTCTTCGGGATTTTCTGCGGGCTGTGGAGCACCACCAGGGCTTGCGGCGTGATGCGGCCCAATGCCGTAATGACGATCAACTCTTGGCCCTGGCACGCCGCCACGGGTTCGAGGTGATCCAGCAGGATCTGTGCGACGACGCCCGGGAATCAGCCATCACCCGCTGGTTCGAGACCAGCCGGATCCAGAGCTCGTTTCAATCAAATCCCTCCCAATCAACACTTTCCAAATCAACACCCCCGCAATCACCAAAGACCTGATGGCCGTTGTCACCCTGCTCAGTGATTTCATCGACGGCACCAGCATGGCCCTGGCTGAAGACACCGACGCCGCCGATCTGAACTCCTTCATGACCGCCAATCAAGGACGGCTCTGGGCAAGCGTGCAGCAGCGCCGGCGGCAGCGGCAGCAAACCATCGAGCGGCGAGGCCCTGGAACGGTGTACTTCGCCGCGGACGCCCCAGGGGCTGCCGCCGTGGAGCGGTACCTCGGCAGTGAAACGGGCTCAGCCCAGGAAGCAGTAGCGATGCAGGCCATGCGGAGCGCTGGGGTGGAGATCGCCCCCCATGTGGGGGCAGACCGTGAACGCGATGTTCTGCTCAACGGCCGGTTGAAGGACCTGACGGCCCAGGCCAAGGCCGAGGGTTTTGGTTGAAGCCATGGGCGATGCAGCGATGACACTCCCTGACAATCCGCTTGGCCTGCTGAGTTTTGACGAGCTGGTGGAGTGGACCGTGTCCTACCTCCACTTCAAACATGCCCTGGAGGTGATTGCCTTCAACCCAGAGACGGCGACGCCCTATCTCATTCGCTTCAGCGCGTTCAGCAGCCGCTATGCCACAGAGATGAAAAAACAGGACATCCTGGAGGCCCGCCTCCCCAAAGAAATGCGGGAGAGCATCGAAGCCGAAAACATTCACCGCGCACTTCTGCGGGAGCTGCTCAAGGGCTGATCAAGCTGCGGACTGGGCCTGCTTGGCCGCCTGCAACACAACAGATCAAGATCCTCGTCGATTTCCCGGATGTCGTCGATTCATCCCAGTTCCTGACATGGTTTTTAAGGATGGCGCCATAAATTGTGCATACAGAGAAGCCATGGTTAAGCCCATCCATCACAGACTCCAGACATGCAACAAAAAGGGGGCCTTCACACCGTGATCAGTAACTGCCGCGAAAGACAGTTGCAATAACTGAGGCGGTCGAGGACAGAACCAAAGCAGCCATCAAGAATTCCACGGAGGTTGGGGTGTCGTACACCTGTGATGGCTCAAGAACTCCGGGAGGTGACGTATCCATTTAGACCTGCTTGGTGGGTTGGGTTGAAACACTCAGTTCTCTGCTGTCGATGAGGCAAGTCGCGATGCAAAGGCGAAATAGCAGCAGATGACACTGGACCTGCAATGAGGTCTGGTTACACCAAGGATGTTGGTAGGAGATCTGATGGAGATTCACCTTCACCACGCTCAATCACTCGGCGAACTCATTCTTGATGGACAACACATACCGTTTCGTGCATTGGCTTGCCCGTTGAAACCTGCGGTGGTGAGAGAAAGAAGAGAGGCAAAGCGTCACCAGTCGTTCGGATGAAGGCCTCACCTCACTCAGCTCGGTGTGCCGATCCTGCAAATCGGATCAATTTGCCCCATCACCTCAGCCTGAGCTCATCGAGATGAGTTCGGTTCTAGGTGGGTGTGCTTTGCAGAGCGGTCACCCCTTTGTTTCCACCTCTTTGGCCAGCTCGGGTCCATCCACGTAGCAGACCACTTGGTTAGGCCAGAGCGCATGGACGACCCGATAGGTAACCAAGGTTGAAATTGCCTTGCGTCGAGCACCGATCACTGCCTTGAATTCATTTTTGAAGTTCAGTTCCCTGATCCATTGACGGTCGGCCCCTCGGCGTTCGATGAAGTACATGCCGAAGATGAGTATCAGATTGAAACCGGAAGGTAAATGCGTGCAGCAGCTGTGCATCTCTGTTTCATCGATTCAGGACATCCCTCTCTCAATAGGTGTCAGGTGATGCGTCACGCCCTGTCGAAGCAGGGTTACGACAGAAAAGCTCCAGTTGATTTGCAGTTGATCCGGAGCAGCGGAACCACAATCGCTCGGCCCACTTGCCGGTGGGGTTTCGTTCGCCCAAAAAAAGAGCCCCTTTTCTCTCAAGCAAGGGCTCCTTTCTTTCGAGGTCAGTTTGGCAAGCGAAAAACAATGACGTGCTGACGGGTCAGTGAGCCCTCATCAAAGCCCCATCAACATCCGCCAGCCAATGCCTCCAAAAGAACACAGGCGCAAGCAACAACCACTTATTACGAAATTGATCGACAGCTGGATGCAGGGTCAGTTGGAGTCTCAGGATTCGATTATGGGACGGGTAGCGAAAGCGGCCGCCACGACTGGAGGGGGATCGAGGTCAGAAGACTTCTCCCCCACAGCATTGAAAACCGCAGATCAGCAGGATTTCAGCTTCATGGCAGCTAGTGATTGCTATCCAGTGACAACGAAGCGTTATGTGCCATTAAGGGATGGGTCTTGCTTCCATACTGCGCGTCCTTGATCTGCCGGTAGCTAGATCCATCTACACGTGGCGCTGGGTGTGATGATCCAGCTTATTTGTGATTAATAGCGCACCGGCGGAGCAAATGGATGAATCGGCTACATCAAGGCATTAACAGGCTCCGTTCAATGGATTGAACTCCCATGGGGTAATGCCTGAATCAAGTCCTGATCCCTATGTGCAATTTCTAAGAAACTGGATTCCAGGAATTGGAGAGTGTACAGAGCTTCACGACAAACTCCACGATCATTTCGGACTTGATTTCAGCGTCAATAGCGAGGCCCGCCTGCTGGGATTTCAGCTTGGTCATTACCCCGCTGGCAATTTTTTCCACGTGATGATTTTTGCTGTGATCAGCACCCTTCTGTACCCCATTCCGTATCGCAATAGCTTTTCAGACCTGAAGGATTTCTTTCGTTCTTATGTCTTGGAAAAAATTTTCAGCTTATTTCCTATTAGTTCATCCCACGAGGAATCCTTGCATGGCAGAAAGTTTGAGAAGCACAATTCTACGGTTTGAATACTGGCAGTGATGCAAGCCCTGGTGAGATAAACCGAATTTTTTGATCCTGCTCTGGCAAAAAACTGTTTTGCACGGGACTTCATTTGATCTCTATGCACCTGTTGATGACTCCCTGAATGGCCTTTAGAGATTGGCAGGAGAGCCAATTGTTGCCTACACAACAGACCCCCAACGCCGGTAGAGATATTTTCGATAACCCTCTCTTATTGCCATGAGCTACTGGGAACAGAACTGGAGAAGGAATCTCAAGCTCATCACCATGGATGAGACCCCGCAATCCCAGCAGCTGCAGGTGTCTAGATGGCTCAAAATCAGATGCGAGCATCTACTTGGTTGTTCCAGTGACCTTGAGGCTGAATGTCTGATTGACGAGTTTAATGATGGTGAATACTCCTGAAATCAGGCATGACCATCAACTTCAAATCTCTCGGCTGGTATTTATTTACAGACTTCCTAATCATTGGTGCATTCAGGATTTATGCCCCTGACTACCTGAGCAACCAAAACATCATCGTTCTACTCGCTGCCAGCGTTGCACTTTGGCTGCTCTTCGACCGGAAGAAGAGGTAACCATGGATTGGCCTAAGGGCTTGGGATGGGCAGGAGTAATAGCAGTGGGGGTGTGCTTCATCTGGGGCCTGTTCCTGCCTTTGAATCTGTTCATCATTGGTGTTGTCTACATATCAAGCCTTATTGGCTGGCTATTCCTAACAAGAAAGAAGACAATTTCTTGAGGACAATGCATGGATTTTCAAACCTTTTCTGCAAGTTTTGCGCAGACAATGTCAGGTCCTCCATCGAGAGCGCAAAGCCACAAACTCCCCCCTATGGGGGTCGAAAATGAACAGATGGCCGGGTCTAGACACCTGTCATGACTGCAGAGCCGCAGCCAGCTGAGAACAGCAGATTCCCTGAGAACCCTTATTGCGACTGACGAGCCTACTGCAACACAGCCAGATAGAGATCCTCGTCGATTTCCCGGATGTCGTAGTCAGACCTCAATCTCTGACTGGGTTTCACGACATAGCACCATAAATTGTGCATGAGTGCGAAGCCTCAGTGCCTCAGGTCATGACCTTGGTGATGACGCCATTCTCGCTCAGAGCCAAGAGTGAGCTGATGTAGCTCGTGCGCCGAAAGAGGCCTAACGGCCAAAACGAGAGCTTCGTCAGTCCACCAACCAGAACTATCGAGAACACCGACGTTAAGCGGGCAGGACGAGGCAATAGCGATAGCAATGACTCCCTGCTTAAGGATTCCCCCATCATCTCGCATAGAAGTCTCTCAAGTCTCGTCTTGCTCTCGAGAAAAGATGGCGGGCGGTAATCACTAAATGTTCGCAGACACATTCCCTACATCGACTGATGTCTTCTTTTTAGTTTTTTCAATAGTTGATAGGGAGTGAGATGCGAGCAGCCAAAACTCCGATTGAGAGGCTGGAGTTCGGTCTTCGGTGGGAGGCTTATCGGCTTGCCTACTTTTCGTCCATTGGTCACAGCTCTGAAGTTGCCGCGTTGACCGCAAAACTGCAAAAGCTTGAGGAAGACCTACGCAGAGAGAGCTACCAGTTCAGCGATGTAGGTCAAACTGCTTTCCAGTAGTTGCAGATACGTTGCGAGCTTGCTCGCAGGCGTGATGCCGGAAGTACCCCATGGACGGCCAGACCATTGGTGTAGCGAAACCATCAATTGCTCGGTCGACACGCCGGTTGTTTCGCTTGACCTAAAAAAGAGGGTGGGGCGGTATCCCTATCGCCCCGCACCCATGCTCAAGACTTCAACGGTCTGCCGTGGATTCGCCAAAAAAGTTCCGGTGTTCGGTGCCGGGACTGCCGTCTCTCATGACGTGACTCAGGCCTAACAGAGTGCACAGTAATTATGCGTACTGGTATGCGACCTTCGCATAGCAGTTGATTCTTCAGGCCCTGCTCCGACAGGTTTTGACAGAGGAGCTTCAGCCCGACACCTCTGGGGCCGCGGAACCACCATCATTCGGCTTGGCCGGTGGTTTCGTTCGCCAAAAAAAGAGCCCAAGCCTGCATCAAGAGGGGCTCCGTCTAGATCCGAGCGATCAGGTTGGCGAGTAACAAAGAAGGACGTGCTGTTGGGCCTGTGAGCCCTCACACCACCAATAATGGGGCGGCCACGGTATCTAAAAAGCGCATTAAAAAGACAGTTCGTGCTACCGACCTGATCTGATTTCTCCAGTTGAGCTGTTTGGAGAAGTCGCAAAATTTGCGTAGCCAAAATCTATAAAAACGTTGACACCACCGTGGGTTTAGCTTCCACGATGGGAATGAATACCCATGACTGTAATTACGCTGCGACAGCGGGGCAGGTTTCAACTTCGTGCACTGTCTTCCAGTTGCGGCACAGGAAAATACTGAGAACAACAGATTCCCTGAGAACCCTTATTGCGACTGACGAGCCGCCTGCAACACAGCCAGATAGAGATCCTCGTCGATTTCCCGGATGTCGTACTCCGTGGGTTTCACCCCATGGTGGTGCTCATGCACCACAATCCAACAGCTGCGTTCAAGCTCACCGCCAGCCGTTGCTGCCAGCGCCAAGCCCTGCTGCACGAGGGAGTCCACCAGCGGCTGATCAGGCATGGGCATCCAGGAGTTCGGCAGACTCTAAAAAGACACCCCGGTTTGCCGCCCCCTGGCGTGAGGACCGATCCCAAGGCTTCGGTTTGCCCCCCCTGAAGACGGAACAAGCCCCATACGGTGAACCCAGTTTGAAACGCATCCGAGATGCAACCCACGGCGGAACAGTTCACAGAACAAGCCTGGGCCGCCATCATCGCCGCCCAGCAACTGGCGCAGAGCGCCAAGCATCAGCAACTGGAAACGGAGCATCTGCTGCTTGCGCTGTTGCAGCAGAACGGGCTGGCTGGACGCATTCTCAGCAAAGCAGGGGTCGATGTTGGCAATTTCCAGGCGGCCATCGACAGCCATCTCAGGCAGCAGCCCAGTCTTGGCTCTCCACCGGAATCGGTGTTTCTGGGACGCTCCCTGAACAGCTGCCTGGATCGCGCCGAAACAGCCCGCGATGGATTCAGTGACAGCTACATCGCCATCGAACATCTGTTGCTGGCCCTGGCCGACGATCAACGCTGCGGCAGGCAACTGCTCAGCCAAGCGGGCGTTGACACCAGCAAACTCAACGAAGCCATTACAGCCGTGCGAGGCAACCAGACGGTGACCGATCAAAACCCGGAAGGGACCTATGAATCGCTTGAGAAGTACGGACGGGACCTGACGGCCGCCGCCCGTGACGGAAAGCTGGACCCAGTGATCGGTCGCGACGAGGAGATCCGTCGCACCATCCAGATCCTCAGCCGGCGCACCAAAAACAACCCCGTGCTGATCGGCGAACCAGGGGTGGGAAAGACCGCCATTGTTGAGGGACTGGCGCAGCGCATCGTCAACGGTGATGTGCCCCAGGCCTTGCAGAACCGTCAGCTCATCGCCCTCGACATGGGAGCCCTGATCGCCGGTGCGAAATATCGCGGTGAGTTCGAGGAACGGCTCAAAGCTGTACTCAAGGAGGTCACTGCCTCGGAAGGCCAGATCGTGCTGTTCATCGATGAAATCCACACGGTGGTGGGCGCTGGAGCCACCGGTGGAGCCATGGATGCCAGCAATCTGCTCAAGCCGATGCTGGCCCGGGGGGAACTGCGCTGCATTGGCGCCACCACCCTCGACGAGCACCGCCAGCACATCGAAAAAGATCCTGCCCTGGAGCGACGCTTCCAGCAGGTGCTGGTGGATCAACCCACGGTGGAAGACACGATTTCGATCCTGCGGGGTCTGAAAGAGCGTTATGAGGTGCATCACGGTGTGCGCATTGCCGACAGTGCCTTGGTGGCAGCGGCTGTGTTGAGCAGCCGCTACATCGCCGACCGCTTTCTGCCGGACAAAGCGATCGATCTGGTGGATGAATCAGCTGCTCGCCTGAAAATGGAGATCACCTCCAAACCGGAGGAGATCGATGAAATCGATCGCAAGATCCTGCAGCTGGAGATGGAGAAGCTCTCCCTGGGCCGTGAATCCGACAGTGCCAGCCAGGAGCGGCTGCAACGGATCGAGCGGGAACTGGCAGACCTGGGCGAACAGCAAAGTTCCCTTAATGCCCAGTGGCAGCAGGAGAAAGGCGCGATCGATGAGCTGTCGTCGCTCAAGGAAGAGATCGAACGGGTGCAGCTGCAGGTGGAACAGGCCAAACGCAGCTACGACCTCAACAAAGCGGCGGAACTGGAATACGGCACCCTGGCCTCGCTGCAGAAGCAGTTGCTCGAACAGGAAACCCAGATTGCCTCAGAGGAGCCTGGCGAGAAAGGCTTGCTGCGGGAAGAGGTGAGTGAAGACGACATCGCCGAGGTGATCGCCAAGTGGACCGGAATCCCAGTGGCGCGGCTGGTGCAGAGCGAAATGGAGAAGCTGCTGCAGCTGGAGGATGACCTGCATCAGCGGGTGATCGGCCAGCACAAGGCCGTCACCGCCGTCGCGGATGCAATTCAACGCTCCAGGGCTGGCCTGAGCGACCCGAATCGTCCGATCGCCAGCTTCCTGTTCCTCGGCCCCACCGGTGTGGGCAAGACGGAACTCTCCAAGGCGCTCGCCAACCGGCTGTTCGACAGCGACGACGCCATGGTGCGCATCGACATGTCGGAGTACATGGAGAAGCACACCGTGAGCCGTTTGATCGGGGCACCTCCCGGCTACGTGGGGTATGAGGCCGGTGGCCAGCTCACCGAAGCGGTGCGTCGTCGGCCTTATGCCGTGATCCTGTTCGACGAGGTGGAGAAAGCCCACCCGGATGTCTTCAACGTAATGCTGCAGATCCTCGATGACGGCCGTGTCACCGATGGGCAGGGCCGCACCGTGGACTTCACCAACACCGTGCTGATTCTCACCAGCAACATCGGCAGCCAGTCGATCCTGGAGCTGGCCGGCGATCCCGAGCAGCATCGAGCAACAGAAAGCCGGGTGAATGAGGCTCTCAGGGCCCATTTCCGGCCGGAATTCCTCAATCGCCTCGACGATCAGATCATCTTCCACAGCCTCAGGCGGGCGGAACTGCGCCAGATCGTCACCCTCCAGGTGGAACGTCTGCGCCAGCGGCTGGCTGAGCGCAAGCTGGAGCTCAGCCTGAGCGATGGGGCTGCCGACTGGCTTGCCAGTGCCGGATATGACCCCGTCTACGGGGCCCGACCACTGAAGCGGGCTGTGCAACGGGAACTGGAGACTCCCATTGCCAAGCTGATCCTTTCCGGGCGACTGGGCGAGAACAGTGCCATCGCAGTTGACGTCGATGGAGAGCAGCTCTCAATCGGATGACTGTGGTCGAGAGGGCAACAACATCAGCATTAATCCGGCTGCCAGGAATTGATCCACGATGGCAATGATTGAACCACCCATCCCTTTAACAGCGAATGCGATTGCCATCGCTGGGTTGTAGATGCCGGATCCAGTCAAACCTCCCAGCAGCACAAGCACGCTCAACCCACTACCGATCACAAGGCCAGACAAGGGCTGAGCCACAGGACAGATGCGACCTTCGCTACTCCAACGCAGAATCAACCCAAACAGCACGAAGCTGAAGACAAACTCCGGCAGCCAGGCATCGAGAGCAAAGTCATTGATCGGCCTGTCAAAGGGGTTGAGCCCAAGCCCCACGGTGGCTCCCAGCAGCTGAGCTGAGATGTAGGCGACAGATTCACGGAGAGAACCCCGTGACAGGAGCCTTGCTCGGCCGAACCTTTGCGCATTCAGGAGCAATGTGACGGCAGGGTTGAAATGGGCGCCGGTCGCACGACCCATGAGATGAATCAACATCGCAAGACATAGACCGATCACGATGGCCTGTTCGAAACCATTGAATTCGCTGCTGCCCAGTCGACCCAACGTGAAGGCAAGAAAGCCTGTACCGAAGGCCTCCAATGCAGTGCGTTGCCATAAAGACATCGTCATGACAAAAACCTCATCGAACCTGCTTTAACCAGGCCAAGGAAAGACCAGACCCGCTTCAGATGCTGTGCAGTTGCTGAAGGGTGTGATCACTCAGCCAACTTTGAATCCATCATTAGGGCTCGGTGACCAGCTGCAGTCAGCAACCAAGCATCAGAACGAGCAAAGATCAGGTCGTGGGTTTCCGCGATGGATAACCTGAACCCCTCGTCATGATCCCCTGAAGGACGAGCCAAACCAATCAGGAATCGCGTGGTAACTAGCAGCATTGCGAGTGTTTTCGCGGGCCTCCACAAGCCAGCAGCAGGTCCTCCCTCCATCCCGCTCCAGCAGCAACGCATTCGTCCAGGACCAAACCAACAGAGCTGATGCCTCCATGCCGACATTGTCCATAACCCGGAGATCAAGTGCACCAAGTTGATCAAGACGCTTCCATTCCTCCATCAAAGGGTCATCGGCATTCACCAGGAAGGTGTGATCGAACTGCTGACTGAGTTGCTGTTCCAAAGGCCGCAAGCTGGAAAAATCAACAACAAAGCCACAGCTATCCAGCGAACTTGCAGCGAAGTGCACCGTGAATGAACGGCTGTACCCATGCACGAAGCGGCAATGGCCCTGGTGGCGCCACTGCCGGTGACAGCAGGGATAGCCGCTGAAGGCTTTGCTGCAGCTGTAGGGGGTCGGAGAAACGAGCAAGGAGTGAAACGCGGAATGGAGCACGCTGCGGGAAGATTCAGGCGTTGCCCGAATATCCGAGGCCTGATGCAGCCCCTCAGCCCCGCCTTCATTGACCAACTCCGTTTTAACGAAGCGGGGCTGATTCCAGCTGTGGCCCAGGACTGGCTGGACGGTGCGGTGCTGATGGTGGCCTGGATGAACCGGGACGCGATTGAAGCCACCCTGCGCAGCGGTGAGGTGCATTACTGGAGCCGATCACGCCAGGAGCTTTGGCACAAGGGGGCCACAAGCGGTCACATCCAGACGATGCGGGAGATCCGCTACGACTGTGATGCCGACGTGCTGCTGGTGACCGTGGAGCAGGCTGGGGATGTGGCCTGCCACACCGGCTCCCGCAGCTGTTTCTACGAAAACAGCGATGCCCGAACGGGCGGTGGAGCCGAGGCTTTAGCGCCGCCAACGGATGCCTGCACCGAACTGTTCCGGGTGATCGAAGGCAGACGCGAGCAACCGGAAGAGGGCAGCTACACCAACAAGCTGCTGGCGGGGGGAGACAACAGCATCCTCAAGAAAATCGGGGAGGAGAGTGCTGAATTCGTGATGGCCTGCAAAGACGACAACGCTGCCGAGATCGCCGGCGAGGCTGCGGACATCGTCTTCCACATGCAGGTGGCCCTGGCCCATCACGGCGTCAGCTGGCGGCAGGTGCAGGAAGTGCTGGCCGCACGACGGGGCGCCCCGCGCCGGCACTAAGGCAGGCAGGGGCTGTCGCTGCTGATCACAACCTCATCGCCAAGCTCCAAGGTGTCCAACAAGACCCCCAAGGTGAGCTTTCCGGCATTGATGCACCCGCCAGTCACCGCCTTGCCGATCCGGCTCTCGTCATTGGTGCCGTGAATGGCGAAGCTGTACCAGCGGAAGACGCCGTCGTAGGTGTTGAAACGGAAGGGCTGCTCTGTGGCAGGCACAGGAGCCAGGCTGATGTAACCGTTGCCGTATTCCCCGGTTTCCCCGTCACCCTTGAAGTCGATGGAGTTCATGTTGGTGAAGAGGCTCTCGCGCAGTTCCTCTTCCGATTTTCCAGACTGCTTCACCAGTGCTGGATCCATCTCGAAGCGGTCGATGCTGAGGATGGCGTTGACCTGAAACGTTCCGAGCGGGGTGACGCCCTCTTCGAAGGTGGTGCCTTCACAGCCGATGCCATGGCGACCATGGCCAACGCTGAACCGCAAAGGTCCCTCAGCACGATCCAACACACCTTCACTGGCTGCTGGATTGCTGCCGTCCAGCTGAATCCGAATCGGTTCCCGAACCTGAGGTTCCTGCTGGGGCAGGCTGTTGTTGGAACGACAACCCACCAGGCTCACCAGCAAACCAGCCAGTGCCAGGGAACGGATCAGCTGCATCGATCAATCACGACTGCCGGCAGCATGCCGCGCACGAATGGTGACGTCACTCCGGTGATTCAGATTTGACCGGATCGCTGGGCTGTTGAATCGTCGAACCGAAGCGGGTGGGCTGCTGCATCACCCACGCCAGCGTGAAGCGATCCCTCTGGGATGGCACCAAGACCGGATGTTCGCCTTGGCTGATCGCCAGAACATCAGTGGGAACAGAACTGTGGCCCCAGAGGCCAAAGGCATGACCCAGTTCATGCAGAGCTGTGGCCTGCAGTACTTCAGCGCGCAGCCCTGGTGACACCATCACCTTCACCAGGGGTTCAAGCCTTCGGCGGCCCTGGCGCTGCACATCCACAGCCTGAAGCTGTGTGCGTCCGTTGCTAGCGCGCCACACTCCAGCCACCTGCCGGCGAGCCGGACGCTGCCGGTGAATCAACACGTTGGCTTGGTCCGGACTGTCCACCAGCGTGAACGGAACCAGTTCACCCCAGGTGGTCAGCGCCGAGGACACCTGATCAAGCCAGCGTTGGTCCCAGCGGTTGGCCGGCGTGGCGGCGGCGGGCTGAACCCAGACGCACCAGTGCTTCAACACGGGCGGGCCCAGGGAGGTGGTGGCGATGGAGGAGGCATAGCCGGGTCTCTGGCCAGAAGCCTGCTGCTCCAAAGCCACCTGCAGCGTTCGAACCTGCTGTTGTGGAGGACAGAGCTCGGGCTGCATCAGGCGGCTGGGAGACCAACACCGCGGGCCATCAGGGTCGCCATCAACGGAATGCTGGCGAAGCCCACCAATTCAATATTGATGATCCAGGCCAGACGCTTGGCGAGGGCTTCGCTCACCTTCGGCAGCTCACCCTTGCGCAGCGGAATCGCCCAGAGGATGTAGGTGATCGTGGGATAGAGCGACAGCCCCCCCACGGAGAGGTACAAACCAACCTTCCACCAGAACAGCGGATTCTGGGTGTAGAACTCAGCCCCTTGGCCGAAGTGGATGACCCGCAGGATTCCACTGACGAGAAGAGCAAGGGCGGCAATGCCATAAACAATGTCGGTGATCACCATCGCCGTGGCTTCCTGGCGATTCGGATCAGCTTTGATCAGCTTCCGCTCCAGCACCAGAGCGCCGAAGCAGAGCATGAAACTGAGGTAGTGAACGTAGGCAACGCCTGCGTTTTTGGCGATGTCGGACGTGAGAGCGACGGCCAGGGGCATGGGCGTAGCAACAGGAGGTGCGGCGACCTTAGCCACCCAATTGAATTAACAATGAAAGATTCACTTCACCAACAGGAAGAAAGAGTGAAATAGCGCACAAAGTATTAATTCGGGAGTCTTTATTATGACCGCCAGAAAAAAACACTTTGGTTCTAGGTTCAACTCAGCCGTATCGTCATGATGACGAGTTCTCTGAGTGCTTTTCTCGGCGAAATTGGTCGCCATCAACTGCTCACTCCAGAGCAGGAACTTATGATGGGGAGAAAGGTTCAGGCGATGGTCGCCATCACAGAACGCTGTCATCTGGCTGGCGGGAGTGGTCCGGCCTGTGAGTACAGCGATGAAGAAAAAGGTGTAATTCGCCGTGGCGAACGGGCCAAGAATCAGATGATTACGTCCAACCTTCGCCTGGTTGTCAATCTGGCAAAGCGTTATCAGGGCAAGGGCCTGGATCTGCTTGATCTGATTCAGGAGGGAACCCTTGGCCTGACCCGTGCCGTCGAGAAATACGACCCCACCCGCGGCCATCGTTTCTCCACTTACGCCTATTGGTGGATTCGGCAGGGCCTGAACCGAGCACTCTCCACCCAAAGCCGCACGATTCGCATTCCTGTGAATGTGAACGAAAAACTCACAAAATTGCGGGCCGCCAAGGCACGCCTGATGCAGCGCAACGGCCTTAGCCCGAGCGGTGAGCAGCTGGCGGAGTTCATGGAGATCCCCATCGCTGAGGTGGAGGATCTGCTGGCCTGTGAACTGCGCAGCGTCACCGTGAGCCTGCAGGGGGTTGTGAAATCGAAATCCGATCCCTCAGAGCTGGTGGACGTGCTGCCAAGCGATGAGCTGCCGCCGATGGAACGGGCCGAGATCGCCGAGCGCACCGCGTCGGTCTGGTCCTTGCTGGCCAAAGCCAATCTCACCCCGAAAGAGCACACCGTTGTGACCTTGCGCTTTGGGCTGGATGGCACCAACGAATGGCGCACCCTCGCCGAAGTGGCTCGCCATATGAACTGTTCCCGTGAGTATTGCCGTCAGGTGGTGCAGCGGGCCCTGCGCAAACTGCGCAAGACAGGCATTCAGAGCGGACTCGTGGAATCCACACTCTGAACTTCGGCTTGTCCCGCTGGCGTCTTGTTTAGGGACTGGAGAGAGTGGGATCAATCGGCCCCCTCCGCATGACTGACCATGCTGCGCGTACCACCGTTGAAGCCAACGTGCTTGAACGGGAGATGATCGATGAAAGCCTGCTGCGGCGCCTGCTGCAGCGGGCCGGCCGAGGTCTCGCCGCCCCAGCCCTGGAAGCCCTGGAGTTGATGCTTGACCCCGAGACGCCTTCAGCCGCTCGGCTAACCATGCTGGCGGCCCTGAGCTATCTGCTGATGCCCGCCGACCTGATTCCCGACCTGCTGCCGGTGGCCGGTTTCAGTGATGATCTTGTGGCGCTTACGGCCATGGTGGGTTTGTGGAGCAATCACGTCACACCGGCAATCCGGATGCGAGCTCGCCGCAAACTGGATCGCTGGTTTCCCCTGACGCACTGAATCGCAGAACTGAACCGCTGAACTGAATCGCTGATCAATGTCTGGCTGGACCCCTCAATTTGAAGCGGATCTGACTCTGCTACTGAAGGATTGGTTGAAGCAGCAAGGGCGCACACAGGCCGACCTGCGTCGCAACCTGCGTGCGGTCTCGACCCGAATGCCCGCCCTGCTGGAGGTGCTGGAGCGCGAACACAAACTGCGAGGTCTTGCCGGACTGGCTGATCGGCTTTGCAGCGTTGAAGCCGAATGGCATGGCCAGCCTGCAAACGACAGTGCTGGTGGTGCCACAGCGGAGGATGATCCGTTCGGTCAACTTGATCTGCTTTTGCAGGAAATTCGAGACGACTGCACCGACTAGGGGACTTCACCGGCAAAGTGGTGGCTCAGTCAATGCCGCAATGACGCCCACTCAACTCCTCAGCGCCTCCCTCCTGTTGATGATGTCGGTGTTCGGCGCATCCCCCGCCCTCGCCCAAACCGAGGGATGGCTGCGGGGGCCGGGAAGTACCACGGGCAAAGACAGCAAAATTGAGGCCGATTGCGTCACCGCAGAAGACGGCTCGGTCACCTGTGACACCAAGGTGGTGAATCCAGCCAGCGACACCAAAGCTCGCCCTTACTACAACCCTTTCAACGATTGAACATCGTGAGCGGACCCAATCGATCCAAGAGAAGTTTCCTCGGTTTCGTTGATGCTGGCGAGCGGGAGGTTGCTCGGCTGCTCACCCTGATCACAGCTGCTGTGATCAGCGCCGCCATCATCCAGCTGATCATTTCCTTGGGCTCGAAGTTGCTGACCGGAACTGCGGCAACGTGGTTGGGTGACGATCTGATCAAGATCCTTGGCGATCTGCTCACCGTGTTGATCGCTCTGGAGGTGCTGCAAAACATCACCAGTTACCTAAGGCGCCATGTGGTGCAAATCGAACTGGTTCTGGTTACAGCACTTACGGCAGTGGCTCGTAAGGTGATCGTGTTGCCTTCCGGTGCTGAAAACAAACCCCAGCTTCTGGTGGGCCTTGGGATCGCAGTCGTCTCACTGTCGGCTGCTTACTGGTTGGTCAAGCGAGCCAATGCCACTCCCTCCCGCGAACGTCTGGGCCGTGGTGGATCGGCCACCAAGCTTGATTTCGAGGACTGACGGTTGATGAGCAAAGAGGAAGGCCGCCCTTCCCGATGGAAAGACGGCCTAACTCGCTCGTTTGCGCATGGCAATCGACCTCAACTTCAGTGTCTGATGCCTCGGAAAGTCTCCTCCAGCGATGGAACTGATACAGGAAGGTCGAAGCGCCTGGCTTAAGGCACCCTGGGGCCATCGGGTCCAGGTGTGAAGCGGCTCTCCTGCAGGGCACCTACGAACGATGCAGAGGAAAGTCGACTGGCTCGACGCTCTTCGTTGTCGCGCCGGACGAATAGCTTACGAATGGGTGGAAACTGTTGGAGCAGGGGCCAGGAAGTCAGTCTGCTTCCGGGATTTGCTCAGGTGGAGTGTCGGCCGTCATCGGCTCCTCCGATCTCGATGCACACACTCTCGTCCGCGATGAAGCCAACGGCAATCAGCTGTCGTGCTCATTGCTTTGTCGGGGCTGCACGAGCCATCGTGGGAGAGGCGTGCCACTGCAGCAGGTTCAAGCCGCATCCCAGTGCAAGGCCAACCAGAGGGTTCCAGGCGCAGGCTCGGTGCGCTCCACCCTGTGGAGCTGATGTGGCGGAAGCAGAAGATGATCCCCAGGGCTGAGATCGACGATCCGATCGGGGTTCTGCAGCGCAACACAGGCGCTGCCCCGCAGCACAAGCACCCATTCGTGATCGGACTGGTCCATCCATGCGTCATCGGGGGACCGGTAGCCGTTGGACGCAATCAGCAGCAATCTCCACATCTCAGCAGACGCCAACACGCGCGTTGATTCTTCACCGGGGGGAGGGCACGGAGTCGCCAGCAGGTTGGCTTCTCCCCCAGGCCCATGGTCACGCTCACCCCAGCGCCGACCGATGTCGAACCCCCAGGACCTGGCCAGCTGTACAACCTGATTGTGGTCCGCACAGGCCGCCAGCTGTTCACGGCTGCTGGAGTCGTTCCGCACACGCTCCGCAAGGACCTGAAGTTGGGAGATCTTGTTGAGGAAACGGATCAGATCCTGTTCCGCCATGGGGCCACCGCACAGCTCCAACAGTGATCCTGACAACAGACCAATCAGGAGATCGACGCAAAAGTTAGAAGATCCTGACCTTCTGTTTCATGCCGTCCGCAACCAAGGCACTCACCATCGGAGATCTGGAGGCTGGATTCTCGAGCTACTGCCAAGCCCTGCGTCGCCTTGTGGCCGATGGACGCGATCTCAACGCCATTCGCCGGACGGTCTGCTGGGATTACCTAAACAGATTGCACACCTCGCTTCCGAAGGATTACCGCTCTCCCGATGAACTGATCCAGCGGTTCCAGAAGGAGGCATCACCTGCTCAAGCAGACTGATTCAAGCCACACCGTCCCTGTGCTGAGCTCCATCCTTCGCTGCTGCATTGGTGCGTTTCTTGTGCTGCTGCTGAGCCTTGGATCAGGCGGTGCTTCGCTGGCCGCCGGGCGGGATGCCAGCACCGGCGCTCTGTTGTTCGAACAGCACTGCGCCGGATGCCACATCAACGGCGGCAACATCATTCGCCGAGGGAAAAACCTGAAGCTGAAGACCCTCGAGCGTGAGCAGATCGCAACGGTGGACGCCATCGCAGCCATCGCCCGGGAAGGCCGAGGCCAGATGAGTGGTTACGCCGACGTTCTCGGGAGCGAGGGAGATCAGCTTGTGGCGGAATGGGTGCTCATGCAGGCTCAGAACGCCTGGACCCAGGGATAAACCTCGAGCGCCGTCCAGATTCCCTGCTTCCAATAAACGTCGTCCTCAACCAGCATGCGAACGACGTAGAGGCTGTCGGCCTCGAAGATCCCGAAAACATGGGTGCTTCCCTCAGTGGGTCCGAGCGTGACCAGCGTTCCCTGATCTTTCAAGCCCTGAAGGCGAGCAAGATGTTCATCACGATAAGGAGCACGCTTCACAAGAGCATCCGTGCAGTAA
Source organism: Synechococcus sp. CC9605 (assembly GCF_000012625.1). Taxonomy (NCBI): domain Bacteria; kingdom Bacillati; phylum Cyanobacteriota; class Cyanophyceae; order Synechococcales; family Synechococcaceae; genus Synechococcus; species Synechococcus sp. CC9605. Next base: position 945,449 of record NC_007516.1, on the reverse strand, counting down.
GTGCCCCACAAGACGAAACGTGCCATAGCGAAGGATGAAATACCGAAGAACTTTTCAAAGAAAAATGATGGCATAACGACTTGCACAAACGCTATGTTGTGAAGGTTGATTTCTCTCGAAAGCGATGCTCACTGGGAGCGACCTTCTCAATAAAGTCAAAGACCTAGGTGACGTCAGCAAGTCTGATCTTGTTCGTGCCTGTGGCTATGTCTCCGATAAAAAAGATGGTGGCGAGCGTTTGAATTTCACCGCTTTTTATGAGGCACTACTGGAAGCCAAAGGCGTGAGTCTTGGCATGGGTGGTGTTGGCGGCGTGGGCAAAGGAGGCCGCAAACTCAGCTACGTGGCCACCGTTCAAGGCAACGGCAATCTGCTGATCGGCAAGGCTTATACGGCTCTGCTCGACCTGAAGCCTGGAGATGAATTTGAAATCAAACTGGGGCGCAAACAAATTCGTCTGACACCTGTTGGTGGCAGTGACGAAGACGAGGAGTGAATCAAACCGTAATCGATGAACCCCGGCCTTAGCTGGGGTTTTTTCATGCTCTGGTTCGTGCCCTAACCGAATGGCAGCCGTTAAGGCTGATCCGCCGCGGCACGCAGCTCAGCGCAAAAACGACCAGCTTCCTGTGCAATTTCTCCTGGCGATGCTGCAGCCATCCGCTTCACGAGCGCGCTGCCCACAATCGCTCCATCGGAACCCCAGCCCCGAACCTGTCGCACCTGCTCCGCCCCAGAGATACCGAAACCAACCGCAACAGGAACCGGAGAGGTTTGTTTGAGTTGCTGCACCAAACCTTCAACCCTGCTTTCCATCTGAGCTCGCTCACCGGTGACGCCAGTGACACTCACCAGATAGGTGAAACCACGGCTGCATTTGGCAATCCGACCCATCCGATCTTGAGGAGTGGTGGGTGCAACCAAGAGCACCAAATCCAAGCCATGACGCTCGGCGATGGTTGACAACCGCTCGGCCTCCTCGAGGGGGAGATCAGGCACCACCAAACCCGCCGCACCAGCCTCCGCTGCAGACTGGCAGAACGCCTCCATCCCCACATTGAGCAGTGGATTGGAATACGTGAACAGGATCACCGGGATCTGCAGCTGACCCTTCAACGACTGCAGCATGTCCAGCACGCCCGTTGGCGTGGTTCCGGCAGCAAGGGCACGGGACGCAGCGGCCTGAATGACCGGCCCATCCGCGAGCGGGTCGCTGTACGGCATCCCCAGTTCCACCATGTCGGCCCCTGCCATTTGCAGACTGAGAAGCACATCAGCGGTGACCGCGAGATCAGGATCGCCAGCCATCAGGAATGGCATCAAGGCAAGGCGACCGTCCTGCTTCAGCTGCTCAAAGCGCTGGGCGATGGAAGAGGACTGCTGATTGGGCATCTCGGTCAACCGACCAGGAACAAACTTCGAAAGCCTATGAGTCGACGGGGGCCTCACCGTCTGTGGGACCCAAGCGATCAGCCCCAATTTTGCGCAGCAGCGCCTGCTGTTCCTCCTCGGGAAGAGCATCAAAACAGGCTTGAAGCGCTTCAGCTTCCTGTTTGTCGTACACCTCGCGGTAACGACGCCGCTGATCCATGTAGGTCATCTGACCGGTGACCACACGAAACAGGTAGGAACTTGTCCACACCACCACAATCACAACCAGCAGGGCCTCCGCAGCAATCCCTGCCGTGAAGCCTTCAAAGCCCGCAGCCTGAAAGCCAACCTGACCAAGTCCTCCAAGCAGGAGGACTACTAGTCCGATCAGAAGAACTTTTCCACGCGTCAAGTCAGACGTCTCCCTGTCCGCTCAGCCGGAAGTTGAGGAAGGGGGCAAACAGGATCATCCCAGGGAAAAAGAAGAAGACCATGCCATAAATCCCCAGACGCTCCAGTTTGCCCATGCGATGCCAGCGCTGGTTCATCCACGCGTACAGGGCGAGGGGAACGACAACGAGGTACAGGCCGCCCAGAACGGTGTAGGCCAATAGAACCAACAACGTGTCCTGTGGGATTTGAGAAAGCAGGGACGAAAGGTCCAAGGCCTGAGGACAGCTGGAGGTAAATCTAAGATGTTCTGGCGGGGGCATGGCGGAATCGGTAGACGCACGCGACTTAAAATCGCTTGGGCCGAAAGGCCTGTGGGGGTTCAAGTCCCCCTGCCCCCACCACCAGGCGTCAGGACGGCAGCAACTCAGCGAGCTTGGTGCGGAAGTCTCCCTTGGGCAAGCCGCCCTTCAGTTCTCCCTCGATTGAAAAATCTCCATCGGGATCGTTCACCAACAGGTAGGTGGGCCAGCCCATGCCCTCCTTGTTGGGGTACTGCTTGAGCAGGATCTTCCGGTATTTGCGATACATCTCCGTGTCCTGCAGCATCACGGAGATAAAGCTGCAGCCGAGTTCCTCGGCCACCTTGCCGTCGTAGTGACTCATGCGGTGACAGGTGCCGCAATCTTCAGAGCTGAACTTGATCAGGTGCATTGGCAACGGCCCAGGACAGGATCTCTCCAGCATGGAAAGGAACCAGTCCATTCACAAGTTCCGGCACGAGATGATCACGCCGTTGCAACGTGATGCGATGGGTGTTGGCTGGAAGCTTGTAGAAAGCCGGCCCATTCAGGCTGGTGAAGGCTTCGAAATGCTCCAGAGCGCCCTCCTGATCAAAAACCTGTGCATAACTCTCCAAGGCGAAGGGCGCATTAAAGATGCCGGCGCAACCGCAGGCACTTTCCTTGGATGACCGTTCGTGAGGTGCCGTGTCGGTGCCGAGAAAGAAGCTTGGGTCACCGCTGGTGGCCGCCCGGCGCAGGGCTTGACGGTGGCATTCCCGCTTGGCCACGGGGAGGCAATAGAAATCACTGCGCAACCCACCGGCGAACATCGCGTTGCGATTGATGTGCAGATGGTGGGGGGTGATGGTGGCGGCAAGATGACGGTCCGCTGAGCTGACGTACTGCACCGCCTGTTCAGTGGTGATGTGCTCTAACACAACCTTCAGCTCGGGATGACGCTCCCGCAGCGGTTCCAGATGGCGTTCGATGAACGCTGCCTCACGGTCGAAGATGTCGATCTCGGGATCCGTGACTTCACCATGGATCAGCAAGGGCATGCCGATCCGAGCCATCGTTTCCAGCACAGGATCGATCTGCAGCAAGTCCGTCACCCCTGCGGCGGAATTGGTGGTGGCGTTGGCGGGATAAAGCTTGGCGGCAGCGAAAACACCCTCTCGAAAACCCGTCTCCAGCTCGGCAGGAGCGATCGAATCAGTGAGGTACGCCGTCATCAGAGGGGTGAACTCCAGATCAGCGGGGCACGCCGCCTGAATGCGATCGCGGTAGGCCTGTGCAGCCGCCACGGTGGTCACCGGGGGACGCAGGTTGGGCATCACGATGGCTCGCTGAAAACGGCGGGCTGTATGGGCCACGACCTGGTTCAGCATCTCTCCATCGCGGAGATGCACGTGCCAATCATCTGGAGCGATGATCGAGATCTGATCAGACATTCAGCGGCATACCGTTCACGGCAAGGCGCAGGGCATCGAGGCGATCACCGGTGATGTGGCTTTGGGGGAGCCGTTCCAACAGTTTCAGCTTCTGAAGACGCTTCTCCGTGCTGCCCGTTGCACCGACCATGAACACCTGGCGTCCTTCTTCAATCGCTTCCTTCACGGCATTCTCGAGGGCAATCGCAGCGGTCACCCCCAAGTGGGACACCTCTGAGAGGTCGAAGACCACCGCCTGACAATTGCCGATGGCGTTGTGCTCACGCGAGATGGCCTTGGCCACGCCGAAGATCATCGGACCAGCGAGCTGGAACAGGAGAACCTTGCCGGAGGCCTGATCCAGCAACACCTGCTCTTCATCGGTCAGCTCCACATCGTCATCGGCCGTGCTGATCGTTTTCACTTTTCTGGACTGCAAGGCGCTCATCCGATCAATGGTGAGCACGTTGGCCACGA